>JAYTCO010000269.1:0-1689 GCA_043736415.1 Ferruginibacter sp. | reverse complement strand
AAGCAGTTTGTATATGCATCTTCTTCATCAGTATATGGTGATGAGCCTACACTTCCAAAAGTTGAATCAAAAATTGGCAACTGTCTTTCACCCTACGCTGCTACAAAAAAAACCAACGAATTGTATGCACAGATTTTTGCAGATGTATATGGCTTAAATATTATGGGATTTAGGTATTTTAATATTTTTGGTCCAAGGCAAGATCCTGATGGTGCCTACGCAGCGGTTATCCCGTTGTTTGTAAAAGGAATTATGAAAAAGAAGCCTGTTCACATCAACGGTGATGGTGAGCAAACAAGGGATTTTACATTTGTTGATAATGCGGTTCAGATTAATGTAAGAGGGATGCTTACCCAAAATACAGCAGCACTAAATAAGGTTTACAATGTTGCAGTTGGAGAAAATTTTTCTGTAAATTATTTATATAAAATTTGTAAAGACAGTTTACAAAGTAGTTGGGAAGCCACTTACAGAGAACCAAGAACAGGTGATATAAGAAACTCGCTGGCAGATATTTCGCTTGCAAAAAATTTATTGGGTTATGCTCCTACTAAAAAATTTGAAGATGGGTTAGGGGAAACCATTTTATTTTTTAAGACGCTTTATGAAAATAATTAGGGCATCATAAATAATTATTCCATAATAATTCAGAATAATGTTTTTGATGTGTTTACTTATTGTAAATTGTTATAAACTAAATTACCACTAATAGATGCCTTTTATCAAAACCGATTTTCCGGGACTGCTGATTTTTGAACCCAAAGTTTTTACCGACAGCCGGGGTTATTTTTTCGAAAGTTATAATGAAAATATTTGCAAAGCAGAAGGTGTTAATATAAAATTTGTGCAGGATAATCAGGCAAGTTCTGAGTATGGTGTAATTAGAGGTCTTCATTACCAACTTGCACCTTTTGCACAAACAAAATTCATAAGAGTTTTATCAGGTATAATTTTAGATGTTGTTGTTGATTTAAGAAAAGGTTCTCCCAGTTTTGGAAAAGTATTTTCTCAGGAATTATCAGCAGAAAATCATTTGCAATTAATGGTACCAAAAGGTTTTGCTCATGGTTATTCCGTGCTCAGCAAGACGGCAGAAGTTTTTTATAAATGTGATGAATTTTACAATAAAGACAACGAAGCAGGGTTGGCATACAACGATATTTCTTTAAATATTGATTGGAAAATAGAAGACGGTAAAGAAATCATTTCGGATAAAGATCTTATTCAACCAACTTTTGAAAATTGTAAAAATAATTTTCAATTTTAATGGAAGCTAACTTTCGGTATAAAAAAACTATTTTAGTAACAGGTGCCAATGGGCAGCTTGGGCGTGAATTTCAAGAACTCGAAAAACAATTATCCTCCTATAACTTCTTTTTTGTTTCTAAAGAACAGCTTTCGATTACAAATGAAAATGCTGTCAACGATTTCTTTCAAAACAACCCACTTGACATTTGTATCAACTGCGCTGCATATACTGCAGTAGATAAAGCAGAAACAGAAAGAGAACTTGCAACTACTGTAAATACTACTGCTGTTGGTTATCTGGCAAAAGCCTGCAGAATTTACAACGCAAAGTTTATACATATTTCTACCGATTATGTTTTTGATGGCAATGGTACCAATCCATACTTAGAAAATCAGCAAACAGATCCGGTAAATTTTTACGGGCAAACAAAATTAAACGGA
>JAYTCO010000268.1:0-4147 GCA_043736415.1 Ferruginibacter sp. | reverse complement strand
TATTTAATGGCGGAATTTTTAAAAAACAATTGCAGGTCGTAAATATTGATGTACGCAATGCAACTTTAGTTAAAGATATTATTTTACGAGATTACAGGGCGCAGGTAGCAAACCAATACCAGTCTTATGTTTCAACTATTTCTCAACTGGATAATGCGAAAGAAAATTATAAATTATCCGGGCAGTTACTTGACCTTGTTTTGCAACGCTTTCAGTTTCGGCAGGCAACAATTTTAGAAGTAAAAAACGCACAAAAAAGCTTTGAAGAATCTGGTTTTAGATTGGTAAACCTTAGTTATGCAGCCAAGACAAGCGAAATAATACTTAAAAGATTAAGCAACCAATTAGGTTTATAATATCCACAAGGCAGGTTTTATATTCGTAATTCCAAATCCGTAATTATTCAACTCCTTTTTCCAAACAACAAACTGCCAATTCTAATCATATTGCTGCCACAATTAATGGCGAGTTCATAATGGTCGCTCATGCCCATGCTTAAAGTATTTAATTCAACTTTTTTAGCATCTTCAAAATTATTATAATAAGATTGTAGCTGTTCAAATTCCCGCTTCACTTTTTCTTTATCATCGGTAAATGTAGCCATACCCATCAATCCCGTAACATTTACATTCGGGTACAAACTTACGTCGAGGTTCATCAGTTCCTGTTCATCAAAACCAAATTTTGTTTGCTCTTCTGCAATATGCATCTGCAGCAATACATTTATTTTTCTGTTGTTTTTTGCAGCCTGTTTGTCTATTTCTTTCAACAGTTTTTCACTATCAACACTTTGTATTAAATGAACAAAAGGCGCAATATATTTTACCTTATTGGTTTGTAGATGACCAATAAAATGCCATAAAATATCGGCAGGCAATTGGGCCTGTTTTTCTACCATTTCCTGTACGTAATTCTCACCAAAATCTCTTTGCCCCATGTCATACATTTTTTGTACGTCAGAAGCAGGTTTAATTTTTGAAACCGCTACAAGCGTTGAGTTTTTTAATTTTGTAAAACCGACAATTTCTTTATAAAGTGGTTCGTTTACCATTGATTAACTGGATATTTTTTGCCATGAATAATTTTGTACCGTGCGAAAAAGAAAATAACAACCCACTGCAGAAAAAGGAATAAGTACTGCCACCAGCCACCAAACTTTTAATGCCAGGTAATGCAGCCCAACAAGCGACCCAATAATAGCCATTTGAACAAATACCCGTACAAATTTTCCTGATTGCTGGTTTACATTAGGCTGCATGGAAAATGGTAAATAGCTTTTGCCAACATGAGAAATAATTAAAAATACAAGAATGTTATTAAAAATACCCAACACAAAATCATCAATTATTTTATACCCCCAAACATAATAGGAGAATGCAAAAAGTATTAAAATGATGGGTGCAAAAAATTTGACCAGCAACATTTTTAAAGCGCCGCTTATTAGGCTGCCGGGCTGTTTTAACGGTCGAGATATATAAACCCACGACGCTGCAAAGTTTTCATTAAATGCAAGAAGAGATACTGCAGCTGAAATGGTAAACATAGGCAAATACACACACCACAAAAAACTCTCTGAACTACTTAGCGTAGCCCATGTATGTGCAAAGTTTTCTCCCCGCTTAAAAATAACTATAAATATAAAAACGAGCATATAAGCCAGACTTGGATAAAACTGAATTTTAAATCCTTTGTCTCTTGCAGTCATTTTCCACGCCATTTCAAAACCTGCCTGTTCGGTTTTATTAATACAAACTATTGGTGCTAATTTTTCAGATAAGCCTTTTTTTTGCTCACCGGCTGCGTTTATTACAATTTCCTCCTGAGTGCCGGCATTGCCCATTGCTGCCATTTTTTTTGCAAAAGAAGGTGCAAGAAACTTTATCATTACCCAAAAAGTAAAAACAGGTAATGCTACAGCCAGTAAGATCATTACAAAGTGAGGACCATCAACTTTTAACTGCTGCACAGCCTGCAATGCATTGGCCATCCACATTGGAGGAAGCAGATAAGTGTACCAATGAATAGGCATCGTAACTTTTAAATTTTCAATATTGATTAGTCTTGGAACTATCTGAAAACCGACTGCAAAAATGATCGTCATCGCTATTTGAAAACCACTGATAATGTCTTTTATTTTTTCTTCGCTGCTTAACTTTAATATTAAACCGTATAACAGATAAGTAATAAAAACAGCAAACAGTACCGTAAGTAATATGGTAATAATAGATGCAAGCCCAACAAGAATGCCGTAACCAATAAATATAAAAATTACAGGAAACAATGCAAGCGCAAGCGTAAACTGCAAAAGGTAAACAAGAATATGTACAAGCCTCGCCACAAAAAATGTTTTGCTGTTTACCGGGCGGGGAAGTATGATCTGGTTATCTGTCGTATCCAATAAAACAGAACTGAAATCAGTGATGAGCGTCATGGCCATCATAAACAATACATAAGAATGTATTATCGTCATGGTCATTACAATTTCTTTTAAAGTGAGCACAAGTATGCCAATAAATACACCTAAAATTGCGTATACGATAAGTGTCGTCAACATTTGGTTGTTCGGATCTTTTTTGGTTTGCTTCTTCATGGTAACACGTACACGACGTCTGTCCATGATCAATTTGGTCTCCGCTATGATTTTTAATTTTTCAAAATCAACATCCTTTTTTAAAAATGTTTTTGCAAGAAAAAGAACAAACCGTAAAATTAATTTATCCATTTTAGCTGTTTAAAACATTTATAAACTCGTTTGCGGTAGTTTGGTGCTGTTCACTTCCGCCGGTAAGTGCAGTAAAAATATTTTCAAGAGAACCGAGGTGTGCATTTGCTTTTAAATCTTCAAAACTACCATCTGCTTTAACCTCGCCTTTGTCAATAATTACAATTCTGTCGCTTATTTTTTCAACCACATCCATTATATGCGAACTGTAAAATATTGTTTTTCCTGCTTTTTTTAACTGTGCCAAAATTTCTTTTACCAATATTACTGCATTGGCATCAAGCCCACTTAATGGTTCATCAAGAAAAATTATTTCTGGGTTGTGTATGAGTCCGCTTATGAGCAAAACTTTTTGTTTCATTCCCTTACTGTAACTCGTCATTCGGGTATTTGCTTTATCGTGCAGGTCAAATAAACGGAGCAGTTCATTTGATTTTTTAGTAATAACATCGTCTTCAAGGTTGTATAATTTTCCGCTAAAACGCAGGTACTCCATCGGTGTAAGCACTTCGTACAAAGCAGCAAGCTCCGGTATATAACCAATTTTCTGTTTTACTTCAATAGGATTGTTTCTTACATCTATACCCATCACGGATACTTCTCCTTCAAAGTCGCTTGTAATGCCGCAAAGTATTTTTATGGTGGTACTTTTTCCTGCACCGTTCGGGCCAATATATCCTACAATTTGTCCGGCTTCAATATTTAAATTAATACCTTTTAAAACGTAATTGGTATCGTAAGCCTTTTTTAAATTTTCAATTTGAATAATGGACATGTGGTGAATAGTGAATGGTGAATATTGAGTTTTCTAATGCTATAAAATTAAAATAAAAATGTGCAAACAATTTACCGTTTGCACATTTTTTTATAGTATCAAGTTATTAGATGTAAGACTTAAGATTGTTTATTATAATTTAAATCTTCTGTTGCAGCACTATCTATTATTTTAAAAAAGACGAAATACCCCTAAAGTTCCTAGTCACCCGGTTTGACTCTTTTGTCCTCAATCTTTAGTCTTTCATCTTTTGTCTAACATCTTGTATCTATTTCAAAATACTTCTTCCAATCACAATTCTTTGCACTTCACTGGTTCCCTCATAAATCTGTGTAATCTTCGCATCTCTCATCATTCTCTCCACATGGTATTCTTTTACAAAACCATACCCACCGTGTATCTGCACAGCTTCTGTAGCCGTCCACATAGCGGTTTCACTGCTAAAAACTTTTGCCATACTACTGCTCAATGTATAATCCAAATGTTCATCTTTTTCCCAAGCTGCTTTCATACAAAGCAAACGTGCAGCTTCAATTTTTGTAGCCATATCTGCCAGCTTAAACTGAATGATCTGGTGGTTCATTATTTCTGTCTTAAATGCTTTTCTAACCTTGCTGTAGTTTAACGAAAGTTCAAAAGCACCGCTTGCA
>JAYTCO010000267.1:0-24019 GCA_043736415.1 Ferruginibacter sp. | reverse complement strand
TCATCACAAACATTAAAACCAATGAGTATCTAAAAGAAATAGCAACGCTTTGCAGTATCAGCAAAAACCTCACTTTCCATATGGCTCGTCATACTTTTGCTACTACAATAACACTTACCAATGGTGTACCTATTGAAACGGTAAGTAATATTTTAGGTCATACAAGTTTAAGAACAACACAGATATACGCTAAAGTTGTAGAAACAAAAGTAAGCAGTGATATGCAAGCCTTGAAAAAAACACTGGCGAAAAAAAATTCCAAAGCTGCCAGTTTTAAATTAAAAGCCGGATAGGTTTACAAGGTTTTGATTAAAGTACTTTATTCAAAGTGATTGATTTTCAAATGATTTAGTTTAAAATGGCTTAATTTCCCTATTTCGTAACTATATCCTGAAAGCCAAAACCACTGCACCTTATGAAGTATGCTTTAGAACGCATAGACAATATTGTATTGCGTACACTCCACCCCTCAAAAATTACTGCCACCAATCCCACTGTCAATGAAATTGAAGAAATTTACACTTTCGCAGCTGCAGAACACGACCACATCATTGACCAGTTAAAAAATGAATTTTTTTCTATACAAAAAGAAAAGCAATTGGAACTGTTTGTTCAGCGATATCAATCCAGTATCATTCACCTGGCTGATATACTTGTCCAATATATTGATGGCGTAAAGGAATCTAGATTTCAAAAATTGTACAAGGTTCTCCTTGCGATATTAGAACGCTTGCTGAGTTTTATAGAAAATTATTTCTCTAGGTATTTTGATCTTGATGCAAAGATCCCGGAGAGTTACAGAATATTAAGTAACAAGGAATTTCAATCCGCTTTTGCATTAATTAATAAGAAGGCTAAGCAGTTCATTATTTATCCAACCCTCCTTGAAATCATTATTGAAAGCTATCAGATATTCGCACTCCGCAATCCCCAACGTCCAATAACATTTCGACGGCTTATTTATCACAAGAAATTGTTGTCTGCGATTTTTAAGATTATGGACCACAACAAAAAATCGTCCCAAGAAGAACAATTGATCAACTTACTGCAATATTTAAATTTCAATCATAATCGTTTTGTGTATATCCTTACGGCTAAAATTTCTATGGTGGTAAATGAGTTATTATCTCCATCAGAAAAATTGGATAATCTGTATTTGCATTTGAAATATTATAATCAGCTCCAAACAAAACCCCAATACAGTTTGCTCCCTCATCTACCGGATCTTATAGAAAGTTGCCTGAACTGGCTGCTGGAAGAAATATATTTTATAGAAAAGAAAATGCAACCCAATTTTATTCTGCCGCAGTTACCTCAGAAAGAAATTACACCAATTGAAACATCCCTTTCGGTCCCGCAGTTAGGTCTCTTAATTAGAATCCTAATTGATACCGGCATCATAAAAAATCAAAGCTACCGCAACATCACTCAGATGACAGCGTTATACTTTAAAACAAAAAATGCAGATAGTATTTCTTCAGAAAGTCTACGGCTTAAAACCTACACCCCCGACCGTACTGCTATCAGAAATGTAAAAGATACTTTATTGGTGTTACTCAATCATGTCAATACCAAATTTAAAATTCATGCTCAAATAACAATGATAAGTTATGCTCTTGAGGAATGCCTGCCATTTCTGTCAAGCGGTGCTGCTGAAAGCCTGGCAATGATATAATAACAAAATTAAAGTTTAAAGATTTATCTGTATAACCTTAGCTCACTCAAGCGCTTGGAGTAGTTCGTTAATGATATCACCAAAGGCAAAACATCAATCTATTTAATCAAAAGATGGAGCGCTGAAAGGGTATGCGTATTATTATTTCCTACCTCATGGTCCTAGAGCAGCTACCGTACCAAATGACGTCAAAATGTATTTTAGGCTCACTTGCTAAAAACTTTTTTAAAATATTTTTCTCAATGATAGCAAGGGTTTCAAGGGGGTACTTGATACCCCCAGTACCCCTTTCATATCCAATTTCTGTTTTCTTTTGTGGAAGTCTCAAAACAATGCAAAACATATTTGCAAATACTTGAAGGCTGTTAAACTTCATTTTTTAAACTCAAATTAAAACAGCATGGCAGCAACGATCATCACCCTCGAAGATTTACATTCTTTTAAAACTGAATTATTGTACGACATCAGCAAGCTTTTTACTACAGGGCAGCAGTCAAGGCCTGCAAACAAATGGCTCAAATCTAAAGAGGTTCGCCAGCTGCTTAAAATTTCTCCCGGTACCCTGCAGAATCTGCGCATTAACGGCACCCTCTCCTGTACCCGCATTGGTAGTATTATTTATTATGCTCAGGAGGATATTGATAATGTCCTTAAAGCAAACAAAAGATAATAATTCCTGTTTTCTCACCACAATCACCAGCCATGAATTATATCCGGCACCTCAGCGCATTCTTTTTCCGCCATACCAAACGTGATACCAGGCTTAACGCAAACCACATCAGTTTGTACCTGGCCCTTTTTCAGTACTGGAACCTTAACCGCTTCCAAAATCCTTTTCCAATTACCCGGGATGAGGTCATGGCCATTAGTGGTATAGGTTCTAAAAACACATACCACAAGTGCCTGAAAGAACTCCATCAATACGGCTACATTTATTACCGGGCTTCCTTAAGTAAGTTTCAAAAAAGCAATATCCATATTGTAAAATTAGATACAGAAAATGCAGGCAAGGAATTGCAGCAACTGGATTTGTTCGGTATTAAAAATGAGCCACCTACCCTACCAAATACAGTACAGGTAAAAGCCTCCCCCAGTATCAATTTTGATACTGTACCGGTATCAAATTTGACCGGTATGTGTCCCAAAATAAAGACCGTATCGGTCCCATATTTGGGACTATTAATAAAACATAAACATACAAACAATAAAAAAGAGGTAGATGCACAGGCACGCACACAAAAAATTTTTTCTAAAAATCATTTGTTGCAAAAATGCATAAACGCTTTTGGCGTGGTCCCATATTCGATACACAGCGCTCCTCCCCTACAAGTTGCTCATTCCCCCAATCCACCGGCAGGCAACGCTATTGGCTCATGTCCAACTTTCTCTGATGTTCTTGGCTTTTTCAATCAGCACCAATACCCCGCTGTCGAAGCACATAAATTTTTCCATCACTATCAGTCCAACGGTTGGTTGGTAGCCGGCAAAACCCCTATGCAGCATTGGCCGGCTTCGGCTCACAAATGGATGCTCAATACAAACAATTTTAAAAACAATCTCTCTTCAAAAAACGTACATGCACAACAAAACAATTTCGATACCGCCTCAGATAAAAACTATGCACAGCCACTTTAATTATCAAACCATCTGGCATTTTTTACACAACAAAGGCATAGAGTTATATGGCGCTTCATTTACCCTGCTCCCTGCAGATGCTGAAACAATTCTTAAACTCGTGGTATGGTTTATACAGGATAAAGACCAGGTTGAGCATTTTCAATTAGATCTTTCTAAAGGTATATTGCTCTTGGGGCCCGTTGGCTGTGGTAAGTCCAGCCTCATGAATATTTGCCGTTTCCTGCTCACTGCAGATAAGCGCCACAGCATAAAATCCTGCCGGGATGTTAGCTTCGAGTTTGCCCGTGAAGGTTACGACAGCATTCAGCGCTATACCAAAGGTTCTTTCTCCCCTTATCAGGGGGAACCAAAAACATATTGCTTTGATGATCTCGGTGCAGAAAAACAAGTGCAGTTCTTCGGCAACGATTGTTCCGTTATGGGCGAGATTATCCTTTCCCGTTATGACTACTTTCATGCTTTCCAGATGCTTACCCACATCACCACAAACCTCAACAGCACAGAAATAGAAAACCGTTATGGCCTCAGGGTAAGAAGCCGCATGAGGGAGCTTTTTAACCTGATTGCATTTCCAGCTAGCACGCCTGATAAGAGAAAATAATTTTAGTCTATCTCAATGTCAACGAGTTTCATTTCCACTCCCCTTCATATCATCTTAAAGTCAATTATTCTAAACTTTATCTACCATTTTTCTAATATTTTTTAGCTTCTTATGTTATCCTTTAGTATATTGAATATTCATTAAGTTATTTTGCCCTGTCAAAACAACATCTGATCAATACATAATGAAGATTACCCATAAAATAGACGATTTCTTGTTAGAATTATTCCCCCAGTATAAAAAATCAAACCTTGATTTAAGCATACTAAAGGATGAGATAACCAAATACTTCACCGTAGAACCCTACAAGCCACGGGTTTCAATTGAAGGCGAATGGATTTCCATCGAAGTAGATACAGAAACTATTGCCGATCAGAGATCTGATTACAATAAGGCAATATCACTTTGCGAAAAAAGTAAATACCAGGAAGCCAAACCAATTCTTAAACAATTAATAGAAAAAAATCCTTCCATCTCAGAATATCACCGCATCATGGGCCAAATCCTTTCCGATGAAGGGGACCAGGAAGAAGCCATCAATTATTTAATTGATGCCCTCCGTTGGGATGCAAAGAATGGCGCAGCACTCTTAATGATGGGCAACATATTTGGCAAATACAAAGATGATATTGCGACGGCCCTAAAATATTACGACCAGGCATTGTTGGCTAATGCAGCCGATCATATCAGCCTTACTAATATCGGGTACCTGTTATTTCAACAGGGAAAATACGAAGAAGCTAAAAAATACCTTTGGGAAGCTGTTAAGATCAAGAAGGAATATCCCAATACTCATTTCACCCTGGCCCTCATTGCAGCAGAAGAAGCAGACCTGCATTCATCATTTTACAGCGCTATTCAGGCAATTAAATACAGTAAGCCCGGTGAGTTGTTAAACAACAATGCAGTAAAATTGGCATTTGAAGTTGCCAATACCATCGTAAAAAACGATGATGGCAAAAAGATTTTTTATGAATACCGGCACAAGCTGGAATTGGAAGGTGACAGAGAAATTGATATTATCAAAGCCGAAATAAACACTGCTGCAAAAATTGAATTTGCAGAAAATTATGACCGGTCCAAACACCTCGTAAAATACAAACCCGGTTATCCTGCAGTAGCGCACTTGATCATGCACGAATTGGTACACCTTCATTTTGTGATAGAAGCAAGAAAGGTTGATCTCAATCAAATATTCGTTTCCACGCAGCAACAAAAAGCTGCCTTTTTAAAGGAGCTGGATCCAACTGTAAAGAGGTTTCGTAAATTGGGCATTTCGCCAGAAGCCACAGAACAATACTGTAATAGTCTTTTTACCGGTTTAAACTTACAGGTGTTGAATGCGCCTGTTGATTTATTCATTGAAGATTTTCTCTACACCGAATTTCCAGAACTAAGGCCATACCAGTTCATTTCTCTTTATTCTTTGATGCAGGATGGCATCAAAGCAGTAACAGACAAAAAAATTGTAGAACTTTCCCCTCCCGAAATTCTTACAAAAAGTAAGGTTTACAATATTGTAAATGCCTTACAGTTTACAGCTTTGTATGCCATAAATAATATCAAAGATTTTAAACCAACAACCACAGAGCTAAAACAAGCCAATGTGTTTTATGAAGAATTTCTGGATTACAAAGTAGATAAGAAGCCTGCAGAAGAATATGAATTGTTGATGCATTGGGCAGAAGATTTAAAGCTTCACAATAACTTCGAATTACTTGATGAAAAGGAATACCGAAATAAAAGAACCGATATAGACAACCTTATCGCTTCCATCGAAAACGATCCTTTTGATATGGGCACTGGCAGTCCTTTCAAAGAAAGGCTAATGGATAAATTTCAAAAAGGTCAGGAGGAAAATGGGCTTAACATGGCGGTGGTTCTTTTCATGCAGGGAGCTCTCTCCTATTTCAAAAATTTACCTGCAGAAAAAATAAAAGCCATCGCTTTAGAAATCGCAATGTTGGGTACAGAAGGTATCAGACCTGGTAGGGATGATTACAAACTAAATGCATTCCCAGGTAAAATATTTTCAGGCTATCAAATGCTGGCTTGGTACTATGTGAGCTTTAAACTGGCGCTACCAGATTTAGTTGATCAGTTGGGTTTGAATTATGAGAAGGAATTTGAAATGGCAAATAATTTAAATCCTGCCAACTAATATTTCTCATACAAAGCTTTTTCAAAAGCCTCATAGAAAATAGAAAGCCGTTTTACGAAATGATAATTATAGAAAATATATGTTCAACATATTGCACATATATCTTATAAATTATGTTAGTTTTATAAAACTGAAAAGCGGGGGCAACGCTATACAAACTGCATATAAATCATGACAACCCAACTGCACACAACAATTAAAGTCGGAGACAAAGTAATTTTTGATAACGACAGAATCGAAATTTTTAAAGCCGAAACCAGCAGGGGTGATAAAGCGATGATACAATACCAACAATTAGTTTTAGGTGGGATTGACAAGGTAGGTGTAGTTAAAGAATTGGGTGGCAACTTAACTACAGTTTCTTATTCTGATGGATGGGAATTACCAGTCCCAACGAAATACCTGATTGTCTTGCCATCAGAATAGTAAGAATTATTTTAAAGGCATTTAATATTTATGAACAAACAGTCCAGGCCAACCGAGCAATATATTCAGGAAAACCGTGAAGCGATTGGCAAAGAAATCCGGGCATTTCGGGAAAAAAAAGGATTTAGTCAGGATGAACTATCTGAAATAATGGAAGTGAACCGCTCTACTATTTCAAAAGTTGAAACTGGCAAATTTGCTATCACCATTGATTATCTGGTAAAGTTTGCCTGGTACCTTGACTTTGATATTTCGGTTCTGGAAAAAAAAGGCAATTAATATGGCGGATATTCATTCAAAGGAAATCAGAAGCTATAATATGAGCCAAATCCGGTCAAAGGACACAAAGCCTGAAATGCTTGTGAGAAAATTCCTGCATGCAAATGGATTTCGCTATAGATTACATTCAAAAAATTTACCAGGCAAGCCTGATATTGTTTTGCCAAAGTACAATTCAGTAATTTTTGTCCACGGCTGCTTCTGGCATGGGCATAAAGAATGCAAATACTTTGTAACTCCTAAAACAAATACCGAGTTCTGGCTTAATAAAATAAACGGAAATATATCTCATGACAGCCTTGCTATAAGAGCATTAAAGAAAGAAGGGTGGAAGGTTATAGTTGTATGGGAATGTGATTTAAAGAAAGATAAAATTCAAAAAACGCTGACAAGCCTGGTTAAAAAGATTCTGCGATAAACTCTCCTCACAAGCAGTAAAAAAATAAATTCCATTAATACCTGAATATGAGCGTATGTGTCTTAAAACATACCGCTTTATTATACACATTAAAATATGTTCGTGTATGGACTTAAAAGAGAAAATTGGTTTCCGTATTACTGAGCTACGGAAAGCAAAAAAATTGTCCCAACAGAAGTTTGCCAATGAAGCTGACATTGAAAGAAGTTTTTTCACTCATATAGAAAAAGGGAGAAAAAACATTTCGGTAGGTACGCTTGAAAAAGTAACGAATGCATTAAGCATTTCTCTTAAAGATTTTTTTGATACAAAAGATTTTACCAAGAATGACAAGACCACTTAATTATATAGATCTTTTTGCAGGTGCAGGAGGGTTATCTGAAGGTTTCATAAAAGACGGATTTAATCCGTTGGCTCATGTAGAAATGAATAAGGCCGCATGTGACACACTCAAAACAAGAGTAGCATTTCATTACCTAAAGGAGCAGGATAAACTAGAGATTTATTACAAATATTTAAAAGAAGAAATTACAAGAAAAGAACTTTGGGATTGTCTACCTGAATCAAAAATAAACTCCGTTATAAATTCTGAAATTTCCAATGATTCTATTGAATCGATATTCGAAAAAATCAATCTGTTATCTAAAGGTAAAAAAATAGACCTCATCATAGGCGGCCCACCTTGTCAGGCGTACTCAATAATTGGTAGGGCCAGGGATCCGAAAAATATGCATGATGATCCCCGTAATTTCCTTTATAAGTTGTATGTACAATTTTTAGAAATGTACAAACCTGAAATGTTTGTATTTGAAAACGTCCCTGGAATTATTTCTGCAAAAAACGGTGAACATTTTGAGAAGATAAAAAAAGCAATTGAGGAAGCGGGTTATGCATTTGATTATAGAATATTAAATGCGAGCGAATTTAATGTGTTACAAGATAGGAAAAGAGTTATTATTATAGGGTGGAGAAAAAACCGAAAAACATCTTACCCCTTATTTGAAAGCGCCGAATCCAAACACAGCATACTTAAAGATTTATTTAATGATTTGCCCTCTTTACAAAATGGTGCAGGTCAAATGGGAGTAGTTAATTATAAAAAAGCAAGTACGAAATATTTAGAAACGACAGGGATACGTAATTGTATAGATTTTACGACACAACATATTGCACGCCCCAATAATGATAATGATTTGGAAATATATAGAATAGCTGTTGAACAGTGGAGTGAAGGAAAAAGATTAAACTATGGCACCCTACCTAAAAGACTTATTAACCATAAGAATACTACATCATTTACGAATCGTTTTCAGGTAGTTAATGGTTCTGGCAACTCACATACTGTAGTTGCACATATTGCAATGGATGGACACTATTATATTCATCCAGACATAAAACAAAACAGATCTATAACTGTTAGGGAAGCGGCTAGGATCCAATCTTTTCCCGATGACTTTTATTTTGAAGGAGGTAGAACTCCAGCCTTTAAGCAAATAGGAAATGCGGTTCCACCATTGATGGCGAAAGGTATAGCGGAAAAAATAAAAGAAATACTTAGTTAATGAATTCTAATAAAGATTACTCAAGTTTCAAAACCCAAAACGCAGAACCCGAGGCTTCATCAATGATTGAAACTTTCAGGGCTATTGGTTATAACATTGAGAGTGCGGTGGCTGATATTATTGATAATTCTATTTCAGCAAAGGCACGTAATATTTGGCTGAATTTTGAATGGCTCGGTGATAAAACCTGGCTATCAATAAGAGATGATGGTACAGGTATGAATAACGATGAATTAGTTCAGGCAATGAGGCCGGGTAGTAAAAATCCTTTGGACAATAGAAATAATAAAGACTTGGGAAGATTTGGATTAGGACTAAAAACAGCTTCATTTTCGCAGGCAAGAGTTTTAACTGTTTTAAGCAAAAAAAAGAATTTGGATACAGTTTTTTGGACATGGGATTTAGACTTTGTAAAACAGATAGGGAAATGGAATTTAATCGACTTTATGCCGTCTAATTTTAGTGTAAGTAGCCTTAATGAAAATACCTCAGGCACCATAGTTATTTGGAATAATATAGACAGAGTAGTTAAAAGCTTAAAGCAGGATGACAATAATTCTCTATCTAAATTTCTTCTTTTAATGGAACAAGTGAAAAGGCATTTAGGAATGGTTTTTCACAAATACATCGAGAAAAATAAAATCATAATTTATTTTCAGGATCAAAAAGTAATTCCATGGAATCCATTTTTAGAAGATGAATCGTGTACACAACCTTTTCCTAAGGAAACAATCCAAAATGGCAAAGTAGAAATAGAAGGATTTGTATTGCCACACAAATCAAAAATTTCTGAAGAGAAATATAAAAACGCAGAAGGAGCAAAAGGTTGGAATGAGCAACAGGGCTTTTACATTTATAGAAATGATAGACTACTTCTAGCTGGGGATTGGTTAGGCTTATTCAGAAAAGAAGAACATTATAAACTATCACGAATACAAATAGAATTACCGAACACCCTAGATGCAGAATGGCAAATTGACATCAAAAAATCGGTGGCAAGGCCACCTTTACTTTTCAGAGAACAAATAAAAGCATATGCTTTAAAAGTAAGAGCGCGGGCAGTTGAAGTTTACAGACACAAAGGAAAAAATGTAACCCCCTACAAAGGGCAAAAATTTGTTCCGCTGTGGCAAGAGCATAAACGGGGTGACAAATGGTTTTATAAAATTAACAGAGAACATCCACTTTTAGAAAAAATAAAAGGAGAAGCAAGAACAAATCCAGAAAAAGCAATTGAGAATCTTATTCGTTTTATTGAAGAAACAATTCCCACACAATCTATTTACATAAAAGAATCTGAGCAACCGGAAGCTCAAGGAAAACCATTTGAAGGTATAGACCAAGAAATAATTAGAAGCACAATGCAATTGATGTTTACCAATTTGATAAAGCAAAGGAAGACAAAAGAGCAGGCATTGGCACACATTGCGCATATAGACCCGTTTAATCACTTCCTTCATTTTCTTGAATTCTTAAAATAATAACACAATGTTAGAAATCGCCATACCAACGGTTTTATCTTTGCTAATAAAAGAAGAAAGACCCATCCCAATTGACGTCATCAAGGAGAAATGCTTAAATATTTGTGGTATTATACCAACCATTAAATGTGAAGAATTACTTACTGCAATACTGAGAATCATAGAAACACCAAAGAGTGTATTTGATGCTGTAACAACGGCAAGGAAATATTTGCCAAAAAACACTTCAATAACTTATCAAGAAATAGACGACGCAATTGATAAAATAATGACAAGTTCTGATTTCGCAGGACTTTCAAGACCGATAATAAGTCGTTACATTCAAGAGAATTATAACATCAGAATGAATGATTTTAGAATCATTGAAGCTAATGACCCTGAAAGAAAAAAACATTGGATAATTGATAATAAAGCAAATATAAAATGGAGTTTTTGGAATAGATACAGAGATTATTTACGTGAAGAAAAAAACTTTTCAGACATAGTATTAAATCAATTAGACAAATTAACTGACAGAACACTTGACGGGCTTTTCAACCCAACAGAAAATTTTGTTTTGAGTAAATATGGTTTGGTTGTAGGTCAAGTGCAGTCAGGAAAAACTTCAAACTATACAGGGTTAATTTGTAAAGGAGCTGATTCTGGTTTTAAATTGATAATTGTGTTAGCAGGTATACATAACAATTTGAGAAGTCAAACGCAGTTACGCCTGGATGAAGGTTTTTTAGGTTTTGATACGCAACATCAAAGAGCATTTGACCAAGATGGAGTCAAAATTGGAGTCGGGAGATTTTCACAAGATGGCATTGCACATTCTTTAACCTCAAGTTTAAACAATGGGGACTTTTCAGCAGGTGCAGCAAATTCTTTAGGAATAAATTTTAATACTAACGAAACCATAATTGCAGTTGTAAAAAAACAAAAAGATGTCTTACCAAGACTATTAGCATGGCTCACCGCCAATGCTGAAACGCTACCTGATGGAACAAAAGCAATATTGTCAAAGTCGTTACTATTAATTGATGATGAAGCCGATAATGCTTCAATAAATACTAAACCTGAAAATGATGGTTCAACCAAAATTAATCAATGCATTAAGGATATTTTAAAGTTGTTTTATAAAAGTGGTTATGTGGGATATACTGCTACGCCGTTTGCAAATATTTTTATTCCAATAGCAGAAGACGAACTTTTCCCAAGAGATTTTATAATCAATATTCCCGCACCTTCAAATTATATAGGCCCCGATAAAGTTTTTGGAACAACTCTTTTGGAAGACGAAACTGATAACGACTATGTATTGCCAATGGTTAATCGAATAGATGATTACAACGACTTAATTCCAAATGGCCATAGAATTTTAAATAAAAAGGAAAGGGAAGGAACTATACCAATTACTGATATAGTCTCCCGATTAACCACTCTTCCTTCCGAAATTCCACAATCACTTTATAAAGCAATAAAATGTTTCATAATTACTTGTGCAGTGAGGCGATTAAGGGGGCAAACAACTGTACACAATTCAATGTTAGTGCATGTCAGTCGTTTTGTTGCATGGCAAGGACACATAAAAAATTTAGTTGAAAATACTTTTGATTTTTATCGCATAGGAATCGAAATGAAAATTCCCTCTGTGCATGAAGAATTGCGTCAAACCTTTGAGGAGGATAACGAATATAATTACGATTACAAAGGAGAAAAAATTACCGAAGTCTATAAGAGTTTTAAAACAGTTTCGCAATCAATTCTGGACAATAATGCTGATGTAGATTCACAGGTGCAAGTGCATGAGTGGGTTGATGTATTAGCTCACTTGCATGAAGCAGCCACACGAATACAAGTAAAGGAAATTAACGGAGGTTCAGGTGATGCATTAAATTATTACGATCATCCAAACGGAATTTCAGTTATTGCCATTGGAGGGGATAAACTTTCAAGAGGTTTGACGTTAGAAGGTTTATCAGTTAGTTATTATTTGAGAGCATCAAGAATGTATGATACACTTATGCAAATGGGAAGATGGTTTGGGTATAGGCCCGGATATGTGGATTTGTGTCGATTATTTACAAGTCGAGAATTGAATGAGTGGTTTTGCCATATCACATTAGCATCTGAAGAATTAAGGGCAGAGTTTGATTACATGGCTGATGTTGCAGGTAGTACTCCGGAGAAATATGCATTAAGAGTTAGAACGGACCCCGGAGTATTGCAGATATCTGCATCAAACAAAATTCGCAGAGCAGTAAATGTTGATATTTCCTGGTCAGGTAAACTTGTAGAAACTTATCAGTTAAAAAAAGACAAAGAATCCATTCATACAAACTTAATTACTACAGTAGATTTTATTAAATCTATTCCAACAGCTCCAACTTCGGAATACTCGTTAACAAGTTTAGTATGGAAAGAAAAAGTTGACTCTGGATTAGTGAAAATCTTTTTGAGGAATTTTAGAGTTCCCGAAAGTTTAAAGAAAGTCAATCCAAGCTTTCTTGTTGATTTCATTAGCGTTTGTGAAAGAAACGGTGAACTTAAAAATTGGAGTGTTGCATTAATGTCGAAGAAAGATGCAAACTTATGTTATAATGGAATAGAAGGTTATAAAATTGGTTGCTATGAAAGAAGTGATGCAAAAGAGAGACAAGATTCACAAACATATTATATTAAGAAAAATCATATAATTAGTCCGAAAGATGAGTTCATTGATTTGAGCAACGAAATAAAAACAGCGGCATTGCAACGAACTATTGAATTCCACCAAAGGCATGATGAGTATTATAAAAATGACTTTCCAAGCGGCGAAATAGTAAGGAGAGAATTTAGAAATCCAAATAATCCTTTACTTCTAATTTATTTTTTAGACCCAAAAGGGGCACTAGGTGAGAATAGTGACAGTGAACCTATAGTTGGTTTTGCAATTAGTTTCCCTAAGAGCAATTCAAATCCAACAGTACGATTTGCCATTCATAAACAATTACTTTCTCTTTTTGAAAACGATGATGATGTAGAAAATGAAAATAATGATGACGAAAATTGATCAAATTTGGAACGATTTAGCTAATGATAAATCATTCGCCAGAGGGTTGCTTTTACGCAGATATTCGGGTGCAGTTTTGCCTGATGTTTTTGTAGCAATACAGCATCCTGAAAAATTACTTTGCATTTCCATTTCATTTTCTGATGTTATTGAAGTAAATATTTCTCTGTTTTCCAATTTACAAGAAATACAAGTTGACTTATTTCCTTCCCCAACTCAAAAAGGGAAAAATTCTTTAGTTTTTAAACTCCTTAACTTTCAGCACAAAGATATTTTCAAAGTGCTTTGCGAAGATCTGATTGAAAGTATTGCATCAGAGGCTAACGAAAAAAAAATGGTGAAAGAAGTTTTGAATCGATTCGAAAAATGGAAATCATTATTCAATAAGATTGGTTTGCAAGGTTTGACACCGGAAGCGCAGAGAGGTCTCTTTGGAGAACTTCACTTCTTAAGGAAATATCTCCAAGAGAATTTCGAGTTATTAAAAGTTGTAAACACGTGGATTGGCCCAGAGAAACAAGTAAGAGATTTCCAGAGTGGTACTTGGGCAGTTGAAGTAAAGACTACCCATGGAAACAATCATCAAAAAGTTCATATAAGTAGCGAACGGCAATTGGACACAACTAACATAAACGATTTGTTTTTGTATCACATTTCCTTGGAGCAGATGCAAAATTCCGGGGAGTCATTAAATGACATTGTAGAGTCAATCTTAAAGATTTTGGAGTCAGATACTTCGGCTTTTAATAAATTCAAAAGTAAAATTTATGAGGTAGGTTATTTTGAATTGCAAAGGAGTTTATATGAAGAAAAGGGTTACTTTATTCGCCAGGATGTTTTCTATAAAGTAGAGTGCGATTTTCCCAGAATTCAAGAACATGAAGTTAGAGCTGGTGTGGGTGATGTAAAATATTCAATTATTTTGTCTCAATGTTCACATTATATAATTGAAGAAAAAGCAGTTTATAATATTGTGAATTCTTAAGTAACAAGTTTATGGAAAATAAAGAATTATTAAAATTTTATCAAAGTCTTACCCAAGAAATAAGGGCTATACAATTGAGCGATGAAGACGGTGGTAATTCTGAACAAATTTATACTCAAATTGCAATAAACAATTTAGCAGATGCAGGCGAAACGGAAAATGCCAGTCTTGCTTTTGACAAAAAGGCAATAGGTACAAGAAATCAACATCAAATAAACGCTTATGCTATTTCCGATAATTATGAAACTCTTGATTTATTCATAACCGTTTTCAAAGGAACTGATGAAATTTCGATTGTAAATAAGGCTGAGATTGAAACAGCACAAAAAAGAATTTCAAATTTTTTTAACAAGTGTATTACTAAGGATTATGTGAATGAAATTGAAGAATCATCAGAAATTTTTCAATTAGCAAATACATTAGCTAAATATCAGGAAATAAAAGATAATCTTGTTCGTGTTAATGTAATTATTTTGACTGATGGGGAATACAAAGGGCAATTCCCTCAAAATGATAAAGTAGATAAATACAATATATTTTTTAGAGTAATTGATATCCATTTTCTTTACAAAATTTCAGAAGAAGCAAGGGTGCCTATTGAAATTGACTTTAAAGATTTTGACGGAGAACAATATGAAATTCCTTGCCTTACTGCACATACAGGCAGTCTTAAATACATGACTTACATTGCGATTATTCCAGGTAATTGCGTTTCAAAATTATATGAACATTACGGGGCAAGGTTATTAGAGCAAAATGTAAGATCATTTTTGCAGTTCACGGGAAAAATTAATAAAGGAATTCGGGACACAATAAGAAATGAAGCTGAAATGTTTTTGGCATTTAATAACGGAATTGCTGCAACTGCAGATCATATTGAATTGGATGAAACAGGCCATTTTATAACTAAAATCAGTAATCTGCAAATCGTTAATGGTGGTCAGACAACAGCATCCATTTATAATTCATCAAAAAAAGACAGAGTTGATATTTCAAAAATATTTGTGCAGGTTAAATTTACTGTAATTGAAAATCCTGAACAATACAGTGAGATTGTATCGCGTATTTCAAAATATGCAAACACTCAAAACAAAGTAAATGATGCAGATTTTTCTGCAAATAATCCTGCATTAGTTGCATTTGAGAAATTATCCAGGTATATCTTATCGCCAATTACCATTTCAAGTAATCTACAAACCTGCTGGTTTTTTGAAAGAGCAAGAGGGCAATATAAAACTTTGCGAAGCCGTGATGGAAGAACTAAAACACTTCAATTGGCGTTCGATAAAAAGTATCCCAAAAAACAAATGTTTACGAAAGTTGAATTAGCAAAATATATCAATGCTTATCAGGAAGTTCATGATGGTAAAAAGTTAATTATTGGCCCTCACATTATTGTTCGAGGAAATGAAAAAAACTATGCACAATTTATAGGTAACAATTTGCCGGATAATATCAAGAAGATAAATAATGTTTATTTTGAGGATGCGATTTCAAAATGTATTCTCTTTAAAAACGCCGATAAAAGGTATGGTATAAAACCTAACAATATTGGTGAAATGAAGCAGGTCGTTGTTCCATATACACTTTCCTTGCTGAGCATAATTACGAAACAAAAAATTGATCTATATAAGATCTGGAAAAATCAAGAAATTTCAAATGAACTTTCAGACTTTATTTATGAGCTAATGGTTCAGGTTAATCATTTTATTCTCGAAAAATATAGCGGACAACATTACATTGAAAAAGCAAAAAAAGAAGAATGTTGGGATTTAGTAAAAAGTCATCACTGGTCGTTCAATTTAAGAAATATTCAAGCCGATTTAATTGACGAAAAAAATCCAACCAAACGAAACACAGATATTGATATAGTTGAAGAAGAATTGGCACAAAACAAAGCAGTTATTAAATCAATACCTCCTGCACTTTGGAGTGAAATTTTGCAATGGGGAAAGGAAAGTGAAATGCTCGATATTACCAAACAAACGGTTATATCAAACATTGCATTCAAACTAAGGCAGAATAAAAATATAGCTGACGAAGAATGTCAAAAAGGGATTGATATACTAAATCTTGTTGCAAAACATAACGATGAACTTTTACAAAAAACTGAAGAATTCTCGGGTAAATGGGTTTCAATTAAAAAGCCGAAACATTCCGATGAAGAAAAGAATGATTTAATCTTGTTCCAGATTAAAAAGATGTTGAATTTTAATCAAGATAAAAACATATTAAATGAAGAAGAGGCAGATTTTTTATTTGACTTAGCCAACGGTACTAAGGAAAGAGATTACGATACAGATTTTGAGATCGTAAAATGTTTGAAGAAACTTGAAAAAAAAGGGTTTAAAAATTAAGCCTTTAGTTCTCAGCAACGTCCAGGCCCTGGCGGGTCGTTGCGTTCTTCGATCAACTTTACAATCTAGTATTCTCTCTTCACCTTCGTCTTTTTTCGCTAAAATCTTCTCAGCCGCTTGGTTTTTAACTTTGGGGGAAAGTAAATGGACCACAGACTAAAAACAACAAGTCACTGAATACAAAATTTCTTTCACTTTCTCAAGATGATAAATTGATAAGTTACACTTACTATCTTGTAAATGAAGTCTGGCCTAATAAAGAAAACTTTTAAATATGAACACAAAAATGGATGATCTTATAATTTATCTAACTGTTGAGGAAGTTGAAAAATATGTTTATAATCCTAATGGAATCAAAGATTATCATACTCAGGTTGTGAAATTCGTTGTAATTCAAAACGTTAATGATAGTGGAGGCATAAGAAAAATTAAAGTCGACGTCCAGACTAATTCGGATTTATGGGGAGGGTATATCGTAGGTTTCTTTTATCCAGATGGCAAATTTCTGGGGCATTTTAATTACATTATCGATTCAAAAAAGCCTAAAGAATCAATTACGGGTACGTTTGAAGAAGGTACGAATGATTACATAATTAAAGGGTTAGTCCACGAATTACCAGGGCCGGATTGTGGCTTTTATTTAAAGCTCGGTAAAGCGACTTATTAAAAGAAAATTATACAAAAGGGCAGTGCTCTAGATTCTCATTTGACTTTTCCACAACAAATAAACCTGGTTGAGAATAAAGCGCTTTGGGTATTTGTTTTTACTTCGCAGCAACGTCCCCCCAACAAGGAAGTTGCGTTTTGGTTCTCTAAAATTTATATACCCAACGACCGGCAAGGGCCGAGACTTTGCTGAGAAGAAGAATTATTAAAAGAATTGATGAAACAATCTTACGGAATAATGGATTCTGAATAAATATTTTATGGACAGTAATCAAATTGAACAAGCTTTTTTAGAAACTAATTATATAGCTGAAATAGAGAATAATCCCATCGTTTTAAAAATTGGGGAAACACCTGAAATTTTAATTCAAAGGTTTCCTAAAATTAAAACCTGGGCATTTATTACTGCTTGGAATCCTCTTCCAGATATATTGACAAAATCAGAAAACGATATTCGAAATAATCAATTAAAAGTTCAATTAAAAGAAGAAGGATTTATTTTTTATCCGGGTGTAGGTATTTCTAAAAATGAAGACTGGTCGGAAGAATCCTTTTTTATTGAGAATATTGAATTGGAAACAGCTAATGAAATTTCTTTAAAATTTGGGCAATTAGCTTTTTTATACGGAGATGGTGCAAAAGGAAATCAATTAATATTTACTATACATAAATAAAATTCGGATTTTGCATCCCAAACCTTAATAAACGAATTGCAGCAATAAAATTGAAAATTAATAATCTTAATTATGTCCTATTACTTCGCCTATGGTTCAAATATGAATACGCACCAGATAGAAGGAAGATGTCCAAACGTAATTCAAGTAGGAAAAGGGTTGATACCAGATTGCAGAATTGATTTTACAAGAAAGTCAATTAAAAGAAACTGCGGAGTAGCTGATATTGTAGAAAGTCAAGGAGATGTTTTGTGGGGCATCATTTATGATATCACAGATGAAGACTTCATTTCTTTAGACAGATTTGAGGGATACCCAAGATACTATACAAAGAAAATGATAAAATGTTATCAGTTTTTAGATACCAATGAATCGGAATTTATTCTTGATGAGCCATTGGAAAAGCACTATGAAGAATTGTATAAAAATCCATTTAATTTTAAGGAAATTGATGCAGTTGTTTATGAAGTAATTGAAAAATCAGCTACAACTATTCAACCTTCAATTGAGTACCTAAATTTATTACAGAATGCAGCCGAGGAAAATTTATTCCCGATGTATTATCAGGAAAAATTAAATGCCTTTGGGGCAGATTTAAGAATACAATTAAACTCACAAGCCCTTGATTTATTTCTTGACATTTCTGATTTAATAGCAATGCCAAGTTTTAAGGAAGAAATAGAAAATACGCAAGAGTTTGGCGGTGCTGATTTAGTGATAACAGAAAGTATAGTAAGGAAAAACCAGTTAAACGAAAATTATCCACTAAATCTTGTTGTATTAACACCTTTCTGGAAAGAATTGAGTTGGGTAGTATCACATATTTATAATTCAGAATCTACCAAATGGCTGTTTAGCAGTTTAAATAAATATGTTTATTTCAAAGAGTTTGGAGAAGCAGTTATTGGATATCAAAATAAGAACCCTAATGACATAAACCATATTGGTATTTGTCGTGCCGGTATTTCAAGTGCCTATTCTTTATTGACTAGGGGTGGAATTTTATTTGTTGAATAAATTTTGTCGCCCCCGTGGTGCTCATGCTAACAATAATAATTCATCCTATCACGCATATGCCGAGGATTGGCCTTTGACAAGCCGAACCGGTATTAGCCTTCTTATCTTAATGAAAAATCATACCTATTATGAAATTCTTTTGCATTGTTGGTAAACCTTTTATTATTTAACTGATAATATTAGGGTCAATATCATCTACCTTCTCCAGCATCACATTAGAGTCTTCAAACTGTATTACCATCCTGTTTTGCTCAAATTTGGTCATAAGGGATGATGCAACTATTTCAACAGAGGTTTTAAAAGTTTCAAGAGACAAAGGAAATTTGGGGTAATTAATAAACTGAAGATTTAAATGTGGCTCCTGCTGTCCACTCAATACAATTTTTGATAAAAAACAATTTGCACTTAAATAAATTCCCTCTGTTTTTATCAACATATCCTGCAGTTTTTTTAATTCATCAAGTACTATCTCTTCTTCTATAAGTTCATTTGTATAGCCCCGTTGCAAACCAATCAATAGGGTAGCTTTATATATATTGTAATCAATAACTTTATTCATTAATAATTTAAATTTATATTTTTAATATTCTTTAGAAATGCTCTTATGTTTTTACAAATCCATTTTTTACTTATTTCTTAAAAGCCTTTTATCAAAAAGGTAAAAGCTGGTTTGAGAATGAATCATTATAAAACGTTCCCAGTTCCCTGACATTATAATTGACATCTTCCACATTCACCCAGCTTTTCATAGTATCGAAAAGAAAAAATTCCTTTGCGTTCAGTAAAGGTCTTTTATCAGCGCTAATGTCAATACTTAGCGGTTCGTTCATGCCGGGGGCAAAACATACTTTTACAATGGCTTCTTTTGCGCCACTAAGTACCACATCTAATGCAAATTTTCTTGCCATTGTTGCCCCAAGTCTATCGATGTGACAAAGATCTTTGCCATAAATAGCGCCACCGCCAATTGGTATGCGTGGGCCATAATAATCCATAACAAGTTTTCTTCCTGTTTGCCCGTTATCTCCGTCACTGCCGCCATTCAACAAGGGGCCGTTCGGATTGATGAGCAGTTTTACATCAGCCCAGGCGCTGCACCAGCGTGGATCTTTTATTTGTGCAGCAATGTAGGCAGTATGCAAAACCTGTTGTACTAAATCTGTGAAGCGGATGAATAAAGCGGATTCTTTTTGCTGCATGGTAACCAGTAAAGTGTCCAAAATCCATTCGCCGTTTTCTTCCTTCATTATAACAAGGATCTTTCCATCGGGCCCCTGCCCTTTTAAAATGCCTTCTTCTATTGACGCCACCAAAGCTTCCCGAAAATGCCAGCATAAGAAATGCTCCGGTGGCAGGTAACGGGTAAGGTGATTATAACCGGCATAGCCAACAACAATACTCTGGTCATTAGAGTAGTTGGTCCAGCGAAGTGGGTTGCCCGTGAGCCAGCAGATGTTATCAATTATTTTATACCGGCTTACATCTATATAATTTTCTGCGGTATAGCCAATCTCATAACCAACATGGTGGATGACGGCTGCTAGAGAAAAACCGGTCTTACGATTTGTAACTACACCGCCTGTAAGAAAGATAACATCTGACCATACAGAAACTTCAATCTGCGCATAGGCGCCTGCATCTGTTTTATAGATCTCCCTTATGAGCCGGTCTGCAACAAGGTCACAGAATTTATCGGGATGGCCATTCAATACAACTTCTGAATATCTTTTCATAGCTATAATTTTTTTAACTGTGTGTATTTAATACTGTGTTGGTCAAACTTACCAGCACTCCCATCTGCACTCAATATCACCCATAGTTTCTGCAGACTAATATTTTTGATCATCTCATCTGTGATTTCCTCTGTGTAACCATCTGTTACAATAATGTTTTTTCTAAACCTGTTCACCCTTATATGATCGAAGACACAGGATATGCTGGTGCCCCCTGTAGATTTGTATATAATTTCTCCGTTTTTGAAAACCGCTTTTTCAACCTCGTTGGAAAATACCCATAAAGGTGTTTTTATACTATCCCTGAAATAATAAAGCATTGAAACAATGTGGTTGATCTCCTCAGACATTGAGCCGCTAACATCGAGGTAAATATTAACCGTTTGGGAGGCTTTTTTTTCAGTGAAAGTATTTTTAGTAAAAGGTATCAACCCCGACCATGATACTGTAGCCAGGGCCCGCCGGTCACTGTTGTTCAATACAGGCATCATTACAGTTGAGTGGATAAGTTCGTTGTTTTTGTTCTGGTCTTCTTCCATACATTTTTGCAGCACCTTTAAAACGGATGATCGCCATTTTTTTATTTTGTACTGCTCCGTTTTTATGTGTTCATTGTTTAGCCGTTCATTGGAACCTCTTGCACCGGGGTTGTTCCAGATACCTGTACCTTCCATTTTGCTGAGCGTTTCGTTCAGCAATTGTTCATTTTCAGGTGAGACAACTGTACTCCTGCTTGTATGATTACCGATAAAGATTAACCTGTCTGCGTCTTTTATTTTGCCTTTGCTCATTAAATACTGCAGCAGCTCATGCAGATCATCTGCAGCAAATTTGCCTGAATAGATCTTTTGGTGTGTGTCTGACCATTCCTCAGTTGTCACACCTGGACGTAACAACGCTTCGATACCATCGGATGCATAAAACCGGCAGAAAAAGTCAGAATACGTTTCACCATAGGTACGGTGAATAATAGAATTGATAATGGCATCAAGCGCAATGTTCAGCAAGGGTGTATTGAATGTAAACTTCTCCGTATGCTGTAAAACAACATGCAGAAATTCGTGCAGCAGTACTGCCTTAATATCGTTCTCTGTTTTTGCATGCCGGTTAAGAAAGACCCTGTTGATCATGAGGACCGGTTTTGCAGCAATGCTTACCGCAAGCGTGGGCACCGTTTTAGTAAAAACAATATCAGATATTTTAAACAGTGCCCTGCATGCAAACGGATTTTCGTCTGCAAGGTCTTGTACGATGTTTATGATGTAATTTTTACTCCAGTTCATAAAAGCTTTTTATTTTTATCTCAGTAAGTTTAATTTTTCGGGCAAGCCTTGTACGGGTGAATATTCTTGGGCTATCGGGCACGTAACAGAAAGGATTAGACATGGAAAGTATGATGGCTGTTTGGAGCAGGTGAATATTGTCATGGTAATGAATGTGTGATTCAAAACCAGGCTCATCAAGTACAAGAAGTTTTACTTCAGGCAATTCAATATTTTTAATGACCTCATCCCAGGTTTTCCATCCAAGTTCTTCCGCAAGAGATAACAACCATTCCTCTAAATTGCGGTCAGCAGGTAAATCAAGGGCATAATAACCCTGGTGAACAGCTGTTTTACCCGAGAGGTAAGACTTATTGATAGCCTCAGACCTTACCCTTGAACGGGGCCCGCCGGAATTGTTGAGCAGGTTACTAGCCCCTCCTGAAGAGCCAGGTTTTATTTCCTTTTCCATTTTCGTTGTTTGTAAGTTGTGCTGCATATTTCTTTACAGTATTAAAACAGTTGTTCATTTGTTCTTCCACAAAATCAGGTTCCGGAATGGCAATATTCTGTGTGATGAGGTAGAGAAATAATTGACGTGCCCGTTTTTTTCTGCCTTCTTCTGTATCAGGTATTTTATTGATCGTCTGCATACATACTGACAAGCTTGGATGATTTGACCCGGTATCGTGGTAATTCTCCCGCCATTTCAGTTCTCCATCAACTTTTAAAATCCCTTTTGCACTGCGGGCAAGTTCATTGAGTGCCTCTTCATTTAGTATCATATACTCGCTTAGTATGGGGTACGTGCAAAAAGAGAAAATGGCTGCTTTTCCTTTCTGCTCCCTGGCAAGCAGCTGTATGACTGCAAGGCTTTTGGTATCTATATCAATCGTTTCTTCAAAGAGTTTAGGGACTTTGTTTGTAAGATCTCCGGCGAGCAAAAATTCTGAAATCCATATGTCTTTTGGGCTTCCTGAAAATGCGAGACGGGCAGCTTCTGCATGTACAGCATCGATGATATGCTCAGGGACCGGTCCTTTCCAGGCCCGGTGCGGAAGACTCCACCTTAGTACCAGTTTATACAGGGCCTTACGTTCTTTTTCCACAAGGATATTACCCATTTCCTTTGCTACACAATTGAGTGCGGTGATGTTGCGGGCCAGCAGTCTTGCTCGCCGTGGAGATATTCTGTAACCTGCTTCCGTCATCAATGTTGTGGCAAGCCTTGCATAGGTGACTATCTCTGCATGGGGGTGTAGAATATTCACTTCAAATGTAGGTTTTACCCTGTTTATAAAATCTTTAAGACTTCCTGCATCATCAGACACAGCAGCTTCGCCTGCCGGATAAATAACTGCCTCCTGATCACGTGTAGAAAGTTCCGGCCAGTCAGGTACTTCAATGATCATAGCAAAGCGGTCTGCAAGTGCCTGGTCAAGCGGATTGCTCCCTTCGTATTGCTCATCAGCATCTGCTTCAAACCCGATAGGATTCATGGCTGCCCATCTATACTGCAAGTTGTGCAGTGGCATACCCTGGATCTTTTTTTCGTGAATCACGGAGAAGAATTTATTTTGTATCTCCGGTTTACAGCGGCTGAGTTCATCTACCAATACTGATTCGGCTTCCCATATCGTAGCAGGTGTGGGTAGAAATGAAATAGTCTTACCATCAGCAGATGGATAAGGGAAACCTACCAGGTCATCAAATGAAATAAGGCTTGCATTGTAATGACGGTGCTCAAGCCCCATAGCTTCTGAAATACTGTTGAGCAGGAAGGTTTTTCCTGTGCCCGCTTTACCAATTAAAAGGACGGGATCTTCTGAAACAAGGGCTGCGATGACGAGGGGTTCAACCTGTCCGAAACCATAAACGCCAAGGCGGTTAAAGAATGACAACTGTGTTTGCATTTTGCTGTTTTTAAATGATTTAAAAAGCAGCATTACTTACTGTCGGAATACTAAAAAAAGGGGAAATGTTTGTCCCGTTTATTTTGACTTGTATGTCCGCATTGTTTTTCCACCGTGGCTCGGTTGCTCGGTTGGCG
>JAYTCO010000266.1:0-1698 GCA_043736415.1 Ferruginibacter sp. | reverse complement strand
TGCATGAAGAAAATCATTTTGTAGAATTTGACAGAGAATCTCTCATTCCAAGAATGTTTTCTACCGAAGGGCCGGCACTTGTTGTGGGAGATTTAAATAAAGACGGCCTGGATGATATCTTTATTGGCAGCAGCCGCGATAAAAAAGCCGCTATTTTCTTGCAGCAAAAAAACGGAAAGTTTATAAAAAGCATACAACCTGTTTTAGACAAAGACAGCATTTACGAAAATATTGATGCCTGTTTTACGGATGTAAACAATGATGGAAATATAGATATTGTAATTGCCAGCGGAGGAAACGAATTTTATGGAAATGATTTTCATAATACACCAAGAGTATATTTAAATGATGGCAAAGCAAATTTTACAAAATTGGAAAATGCTTTTGGTAACCTTTATTTAACGGCCTCCTGTGTGGTGCCTTACGATTTTAATGGCGATGGATTTGTAGATCTTTTTATAGGAGCAAGAGCTGTACCTTTTGAATATGGCCAGGTGCCACAATCTTATTTATTGTTGAATGACAAAAAAGGGAAATTTATAAATGTTACCGATCAGTATGCACCAGGCCTATCTAAGATTGGTTTTGTAACACAGGCGTTGTGGTATGATATTGATAAGGATGGCGATAAAGATTTATTGCTGACGCAGGAATGGGGCGGCATAACAGCCTTTATAAACAACAACCACAAGTTTGTAAAAAAAGTTTTATCGGATAAAAAAGGCTGGTGGAATTTTATATTGCCCGTAGATATAGACAATGATGGAGATGTAGATTTGATTGTAGGAAACCTTGGCACAAACAGCCGTTTAAAAGCCTCCGAAAAAGAGCCTGTAAAAATGTACTACAATGATTTTGACGGCAACGGAAAAAAAGAACAGTTGCTTACTTATTTTTTAAACGGAAAAGAAATTCCGTTTGCAAACAAAGCTGAGCTGGAAAAGCAAATGCCTTCTGTAATGAAAAAGAAATTTTTATATGCTGAAGATTTTGCAAAAGCAAGTTTAAAAGATTTGTTTTCCGAAAAAAAACTTGATGAGGCAGCTGTATTCACTGCAGATTATTTTTCAAACGCTATTCTCATCAATAAAGGAAATTTAGAGTTTGAAACAAAAGCATTGCCAATGGCTGCGCAATTCAGTCCGCTAAAAGATGCAGTAGTGGTAAATGCCAACAATGATGCATTACCCGATATATTGATTGGTGGAAATTTTTATGATAACAATATTGAAATGGGTAGATATGATGCTGATTACGGAACTATATTAATTAATAAAGGGAATGGTAATTTTAGTTGCGAAACATTAAACGGCTTTCAGATAAAAGGACAGATACGCCACATTAAACCAATACTGATTGGTAAACAGCAGGCATTTGTTGTTGCTAGAAACAGCGATAGCGCAATGGTAATAAAATTTATAAATCAGCATTAATAAAATCTGGAAATAATGCAACTACATAATAGGATAATAAATTTTTGTTACCCATTTTGAACTGTCTTTTTCTTTCTGTCTGTCAGTAATCAGCGATTGAAAAGAAATTGCCGGAGACGTGAGATGGTAATCATCCATATACGATTCTATTATTTTTATACCTGCTTCAGCATTACCGGAACCTCCTTTAATTTCTGAAATTAAAATTTTGCCTGCAACCATTTTCTTAATAATAAACCTTTCACTATTTTGAACCGTTTTATTT
>JAYTCO010000265.1:0-1699 GCA_043736415.1 Ferruginibacter sp. | reverse complement strand
AGTAACAGGTTTCGCCATCAAATATTTGTAAAAGGAAAAGCTTAAAACCATACTCCCTGCAAAATCTATCAAACTCGGTATCAAAACCAAAAGCAGTTTTTGTTTTTAATTTTTCAGTAAGTTTTACAAGTTCAGCTTCTGTATTAATAAACTTAATATTGATGCCATCGTTGTCTATAATTTCTACATTCATTTAAATACTGTTTTGTCACTAATCAAACATCGGATCTTTAACTAAAATACCCGTTTTATTTTATTAAAATTCAGACAGATCTTAATAAATCACAATAACTTTATTTGACTATAAATAATTTAGTTTGTAAAGATAATTTTTAAATAAATCAATTAAGTGAAGTTAATAATCTGTCTATCTTTTTGCATAATATTTTTTACGTTCTCCTCAGCTACAGCACAGCCGCAGCCTATAATTTCCACATTTAAGGATTATAAAGCATCGATTAAACTAAATGACAAAAATGAAATGATTAATCTCAAGCAAATCATTCCCGATATCATTTTTGATTTAAAATACAACACCGCAAATAATTTCACCAAAAGAAAATTATACAAATCTGCTACAACAACATACCTGCGCAAAGATGCAGCTGCAGCTTTGCTGTTAATACATGAGTATCTAAAAAATATGGGTTTGGGTTTAAAAATATTTGATGCTTACCGGCCTTATTCTGTCACAAAATTAATGTGGGCAATTATTCATGACGAACGATATGTTGCAAACCCGGTTAATGGAAGCGGGCACAATAAAGGTATTGCTGTAGATATAACTTTAGTAAATCTTACAACTGCAAAAGAATTAAATATGGGAACTGCGTTTGATAATTTTACTGACACCGCTCACCATACATTTACTAAAAATCTATCACCTGAAATTATCGCAAATAGAACACTTTTAAAATCTACCATGGAAAAATTTGGTTTTAAAAGTCTCGAAACAGAATGGTGGCATTACTCGTGGAAATCAAATGAAATATATGATGTGATGGATATTAATTTTAAAATATTATCCAAAAAAATAAAATAAACCTTTTAGTTTTAAAAATTATACCGGCTTTTATTTATGCATCCATTTTCTTTTTTGCCATTTAAAAATTTAGAGTCGCAGCGCTTAATTTTAAGACGGATAACAGCTGCTGATGTAAATGAAATTTTTGCTTTGCGAAGCAATACTGAGGTTATGAAATATGTACCTCGACCATTGTGCACCAGTCTTGATGAGATAATGGTGCTTATAAACACGATTGATAAAAAGTTGGAAACAAATGAGGGAATTAACTGGGCAATTACCCTAAAAGGAAGCGATACTTTAATCGGTTTTATTGGACATTATCAAATTAAATGGCTGCATTTTAGATCTGAAATAGGCTATATGCTTTCACCAGAATTTAAAGGGCAAGGCATTGTAACAGAAGCTATAAAATTAATTGTTGACTACGGTTTTAACGAGATGAATATGCATTCACTCGAGGCAGTTATTGATCCCGAAAACATAGCATCAGCAAGGGTTTTAGCGAAAAATAATTTTATAAAAGAAGCTCATTTTAAAGAAAATGAATTTTATGATGGCAGGTTTCTGGATGCTGTTATTTATTCACTTTTAAAGCCAACAGCAAAATAGGAGCTTCAATTTTCAATATCCCCGTGCATCATCATCCCCCCTTTTATCGGCAACTGCGTTTAT
>JAYTCO010000264.1:0-1706 GCA_043736415.1 Ferruginibacter sp. | reverse complement strand
ATGGTTTCCAAAATACCGGCTACTAATGATTTTAAATTTGCACTGCATAAAGAAGACTTTTTAGACGAGATAGGCAAGTTTTTTGGAATGCAGGATGTAAAATTAGGTTATGATGACTTTGATAAGCAGGTGATTGTAAAAACCAATGATGAAGAAAGAATAAAAAAGCTTTTGTCTGACGAATCGCTTCGCTTATTTATTGTGGCTTTTGAAGATGATTTTACTTTGAGTTTATCAAAAGATCATGAGGAAAAAGTGCTTGCTTTTGAAATAGAAAAAGGGATAACAGATATAGCTGTGTTACAAAGGATATATAGCCAGTTTGTTCACTTATTGATTGCAGTTGAATAAAACCTTCAGTAATATTATTAAAATAAGAAATATTAATCAAGACAAGCAAAAAGAGCCTATCTGTGCTAAATCTACCTTTTCGTTTTTTTATTTGATAATAGCATAATAAACCTGAAACCAATTCAAATCGTAAATTATGATAGGAACCTTTATTACAACTACTTATTAAGAATTTTATAGAACTCGACAATTGACTAACCGGATACTCATTTAACAACCATTGCAATACTTACATATATTACCTGTTGACTAGTACAGTTTAGAAGAACTTGTTTGCATGTTTTGCCTTAATTTTATAAAAAACCTCTTATAAATCGTTTAATTAATAATCCTTGTATTAAACAGGCCAGTCAGTAAGTATGAAGAAAATTGCTATTTTTCATTGGGGAGAACTTACCATCAATGCTTATTATTTGGCTTATGCGTTGCAATATCACAAGATCTCAATTGATTTTTACCTTTACTCTCCCCGCCAGGCATACAAACGAAGCTATGTGCGTGATCTCCGAGACAAGGTAAAATCTGAGTTTTGCGTTACAGAATTTAAAAGTTCAATAGTAGAAGCTGGTATGATTAAATGGTCGGCTTTGGTAAATGGTAATGAAAATAGCCAGGCGGATGAATGCTTAAATCCGTACCTCGCTTCCAAAACAAGAAAAATAGTTAGAATCAAAACATATGAGTATATAATTACCATAGGACAAACGTCATTATACTGGTTGTACAAAACTGACCAGGATGCCCTTAAAAGAACCATTCATTATAGTTTAGAAATTCAAAAGGTTACAGATCCATATTTTATAACCCCTGCATTCAGTAAAATTTTAGAGTGGGAGGGCAAATTATTGAAGAAAGTGAAGGGTTTAATCATTCAGGATGTTTTTAGAGCCGAGGCACTTTTAAATTGTAAGATAAACAAGAGCAAGTTGTCATTTTTTTTTATTCCCGTTTCAATTTTAAGTAAAAACCAAAATCGTAAAAATTATTATCTTCATAAGACGCTAAATATTTCACCACAAAAAAAAGTGTTATTGTATTTTGGTGCTGTTTACACAGAAAGGTTTCTGGAACAAATATCTGATACATTTGAAAACCAGTGGGATAATACATGGGTATTAGTTTTTCATGGGCCAGATAAATTTTCTGAGACCATTAAGAACAACTCTAAAACTAAAATTTCCACAGATCTTGTTGATTACGAAGACCTTCATTTGATTATGAGTTCTGCTACAATAGGATTGGCACTCTATGATAATAGCTGGCCTAATACACGTTTAACAGCTTTTTCTTCCGAAAAAATAGCACGTTATCTGGAGGCTGGAGTTCCTTTTATTGCGTTTGAAAACGAAAGCTAC
>JAYTCO010000263.1:0-4171 GCA_043736415.1 Ferruginibacter sp. | reverse complement strand
TTACATTTATATTTGCAATCAAAATAAATAAAAATGAAAGCAGCAACAGCAAATATTTTAAATGCAATTGTATTAATAGCCGCAGGCCTTTACGGATACTTTGGTATAGCGGCATCTGATGGCACACATTCTCTTACTGCTCTTATACCTTCAGCCTTTGGTATTTTATTTTTAGTCATGCAAAAAGGAGTGGCAAACCATAATAAAATAATATCTCATGTTGTGGTAGTGCTTACGCTTTTGTTGCTGGTAATGTGCATTATGCGTTTTGTAAAAGTGCAGGATTGGGTTGATAAAAAATATGTTTTTCTTGCCTGTGTTATAAGCAATGCAGTAGCGCTAATAGCATTTATCGGCAGTTTTATTGAAGCAAGAAAAAACAGAAAAATAAGTAATGGTTAAGAAAGCAATAGCTAAAAAGGCGACGGAAAAAAAAGTAAAAGAAAAGCCCATTATTCTCATTACAAATGATGATGATATTACATCGCCGGGTATTCGTGCATTGGTAGAAGCTGTAAAAGATTTTGGCCGTGTTGTGGTTGTTGCGCCAGATAAGCCGCAAAGCGGAATGGGACATGCAATAACAATTGGTTTTCCATTGCGCATGCGCAAACTCGATATGTTTGATGGTATTGAAAGCTGGACTACAAGCGGTACACCTGTCGATTGTGTAAAACTGGCTGTAGATAAAATACTTCATCGCAAGCCCGATATCTGTCTAAGCGGTATAAACCACGGTGCAAATCATTCCATAAATGTAATTTACAGCGGTACTATGTCTGCAGCTATGGAGGCAAGTATAGAAGGAATACCAAGCATTGGTTTTTCTATGATGGATTATAATTATGAGGCCGACCTTTCTTCAGCTAAACAAATTGTGGCTAAGATTGTACAGGGGGTAATGAAGAAGAAAATAGACAAACATTTACTTTTAAATGTGAACATTCCTGCTGGCAATAATATAAAAGGAATTAAAATTTGCAAGCAGGCTTATGCAAAATATGAGGAAGAATTTTCTGAAAGATTAGATCCTCATAAGAAAAAATATTATTGGCTTACCGGTGAGTTTAAAAACTTTGACAAATCAAAAGATACAGATGTATGGGCTTTAGAGAATAATTATGTAAGTGTTGTGCCGGTGCAATTTGATCTTACGAATTATAAATTAAAAGCGCTGCTGGAAAAGAGCAAACTGTTTTAAAATGTTTAGAAAAGATAATTTTATTTACGGTTGTATTTTAGGTTTTGTTGCTCCTATTGTGGGTTTGTTGCTGCTGAAGTATTATAAATTTGGGATGCTTAGCCTTAAAGAAGTTTTGCAGTTTATTTACACACAACCGGGCCATGGCATATTAACTGCAGGGCTCAGCGTATCGCTAATGATGAACGCATTCTTTTTTACTATGTATGTAAATGCAAGAAGAGACGAAACAGGAAAGGGTTTGTTTGTAACGACTGTGTTGTATGGCGTTGTTATTCTACTGATAAAATATTTAAGCTGATTGGGAGAGGAATTGGGTGGTTGATAGTTAAGGGTTGATAGTTGATGGTTGATAATTACGAACGAGAATAACGGTGGTTTGTAGTCCGCGGTCTGTGGTCCATTGTCCTCTCTCCCTCTCTACTTATACTCATACTCGATACTACCCATTAATTTACGTTCGTCAGTAAAGCAACGCTCTTTAATTCTTAAATTATTATCGTAACTGTACTTCCAAACATAGTAGCTCTTACTACCTTCCTCTACTGCCGTCATTTGTGTAATTAATCCCGCATTGTTATATTCAAAAATATAATTAGGCTTAGCATTTTGAGTGTATTCATTAGCTTGTACAATATCTGTAAGTCTGTTTTTTGCATCGTAATAATAAAAAAACTTTGTGCCGTTTTTGGTATCTTTTTCAATAGCAACATTTCCTTTATCATCCAATGCCAATAAAATATCTGTTGTATCTCGACCGTTTTTTACCCTCGTTATTTTTGAAGGTTTACCGTTTTCATATTTATAAAAGTGATCTTCTTTTATTTCATTTCCAAAATCTTCGTCGGAAGACCGAACTGTAGAGTTAATACGGCTGATTAGATTATCGGAATTATAAGAGTAAATAATTTGGGTCGCAGATAGCAATGAACTATCATAAGTGTTTAACAGCTTACCATCTTTGTCAAATGTTGATGTAAACAATGAGGCTGCAGAAATATCTGCACGGGTATATAGTTCTGCTTTAGTATAATCTTTATTTAATTTTTTTTCACAAAAAAAACCATTGCTTTCCGAGCCATTATCTTCAAAGCTTTTTAAAACAATTTTTTTTATTTTGTTCTCTTTATAAGCCTTCATATCAGCTACAACCTGCCCATTGCTAATTAAATCTTTATAATAATATTGTGCCTTCACACTATTAAAACCGGCTAAAATAAAAAGTGCAAAAAATATTTTAATTTTCATCAATTATATATTTGTATGAAGTAAAAATACAATCCTTTCATTTGATTGTTCACAACATCAACCTAAAGTTTATTATTTTTAACAAAATTAACCTGTGAGTCATTCCAAAGAAAGAAAGGAAAAAAATTGTCTTAACTGTAATGCTGTTATAAATGGCAAATACTGCTCAATTTGTGGTCAGGAAAATCTTGAACCACAGGAATCTATTTGGAGTTTAGTTGTTCACTTCTTTAATGACATAACGCATTTTGATGGCAAGTTTTTTAGCTCAGTAAAATATGTAGTTACAAAGCCCGGATTTTTAACCGCCGAATATGCAAGAGGTCGGAGAATGTCTTATTTAAACCCCGTACGATTTTATGTGTTCACATCTTTTCTTTTTTTCTTTTTGTTTTTTACGTTTTTTTTAGAGCATGATGTATCAAATAATAAACTCAACGTTAAAGATAAAATTGAACAAAACGACTCTCTCGCACTCATAAATATTTTAAAAGATTCTGGTATAGATTCCCTAACAATAAATGATACATATAAAAAAACAAAAATTGACTCACTAAAAAATATTCGTCGTTTAAAAAAAGATAAAAAACAATTTACAATTTTAAATCTTTATGATTATAAGGACAGAAAAGAATTTGATTCCCTAAATAAAATTGGGAAAACTGACCATGGTGTAATTGCCAATATACTTATTGAAAAACAGTTTCAGTTACAGGAAAAATATAAAGATGATCCTGATAAAGCACAAGAAGCCCTTGTAGAGAATGCACTGCACTCAATTCCTCAAACACTTTTTTTTACGCTTCCACTTTTTGCATTAGTACTCCAAATGCTATATTTTAGAAGAGGTAGATATTATTATGTTTCGCATGTAATTTTCACTATTCATCTTTATATTTTTATTTATATAGATTTTTTGCTGATGTATTTTTTAGAAAAGTTATCAGGCTTTCAATATTTAGGTTGGCTTAGTACCGTTGAAATATTTTTGGGTATTGGGATTTTTTATTATGCCTACCGTGCAATGAGAAATTTTTATGAGCAGGGCAGATGGAAAACCATTATAAAACTTTTTATTTTGTGCTTTTCGCTTATATTTTTATCTGTCATTTTTGCCATCATCATTTTTTCTTTTTCCATTTTTAAAATGTAATTATGAAAGACTCTTTTTTACGTCTTGTAAATATTATGGATGAGCTCAGGGAGAAATGTCCCTGGGATAAAAAGCAAACCATTCAAACACTTCGCCAGCTTACCATTGAAGAAACTTATGAACTGGCAGATGCAATTGATGCAGAAGATTGGAGTGGCATAAAAGAAGAACTTGGTGATCTTTTGTTGCACATTGTTTTTTATGCAAGAATTGGAAAAGAAAGAAATGAATTTTTGCTGGAGGATGTTATAAACGGAATATGCGATAAACTGATTTCACGTCATCCTCATATTTATGGAGACGGCAATATGGAAGGATTGAGAACCGTAGCAACAGAGAAAGATGTAAAAGAAAACTGGGAAAAATTGAAATTAAAGGAAGGTAAAAAATCTATATTACAAGGTGTACCAAAATCGCTTCCTTCTATGGTGAAGGCAATTCGTTTGCAGGAAAAATCTAAAACAGTAGGTTTTGAATGGGAAAATATTGAGCAGGTATATGCAAAGGTTGAAGAAGAATTGACAGAGTTAAAAGAGGCAGTAAAAAACGGAGTGCAGGATAAAATTGAA
>JAYTCO010000262.1:0-1715 GCA_043736415.1 Ferruginibacter sp. | reverse complement strand
TGCCCGGGGGTTTTGGTACGCTCGATGAGTATTTTGAAGCACTTACTCTTATTCAAACAAAAATGATAAGCCAGTTTCCGATCATTATTTTTGATAAAGCTTTTCACAAAGATATAATTGACCATATAGAAATGATGAAAGAAAAATCTACCATTTCTCCGGAAGATTTGCAGCTTTGTTTATTTACAGATTCGGTGGAAGAAGCTGTGAAGCACATAAAAGAAAATGCCATTGGCCGGTTTAAATTAAAGCCCGCAGTACTCAGAAAAAAGTGGTGGTTATTTGAAGATTAAAATATTTTGAGGCTTTGTGCCGCTTACAATAATATAGCAGTTGTTCGGGCTATCGTTGCAACCTGCGCTGTGCTGCGGTTTTCACTACTATCCCTCAGCCCTTGGGCTTTTGTAACTATATTAAACAATAAAACTAAGTTTACTACTTATCAGTATTCAATCTTGTCTTTATTTAATTTCCAGGCTTCAAAAACTTTAATGGCTTCAGCTCTGCCAACTGTGGTGATGGGAATTTTTCGTTCGGCAATGCTGCATTTCATTTCATCGTAAAGCATAGAATCATCAAAACCTGCAGCAGCAGCATCTTCTCTATTATTTGCAAAATAAATAGCTTTTGGTCTGGCCCAATAAATAGCGCCAAGGCACATTGGGCAGGGCTCACAAGATGTATATATTTCGCAATCTTCCAGCTGAAAACTATTTAAATTTTTGCAGGCGTCTCTTATTGCCACAACCTCAGCATGTGCTGTGGGGTCGTTGGTCGATGTTACTTTATTATTTCCACGTCCTACAATAATATCGTCTTTTACAATGACACAACCAAACGGTCCGCCTTCTTTATCAGCCATTCCTTTTTTGGAAAGCTCAATAGCCTTGTGCATAAATTTTTCTTCTCTTGTCATAACGAACAAAAATATAAAAAGCAATGTGTTTATTTGCCGTATGCTGAAAAATACAAACTGTTTGCACAATTGCCGATAAAAGATATATGGCTCAAGGGCTGCAGGATGTGCAGGGGAAGTACCGCCAACGGCGGCACCGAAGCAAAGCGGAGCCCGCAGCAGCCTGAACAATTGCTGCTAAGTGTTTAATGCAGAAAGCCCCAAACTTTTAGCAAATTTTGTCTTGGGTATTGTGAAAAACGAAATAAAAATTGTTTTAACGCTTAAATGAGCTTGGTAATTATTGTAGACCTATTTAATAGAAATATGTTATGTATTTTTACACTATCAATTGTTAGTTTAAAATAATTATATGGGAATTTTAAGGCAGATCGGTCAGTACTTATACATTGTAAAAAAAGACCCCAACGATAAAAGTACACAGTGGATGAAATATATGCACGGCATAAACAGGCTTAGCATTTTGCTGTTTATTTTTGCTATGGTTGTGGTTGCCATTAAACTTTTAAGGCACTAAAAATTCATAAATTTTTTGGGCCGCATTTGCAGATGCATCACCGGAACCTTGCAGTAAATTAAAGAGCCTGTCGTAATCTTTTTTGACAGCATTTATTTTTTGATTGTCCTCCAGCAATAACTTTAATTCTGTTACAAGATTTTTTACATTCAGTTCATCCTGTATTAATTCTTTTACTACTTCTTTGTTCATGATAAGGTTTACAAGCCCTATGTATTTTATTTTAATAAGACGTTTGGCAATTTCGTAAGATATTTTTCCGCCTTTGTAACAGATAATTTG
>JAYTCO010000261.1:0-1719 GCA_043736415.1 Ferruginibacter sp. | reverse complement strand
GGCAAGGGTTTTTGTTTTAAGTTTAGACAACCCAAAACTATATAAACTCTTGCCTTTTGCTAACCTTTTCCTTAACTTAATGACATTGCCCTTTAGGCCAGGCTTTTTGCTGCAATCTTCTTGCAAGAGACAGGCAAAAAGGATTTTCGCGTCAATCCTTCACGCAGTTTAACTAAATATTGAAGTTAAACTTCTAAAGGAAATAAATTGCATGAGATATAACGGAAAAATTTTTACGAAATGAAATGTAGTAAAAGTTTGAAGTGACAGTCCGACCCGAAGATCAATGTCATTAAGTTAAGGAAAAGGTTAGCAAAAGGCAAGAGTTTATATAGTTTTGGGTTGTCTAAACTTAAAACAAAAACCCTTGCCTATGCTGGATTCAAATGTAAAAATTATTAGCGAATTAAAAGAATTTGTAACAATCGCATCCACAAATAAGGAGTTTTTGAGACAATTTAGTGTTTCAGACAAAGATTTTATTCGGACACGAAAATTACCATTTGAAAAACTTGTATTGCTTATTACAAAATTGTGTAAAAAAACATTAAGTGTAGAAATAGAAACTTTTTTTGGTGAGATAAATAGCGGTGTAACTTACAGTGTAAGTGCTTTTTCACAACAGCGCCTTAAATTACAACCAACATTTTTTTATTGGTGGAATCAACTTTTAAAGGAAAGCTATTATCATTATTATAAAACAGAAGTAAAACGTTGGAATGGTTACAGAGTTATTGCAGCAGACGGTTCGAACATCAGCTTGATTAACAATGCATGTTTATCTAAGTATTTTGGAGGACAAAGCAACCAGCAGACAAATTATGTATTAGCTAAAACATTTTATCATTATGATGTGCTTAATGAGTTGATTATTTTGCCACAAATAAAACCCTATCGTTATGGAGAACTTTTTATGGCTTATGATGCAATTGATTCAATAGAAGATGATATGTTGACCATTTATGATAGGAATTTTAGTAATTATAAAATGGTAGCACTGCACCTATTGCAGGAAAAGGAACGAAAGTTTGTAATACGAGCCAAAGAAACACAAAATATGATTAAAGCATTTATTACAAGTGGGGAATCTTCTTCAATTGTTTATATGCAGCCCACTCCGCCTGCGATTGCAGGTTTGAAGAAGAAAGGTTTTATTATTACTAAAAACACATTACTACAAGTAAGGTTGGTTCGAGTTGAATTACCGGAATCCATAGAAGTATTGATAACAAACCTTTGGGAACAAGATGGACATCCAACAGAACAATTTAAAGACCTTTACGCTCTGCGATGGGGTGTTGAAACAAATATCGGAATACAGAAAAATATTTTACAGTTAGAATCCTTTAGTGGGCTAACAACTCATTCTGTGCTACAGGATTTTTATGCTACAGTCTTTATGACAAATCTCCATTCTATCATCATAAAAGAAGCTCAACAAACAATTGAAAACACAATAACACATAGGAAATATCCTGTAAAAGTGAACAAAAACAAGTCCTTTGGGAAATTTAAAATAAACCTTGTGGCCTTATTTATAGAGAATGATCCCCGTATTATTTTGCGAAAATTGCATGCCCATTTTATTAAAGAAGTTATACCTATTAGAAAAGGAAGGTCTTTTGACCGAGTCAGAAAAAATCCACAATCAAAAAGCAAGTTTAAAACCTTTACAAACTTTAAACCAGCTTACTAAAACCTTAACTTAATGACATTGCC
>JAYTCO010000260.1:0-1719 GCA_043736415.1 Ferruginibacter sp. | reverse complement strand
TAACGCTTGCTAAACTGGAATGATTTTCTTGCTTTTTTACGACCCGGCTTCTTACGTTCTACTACACGAGAATCACGTGTTAAAAAACCTGCTGCTTTAAAAATTGGACGGTACTCAGCATTTACTTCAAGCAATGCACGTGCAATACCTAATTTGGCTGCTTCTGCCTGTCCTTTTACACCACCACCTGTAGCGTTAATCACTACATTAAATTTATCCATAGATTCTATAGATTTTAGTGGAGCTTCTACCTGATTTTGTAGATATATAAGTGGGAAGTAAGTTTTGTAATCTTTTCCGTTTACTGTAATTGCGCCTTCTCCTTTGCTAAGGAAAACACGTGTTACAGCTGCTTTTCTGCGACCTACTGCGTTTTTTTGCTTTTCCATTTTTTATTTTTATGAGACTGACTGAGGTTAGATATTGTTTTGTCTTGTATCTTATATCTAAAATCTAGTATCTTTTTTATTTACGATTAAAGTTTAGGTCCTGTGGTTTCTGTGCGCCGTGCGGATGTTCTGCACCTGCATATACAAATAGTTTTTTGTACATCTGGCGACCAAGTTTGTTTTTAGGAAGCATGCCTTTTACAGCTCTTTCTATTACAACTTCAGGTCTGCGAGCCAATAGGTTTTTAGCCTTTTCGCCTTTTTGACCACCGGGGTAACCACTAAAAGTTAAATACGTTTTTTCGTCCATTTTGTTACCTGTAAAAACGATCTTTTCACAGTTAATTACAATTACGTTATCTCCACAATCAACATGGGGAGTGTAATAGGCTTTGTTTTTACCTCTTAAAATAGCTGCTATCTTAGCACACATGCGACCCACGGTTTGATTAGTACCATCCACAACATACCAGTTGTGTGTAACGGTAGCCTCGTTAGCATGTTTTGTGGTGAAATGTAATTTGCTCATTGTTTTTTTATTTAAGTGAGGCTGCAGCTATCCCCGCAGCTTTTTTTAATGAGGTGCAAAAGTAGTGTATAAATTATATTTAAACGAACAATTTGATAAGGTTTTTTTTATCATACATTCATAACGCAATGACTGTCAACAAAAAATTATTGTATTTTATTAATAGGAGTGTATAAGATGATATGGTATTAGCCAATAAACCGAAAATTAAAGTTTATGGATATTAAGGTTTAATGAAACGTAAAGAAATAGTTCATGTAAAAATTCCAGAAAAAAACCAGACCGATAACCAACAGCTTTGTAATGTAAAAATTGATTTTTATAAATTGGACCAGCATAAAAAGCAAAAAGGTATTAATAGCTAAGCCAGTAACAGCAATTGTTGCAAATTTTAAAAACTGTTCCATAAGATTTTGGTTTGATGTATTAAAAGTCCAGTAACGGTTCAATAAAAAATTACTTATAACAGCGCATGAAAACCCCAGTGCATTGGATGCATATTTGTTAATGCCTATTTTTTCTTTACACAACCAGGTTACAAAGAAATCAATAACTACACCTAATAAACCCACTACGCCGAACTTTATAAATTCCATATTAAACATATCCGCAAAATAAAATGCTTTAATTTGTTCCTTAAATATTTAAAAACAAAGAAACAATCTTTGTGAGTTTTAGACGACATGCAATTAGTATTACATGCTTTCGTATTTCCATTTATGATTTTTATCTTAACCAATAATATCTTCTAAATATGAGTTCGGCATTACAGACAGACAAACAATTTGCTATAAAGTCTGT
>JAYTCO010000259.1:0-1727 GCA_043736415.1 Ferruginibacter sp. | reverse complement strand
GGAAGTGCAGTAAATAATTTTGGTGTAAAAGAAATGCTTGATACGTTTGTACGAATAGCGCCAACACCACGCCCACGCCATACTACAACAAGAGATGTGTTACCTGAAGAAGAAAAGTTTAGCGGATTTATTTTTAAAATACACGCTAATCTTGATCCCAAGCATAGAGATAGAATTGCCTTTTTACGGGTTTGCAGCGGCAGATTTGCACGACATACTTATTACAACCATGTTCGTTTAGAAAAAGATATGCGTTTTACCAATCCATACAGTTTTCTTGCCCGCCAGAAAGATGTAATTGAAGAAGCTTACCCCGGTGATGTTGTGGGTTTATTTGATACCGGAAATTTTAAAATAGGAGATACACTTACAGAAGGGGAAGATTTTTATTTTACTGGTATTCCAAGTTTTTCGCCTGAGATTTTTAAAGAAGTTATAAACAAAGATCCAATGAAAACCAAGCAGCTGGAAAAAGGCTTGAACCAGCTTACAGATGAAGGTGTGGCGCAGCTTTTCACGCAGTTTGGCGGCAATAAAAAAATAATTGGTTGTGTAGGTGAATTACAGTTTGAAGTAATACAATACCGTTTGCTACAGGAGTATGGGGCATCTGTACAAATGAATAGTCTGCCTTTTTTTAAAGCATGTTGGCTTACGGCAACAGACCCTAAAAAGTTAGAAGACTTTACAAAATATAAACAGGCAAACATTGGTGAAGATAAAGATGGTAATGTTGTTTACCTTGCCCAAAGCGAATGGTTTTTAAATACAGAAATAAGCAATAATCCGGATATTACTTTTCATTTTACAAGTGAAATAAATAAGGTGTAATGTGACTCAACCTAAATGTTGATTGATAAGTTTTGTATTTTTTCTCAGTAAATTAATTACGTTTACATCATGTACAAAATGGACAAAACTGTTGGTAAGGCAATGACGCACAAGGAAGCAGAAAGAGAAAAGCTTTTTCCACATGAAACAACAGCAAAATACCGTCTTGACGAAGCTTGGTATTTAACTTGCCAGGCTTATGGCATAGATCCAGAAAATCCTCCCAAAATGGATAAAACTGTAGGTTCATCAAGAAAACATACACATTAATGGGTAATATTTTTGATAGTGATTTTAGAGATTTTATTCAAAGCCTAAACGATAATGAAGTAGACTATTTATTAGTAGGCGGGTATGCTGTAATTCTCCACGGTTATAGAAGAACTACCGGCGATTTGGATATTTGGGTTAATAGGACAAAAGAAAATTACAAAAAATTATCTGATGCATTTTACGAATTTGGTTTGCCATTATTGGATATGACGGAAGATAATTTCCTTAATTCTAAAACAATGGATGTGTTTAGTTACGGTCGTCCTCCAGTTGCTATTGATATTTTAATCGAAGTAAAAGGTTGCAGTTTTTATGAAGCACTTTTACAAAGTAAAATTTATATTGAAGATGAATTATCCATAAAATTTATTAATCTAAATACACTCAGACAGGCAAAAAATGCTGCCGGCAGATTTAAAGACTTAGATGATTTAGAAAAACTTTCGGAGTTATAAACCCTTTTATAATTTATTACTTTACTCCCGTATAATAATGCGGACTAACAGACTTTAATTCCTTTTTTATGGTATAATACTGAAAAATAGTTGGTAAAAACCTCGGTAACTCAATGTTTTTATCGGTCTTGAAAGAAGTTTAGTGAAAGTCGTTTCACTAAACTTTTT
>JAYTCO010000258.1:0-1728 GCA_043736415.1 Ferruginibacter sp. | reverse complement strand
ATAATTTCCATAACGCAGTCAAATATTTAGAATGAATTTATGAAGTAAATTTTGAATAAATTTAAAACCGTATGCAAAAAATATTTTTATAAATTATTAAGAAAGGTAATGACTTACAAAAATCATAATAAGATTATAACTGATAAATTATTTTTTCGTTAATAAATATTTACACTATTTTGAGATACAAATCAACCTATTATGATAGCAACTTTAGATGCCAAAATAAATTCTTCCGCTAAAGAAGAAATAATACCCACAAATTATGGTGCACTGGGTACATTAGTAACGGTATTTTTCTTTTGGGGTTTTATTGCCGCAGGCAATAGTGTGTTTATACCATTCTGTAAACACAAATTTAATTTGGATCAGTTTCAAAGCCAGTTAGTAGATACAGCTTTTTACTTTGCATATTTTATTGGAGCACTTACATTGTTTGCAGTTGGTGCTATGAAAGGAAATGATCCTGTTGCAAAATGGGGTTATAAAAAAGGTATTGTATACGGTTTACTTTTTTCTGCAATGGGAGCTGTGGTAATGATCATAGCCGTAAAAATCGGTACATTCCCTGGTATGCTTGCAGGCTTATTTGTTGTAGCACTTGGTTTTTCATTACAACAAACCGCTGCACAGCCTTTTGCCATTGCATTAGGAGACCCAAGCACAGGAACAAGCCGGGTAACTTTAGGTGGCGCTATTAATTCATTTGGTACTACCATTGGTCCATTGGTTGTTGGGCTTGCATTGTTTGGTACTACTGCTGCAATTACCGATGAAAAAATTGCAGGGCTGGATTTAGGAAGTGTTATTCTTTTATACTCATGTGTTGGGGGATTATTTATTGCTGCAGCTGCCTTATTTTATTTTTCCAAAAAAGTACCTGCAGGCGTAACTATAGAAAAAACCGAAAAAGCAAATAAAGCTTTGAGTATGTTGCTAATTATTACAGGTCTACTTGCAGTAATGTTTGTACCTATTTTTAGCAGTTATAAAGGTGACCCTTCTTTGTTGAGCGATGTAGAAAAACATTCTTTAGAGGCTTATAGATTAAAATGGCTGCTTGGGGCATTTGCAATTATTGTAATTGGGTTGGTTTATATTAATGTTTCAGCTAAAAAAAATCCGATAGGTTGGGGAGCAATGAAATATCCTCAATTGTTGCTGGGTATGTTAGGTATATTCTTTTATGTTGGTGTTGAGGTAACCGTTGGAAGTAATTTATCTGAGCTTTTAAGACATGCAGATTTTGGTGGCCTATCTTCCTCACAAGCTACTCCATATGTAGCGATGTATTGGGGAAGTTTAATGATAGGTAGATGGGCAGGGGCAGTTTCTGCATTCGGATTATCAAAACAAAAAAGAATTATTTTACAATTTATAGTACCACTTATTGCGTTTATCGTTTTATTGCTGGTAAACAGTGGTTTTGGTTACAATATGGTTCCTCTTTATTATTATGTAATCTGCGTATTTATTCAAATTGCAGCATTTTTTATTAGTAATGATAAACCTGCAAGAACACTTTTAATATTTTCATTGTTAGGTGTTGCTGCCATGATCATCGGTACGCAAACCACAGGCACAGTAGCCATCTATGCATTTTTAAGTGGTGGACTTTGCTGCTCAATTATGTGGCCATCTATTTTCAGTTTATCTGTTGCAGGGCTTGGAAAATATACAACACAAGGTTCAGCATTTTTGATAATGATGATTTTAGGTGGTGGTATC
>JAYTCO010000257.1:0-9984 GCA_043736415.1 Ferruginibacter sp. | reverse complement strand
CAATGGCATGTCTTCTGATATATTTAATAATTCCATTGAGTATTCTGATACGGTTTCTGCCGCTATATTAAGATGGTCTAAAAAAGATAACTATGCGCAAACCCGCAGTGCTGAAAGATATACAGTAAATGATGTAGAAGGAAGATGGGTACCAACACCTCCTGCATACAGTTCGGCTATGGAGCCGCACTGGAGTAAAATACGCACACTTGTAATGGATAGTTGTAACCTGTTTGAAGTACCGCCACCAATCCCTTTTAATATTAAGGATACAACGAGTGCTTACTACAAGCAGGTAATGGCTTCTAAATATGCCATTGAACATCTTACTGCCGAGCAAAAACACATGGCAGATTTTTGGGATGATAATCCGTTTAAATTAAATGTATCTGGTCATTTAATGTATGGCACAAAAAAGTTTTCTCCTCCGGGGCACTGGATGAGTGTGATTGGTATTGCCTCAAAAACTGCCAAAGCAGATTATCCAACCACAGTGTATGCATTTGCAAAAACAAGCATTGCATTATTTGAAGCTTTTATACAATGCTGGGATGCAAAATATAAATACAACACTGCGAGGCCTGAAACGGTCATTAATAAATATCTTGATGCTGACTGGCAACCCTATTTGCAAACTCCCCCCTTTCCTGAATACACCTGTGGACACTCAACCTGCTCATCGGCAGCGGCAGAAGCACTTACAAGTGTTTATGGCGATAATTTTCATTACAAGGATACATCCGAGTTGGAATTTGGTATTGCAAGCAGAAGTTTCACATCTTTTCGTGCAGCTGCAGAAGAAAATAACTGGGCCAGGTTTTATGGTGGCATTCATTTTCACAACTCTTGTCTTGTAAGTACCGATGCAGGAAAAAAAGTTGGAAGCTACGTTAATACTACACTCAAGATGAAGCTATAAATTAATCAATTTTTAAAACGGGTAAAATGAAAAAGATAATTACAACTCGAATCATCATCTTATTGTCCTTAACTTTTGCCTTTTATTCATCTTTTGCGCAAACAGATATTGATGCCATTATGATGAATAAAAAACAATTTTGTGCAGGGTTAATGTATGGCAGCGGCAGTTGGAAAAATTATTGGGAAGGAACAAATAAAAGAAATAATGCAAATCTGGGAACTGTATCCACAAAAGAATTTATGATACAGGGTAACTACGGAATAAGAAATAATCTTAATTTTTTATTTAGCCTGCCCTACATAAAAACCAAAGCTTCGGGAGGCAACCTGCACAGTATGAAAGGGCTGCAGGATTTATCAATGTTTCTAAAATATATGCCCTTTAAAAAAGAAATAGGTTCTGGTACTTTTTCTGTTTATACCATTGGGGGTTTATCATTTCCGACCACAAATTATGTTGCAGATTATTTACCGCTTTCTATTGGAATGCAAAGTACCAATCTATCTTTCAGAGGAATGTTAGATTATCAGATCAGTAAATGGTTTGCAACAATATCCGGCACATACGTACGAAGAAGCAATGTAAAAATTGACCGTACATCTTATTACACTACACAAATGCATTATACCAATGAAGTAGGAATGCCAAATGCCACATCCTTTAATATAAGAACGGGCTTTCGCAGTAATAAATTAATTGCTGAGGCTGTTTTAAATAAATGGATTACACAGGGAGGGTTCGATATCAGCAAAAATAACATGCCTTTTTTAAGCAATACAATGAACAACACTTCTGTAGGATTTAACGGAAAGTATACTGTTAAAAAAGATGGTAATCTTGCTTTGACTGGTGGGTTAAGTTATACCGTTTCGGGTAGGAATGTAGGTCAGGCAACACATTTTAATTTTGGGGGATTTTATGTAATCGATTTTAATAAAAAACACAAAGCTGCTGCTGAAAAAAAATCGGATGGTAATACAATGAATTAGTTTTTTAAAAAGATTATCAATCATATAAGATCAAAACTTTTCAATTATAACGATGAAAAAATTATTACAAATACTCAACTTATTTCTCCTCTTTTTTATATTACAGTCCTGCAATAAATCTATTGTAGAAAGGAATTTAGAATTCACTGCCCTAGATCCTTTAAAAACTGATGTAAATGCAGGTGTATGGAAACCTGTTTTATTAACCGGGCCTACAGAATTTCCTGTAGCTGCTCCAGTCGCAACTACGACTCCTGCTTATATTTCAGAGATAAATGAAATTAAAGGATGGCAAAGAAATTTAAACGAAACCCAAAAAAATTCCATTGCATATTGGAGCGCCGGTGCGGTACTGAGGTGGAATGAAATTTTGAGAGAACTTGTTGCAAAACACAACATTCCACCATATCAAAATGCAGATGGTACATATCCTTTTCCAAGTGCTGGAAATCCCTTTGCATACCCTGTTTTTCCTTTCAGCAATCCGCCTTATGCTGCCCGTGCATATGCATATGTGGCGGCAGCGCAATACGACGCATTAATTGCAAGTTATTATTATAAAAAACTGTACAACCGGCAGGCCCCATATAAAATAGATGCTGGCGTAAAAGCCTTGGTGCCACAAAATGATCTGGGTTCTTATCCTTCTGAAGATGCGGCTGTAGTGGGTGTAACTGTAGAGCTATTAAAATTACTTTTTCCTGCCGATCAGGATTTTATACAACAGAAAGCAGAAGAACATAAACGATACCGCATTATTGCAGGCGCAAATGTTCGCAGCGATGTTGAAGCCGGTGAATTATTAGGTAAAGCAGTAGCACAAAAATTTACAGCAAGGGCAAGAACTGACAGAGCAGGTTCATCAGTAGGCACAGCTATACTTTGGGCACAAATGGAATCGCAAACTGCAGCCAAAGGCGAAATGCCGTGGATAAGCCAGGACCTTCCAAAACGCCCGCCCATGTTACCATTATTTGGAAAAGTAAAAACATTTTTATTTGATTCTTTAACGATGGTTAACAATATCAGTGCAGCTGCACCCCCATCTACAAATTCTGTACAATTTAAAATTGAAGCAGATGAAGTGTTGTATTATGCAAAAAATTATGACCGAAACAGAATAGAAATTGTTCACTTTTGGGCAGATGGTGCCAATACTTACACACCACCGGGCCATTGGGATGCAATAGCATCTGAAGATTTTGTAAAGCAGCGTTTCAGCGAAGTAAGATGGGCAAGAAATATGGCATTGCTTAACATGAGTTTGATGGATGCCGCTGTTGTATGCTGGGATACAAAATATAAATATTTTAACCCTCGTCCTTCACAATTTAATCCTGATATAAAGACCTGGACAGGCATACCAAATTTTCCTTCTTATACAAGCGGACACTCTACATTTAGCGGTGCAGCTTCAACAATTCTCGGCTATATTATTCCAGCCAAAGCAACAGCATATAATGATATGGCTAAGCAGGCTTCTCTTTCACGATTGTATGGCGCACTGCATTACCGCAGCGATTGCGACAGCGGATTAGTCTGCGGAAAAAAAGTAGGCAGTTATGCTATTGCAAGAGCCATGAATGATGGGGCAGATTTTTAAAAAAATTTGTTGCAAAAAAAATACAACAGCAATGGGCAATATTAGTGCTGTTGCATCTGCCCGTTCGGCGTTAAGCCGGACGGGCATTTTTGCTTTTGCAGCTATGCTTATATTTTATGATCCAACAGATCCATCTGAGAAATTAATCTGAAGAAACTAATTTTAAATGCACCGAATATTTAAAGCCTGCGTTTTATACACTCCTAAATTATCATAACCTGACAGACAATTTTTTGTAAGTCTAACATCTTAACAAAGAAAAACCTTTTATAATAAAAGACAAGTGGTTGACAGCGTTGCTGGTATTTTAAATTTTTCCACGTAGTTTTAAGGACAGCGATTGTGGTTGTTGTTTGCCAAAATAATTTTAAACTAAAATATTTATTTTGTTGAAATTATTAGCAGTTAAGAACATTCTCATTATGTTGAAGAAAATGCCAAAAAAGTTAGGTAATTGTAAATCGTTTACAACCAAGCTATCTGTAATTCTAAAATAGATATTATGAAATATTCTTTTCCCTTTTTAATCTCCATCATTTTTTTAATGTCGTGCAACCAACAAAAAAAAGAACCAACAGGATCTGCCAAACTCAATAGTAACCGTGCCTTTGCCAATGTAAAGGATAGAGCATGGTGGAAAGAAGCAGTAGTTTATCAAATTTATCCGAGAAGTTTTAAAGACAGCGATGGCGATGGTATTGGTGATTTAAAAGGGTTAACCGGTAAGCTCGATTATGTAAAAAGTCTCGGGGTAGATATTGTATGGTTAAATCCTATTTACGGCAGCCCTAATGCTGACAATGGTTACGACATAAGCAACTACGATGACATTATGAAAGAGTTTGGAACGATGGCAGATTTTGATGTGCTGTTAACCCAAATGCACAAACGGGGTTTAAAATTGGTGATGGATCTTGTAGTAAATCATTGTAGCGATGAACATGAATGGTTTAAGCAGGCAAGAAGCAGCCGTACAAATAAATACAGAAATTATTTTCATTGGTGGCCTGCAGAAAGAGGCAAACCGGCATTTCGTCCAGGCTCTTTTGAAGTTGATGGAAGTGGCTGGAGATACGATACACTGACCAACAGTTATTATTTACATTATTTTAGTTACAAACAACCTGATTTAAATTGGGAAAACCCTGAGCTTAGAAAAGAAATTTACGCCATGATGAACCGGTGGTTTAAAAAAGGTGTGGATGGGTTTAGAATGGATGTAATTCCTGTAATTGCAAAAGATACATCGTTCCCTGTAATCACTCAAAAAGAACTGGATGAAAAATATGGCGGTGGCTGGTTTACGTATTTTGCCAGCACACCTGCAGTGCATACTTACTTGCAGGAAATGAATAAAGAAGTACTGAGCAAATATGATATTATGACGCTGGCCGAAGGTGCCGGCACTACAAAAGCAACTGCCATGAATTTTGTAGATCCTGATAGGCACGAACTTGACATGAGTTATCATTTTGAAGGAGTGGATATTGGTTACGAAAAAGGTGCTTATAAAAAAATGAATCCAAACTGGAGTTTGCTGGAATTCAAAAATGTGTATTCTGCCTGGGACAGTGTTTTTGCAAATAAAGGTTGGGGCACAATTTATTTAGGCAATCATGACCAACCCAGGATGGTAACCCGCTGGGGTAATGATGCACCGGAATTTAGAGATGCTTCTTCTAAAATGTTAACCACTTTCTTATTAAGTATGCGTGGTACACCTTACTATTATTATGGAGATGAACTTGGGATGACCAATATAAAATTTGATAAAATTGAAGATTACAGAGATATAGAAATGATGGCGGAATATGGCAAAGTAAAAAATGCCGGTGGAGATTTGAAAGCTTTTTTAGAAACCCAAAAAAATGGTGGTGCAAGAGATAACGGGCGCACTCCCATGCAATGGGATAGTTTGGCAAATGCAGGTTTCACCACCGGTATTCCCTGGCTAAAAGTAAATGATAATAAAAAAGAAATTAACGTAGCTGCTGCAGAAAAAAATGCTAACTCAACCCTACATTATTTTAGGAAAATGATAAAACTTCGCAAAGATAATATTGATCTTTTGGTGTATGGTAAATATACATTGCTTGATGCGCCAAATGCTAATGTGTATGCATATACTAGAGAAACTGATAAACAAAAAGTACTGGTATTACTTAATTTTAAAAATAAGATTGCTGTGTTTGATAAGGGAAAATTACAACTGGGAAATGAAATGATAAATAACATGCAAAATTTAAAGATTGAAGGAACAAAAGTGATGCTTCAACCCTATCAGGCATGTATCGTAAAACTGCAATAATTTTTAAAATAAAATGATCGTTTAAATTAAATTTATTTCATGCTCAATAAAATAAAACAACTTTTACCATTTTTCTATTATTCGTTTATGTTATCATTTCTATTTTTAATAAATGGGTGTAATCCAAAAAAAGAAAATACAAAAACTGTAAAAAATGACTGGTGGAAAGAAGCTGTAGTTTACCAAATTTATCCACGCAGTTTTAAAGACAGTGATGGTGATGGCGTGGGAGATTTAAAAGGAATTATATCTAAATTAGATTATGTAAAAAGTTTGGGAGTAGATGCAGTTTGGCTAAACCCAATCTATGCATCACCCAACGACGATAATGGCTACGATATCAGCAATTACAGGGAGATCATGAAAGATTTTGGCACAATGAAAGATTTTGATTTGTTGCTGAAAGAAATGCACAGCAGAGGAATAAAATTAATTATGGATCTTGTAGTGAACCACAGCAGTGATGAGCATGAATGGTTTAAACAGGCAAGAAGTTCCCGTACAAATCCTTACAGAAATTATTATCATTGGTGGCCTGCAGAAAAAGGAAAGCCTCCCTACAGATGGAGTTTTTTTGATGTTAACAGCGATGCCTGGAAGTTTGATTCTCTTACCAATTCCTATTATCTACATTATTTTTCAAGAAAGCAACCTGACCTTAATTGGGAAAATCCAAAACTAAGAAATGAAGTGTACGATATTATGAAATATTGGGCTGATAAAGGAATTGATGGGTTTAGAATGGATGCATTTCAATTCGCATCTAAAGATACCACATGGCCGGAGTTACCAAAAGGTTACGAAAAAAATGTAATTAAATATTATGGTCTCGGCCCTCACCTGCACGAGTATATTAAAGAAATGAATAAAGAAGTGCTGAGCAAATATGATATTATGACGGTGGCAGAAGGAGCCGGCAGCTCACCAAATGAAGCACTGGATTTTGTTAACCCTCAAAGAAAAGAATTAAACATTGCTTATCATTTTGAAGGAGTTGATGTCGGCAAAAATATCAGTGAATTTGGTCTGGAAAAATACAAAGCTATTTATTCACGCTACGATTCTGCCTTTGCAGAAAAAGGATGGCTTTCTATTTTTTTAGCTAACCATGACCAGCCACGTATGGTAAATAAATTTGGAAATGATGCCCCCGAATTTAGAGAAGCATCTTCCAAAATGCTTACTACATTTATATTGTCTATGCGTGGCACGGCATTTTATTATAATGGAGACGAACTTGGAATGACCAATATAAAGTTTAATTCAATAAACGATTACAATGATGTAGGAACAAAAAATAAATATTTAGAAATAAAAAATAATGACGGCGATACAACAGCTTATGTAGAACTGCAAAAACTTACTTCAAGAGATAATGCAAGAACACCGTTTCAATGGGATACTACCGCAGATGCAGGTTTTACTACCGGCACACCATGGCTTAAAGTAAATTCAAATTATAGATATATAAATGTAGTAACGGAGATAAATGATAAAAACAGCCCCCTTAATTATTTTAAGAAAATGATACAACTACGTAAAAATAATAAGGAATTATTTGTCTACGGAAAATATGAATTAATTGATAAAGCCAATCCTAATGTATTTGCATATACACGCACATCAGCCAAAGAAAAAATATTGGTACTCTTAAATTTTAATAAAGAAATTAGCCATGTTGCCTTACCCAAAGGATACAGTTTGGGAGATGAATTGATAAATAATTTGCAGCCTTTAAAACTGCAGGGTTCAGATATTTCATTACAACCTTATCAGGCCTGTATCATTAAACTAAAATAACCTTAACCGCTTTTAAATATCTATTTATGAAGTTTATTTTTGGGATAGCATTATGCAGCATTACAGTTAACAGTTTTGCACAAACAAAACTTCCTTACCAAAACCCTGCATTAAATATTGAAAAACGTGTGGCAGATTTGCTTGGCAGAATGACTGTAGAAGAAAAAGCAGGGCAATTAAATCAATTAAATGGCGGTGCATTTACCGGCCCTGCTGTAAATGATGTAGGTCAAAACGAAAAAATAAAAATGGTACAAAGCGGCGCCGTTGGCTCATTTTTAAATGTGGTTGGCGTGGCTGATACCAGAGCAATACAGACAGAAGCTGTAAAAAGCCGACTTCATATTCCACTAATTTTTGGTTATGATGTAATACACGGTTATAAAACAATTTTTCCTATACCGCTTGCGGAAGCCTGTAGTTGGGACTTAGAGGCTATTGAAAAAAACTCCTCTATTGCTGCAAAAGAAGCATCTGCAGCCGGCGTGCACTGGACCTTTGCACCAATGTGCGATGTTAGCAACGACCCACGTTGGGGCAGGGTAATGGAAGGTGCAGGCGAAGATCCTTATTATGCAGGGCTGGTTTCTGCTGCAAGGGTTAAAGGATTTCAGGGAAATTTAAATGACAACAAACATGTTTTAGCCTGCGTAAAACATTTTGCTGCTTATGGTTTGGTAGAAGCCGGCAGAGAGTATAACCAGGTAGATGTAAGTAGGGTAATGCTTTGGAATAAATATTTGCCACCCTATAAAGCAGCCGTAAATGCAGGCGCAGCAACAGTTATGAACGCATTCAGTGTAGTGGATGGTGTGCCGGCAAGTGCAAACAAATACCTGGTAACGGATGTATTGAAAAACAAATGGGGCTTTAAAGGTTTTGTAGTTAGCGACTGGGCTTCCTTTGGCGAAGAAATAAAACATGGCTATGCTGAAGATGAAAAAGATGCTGCACTAAAATCTTTACAGGCAGGAAGTATGATGGATATGGAAAGCAAAATTTCGCAGAAATATTTACCCGAATTACTGAAAGAAAAAAAAATAACCATGCAGCAATTGGATGAAGCTGCAGGCAAAATACTGTACCAAAAATTTAGACTTGGTTTGTTTGATGATCCTTTTAAATTTTGCAATGAAGCCAATGAAAAAGCTGTAATGTTTACCGCAGAAAACAGGGCAATTGCAAAAACCGCCGCAGAAAAATCAATTGTACTTTTAAAAAACAACAATAATATATTACCGTTGGATAAAAATAAAAAAGTAGCGCTTATTGGTTTTTATGCAAACAGCAAACCCGATTTGTTTGATTTTTGGATTGGTCAGGGAAACAGTAACGATGCTGTTACTGTTTATGATGGGCTAAAATCTAAAATAAGCAATATCAGCTTTTGCAATGGGTATAATGGCGATAACAGCAGCAGCGAAATGCTGATAAACGAAGCAATACAAAATGCAACTGCGGCAGATGTGGTTGTAGTAAATATAGGTATCAGCGGAAAAATGGCCGGCGAAGATCGTTCACTTGCGTATCCACAAATAAGCGATGGACAAATAGCATTATTGAAGGCATTACAAAAAACCGGAAAACCTGTTGTTGCACTTGTTTCCAGCGCAAGACCTTTAATACTTACACAAGCAGAACCGCTTGTAGATGCTTTGGTACAGGGATGGATTTTAGGTACTGAACATGGGAACGCAGTTGCATCCATGCTTGTAGGAGAATTCAACCCTTCGGCAAAAACTGTAATGACATTCCCATACGCCATCGGACAAATACCTATTTATTACAATCATTTTAATACCGGGCGACCAACTACTACAGACGGACTGGGCAATTGGTACAGCCGTTACAGAGATATTCCCAACGAACCGCTTTATCCTTTTGGTTATGGGTTGAGTTATACTTCTTATGATTACAGTGATGTAAAACTTTCTTCTTCAACTATCACAAAATCTGGTAAATTAAAAGTGACTGTAAATGTAAAAAATACGGGCTCAATGGATGGAGAAGAAACAGTTCAATTGTATATCAGAGATTATGCAGCATCTATTATAAGACCTGTAAAAGAATTAAAAGCATTTAAGAAGATAATGATAAAAGCGGGAGAAACAAAAGAGGTAAGTTTTATGCTAACAAAAGAAGATTTATCTTTTTATGACGCCAATGGAAACAGTATTATTGAAAGTGGCAAATTCAGTGTATTTGTAGGTCCAAATTCAAGGGATACAAAAATGGCAGATTTTATTTTAAACTAATTATTAAATAGTCATCCCTCAAAAAGTATAAAGTCTGTGTTCCTATTAAGTTTAAGCACATTATGGGTATAAAATTATTGCAGGATATCTGAGTTTTGTTTAAAAAG
>JAYTCO010000256.1:0-1742 GCA_043736415.1 Ferruginibacter sp. | reverse complement strand
CGCATTGCCGCTCGTACCATTAATTAAATGTACATGGCTCGTCATGATACACCAACCATACAACTCTAAATCCTTTTCTGCTTGGCAATGTTTTATGGTGTTGATTAAAATAGTTCTGTACTCATTTCTTATGAAAAGATCTATCCAGTTTGTTACTTCAAAACTTACAAAATATAATTTGCTGTTGTCTGTAAATTTATATTTTTTGCTCATGAGTAAATGTACAAAAGCGTGTAATTTTTTGTAGAGATTTCTTGCGATTTCTAGCGTAGATATGCAGCTAAGCAAAAGTGTGGAAGGGTATCTGTGCGGTAAATTTAAAAGCTGTTTTGCTTTGGAAGTATAATATAGCGCCGCACAGAAAGCTAACTCATATAAGCCACGCCTCATTTCTGCGCCAGATCTCTGCGCTAGTAGGGGGAGACCAAACCTAGGCGTTTGATAATTTGAAATGTGGGTACCAACGAGGGTTGAGTAGGTGAAGCAAACCAAATTTCTTCCGGAGAATTTTTAAAGTTTCAGGGCCTTTCCACATTGGGGGAATGTAATTGGTGGCGTACTTATTGTTGCAGCGGTAAAGTTTGCACACAATAAACGGCATTAGTTCACAAATTTGATTTTATGCTGATTATTAAGACGCAATAGTATTAGATCTTATTTAGCTTAACGATATGCAAATAAACCATCTATCCGCTTTTACAGGCTATTAATAAAACAATTACTTGCGACAGTTACTCCACAATCTTCTAATTAATATTTTGCGCTTCAATAAAATTAATTTTTTAACCAAGGATATTGGGTAATTTGGATTAAAATGAAATATTGATGAAATTCTTAACCACTCTGATGCTGTTGCTCTGTTTTACTAACGTAGGTAAAGCACAGGGATTCCTGCGAGACATACTTGGCAGACCCATTAGAGAACTTGCCTATGTTGATGTAATTGGATCACCATTTGAAAATGATGAATTTTTAAAGGGTAATGTAATTTTAAATAATGATGACGAGTATGAAAACGTTCCGCTTAAATACAACATTTATAATGATGAGTTATATTTTAAAAACACAAAAGATGAAATGTTATTGAGCTTTGTAATTCCTGTAAAGTCGTTTAAGATAGCGGGGCAAACCTACTTGAACGGGTTTCCCGAAATTGATAAATTTACAAAAAACTCTTTTTATGGCCTCTTAGCGGGTAATAAAATAAAATTATTATTTAAATCTTACAAAACGATTGTAGAAACCAGACCTTATAACTCGCCGTATGCTGAAAAAAGATTTGAGAGTTATAAAGCTTATTTCATTTTAAAAGAAGGCAAAATGTATAAGTTTAAACCTTCAAAAAAAGATTTACTTGAATTATTTGGTAGCTCAGGTCCGCAAATTGAGGAATATATTAAGAAGGAAAAAGTCAATTTTAAAAACGATGAGGATTTGATTAAACTATTTGACTTTATTAATTCATTGTAACTTGGCTACAGGGTCAGACTCCACACAAGCACATATAAAAAGGATATTATGGTTGTAGGGTTTTTTAGGGATATTATGTTTGGAAGGTTCAGTAAAAAATCCTTATACCCATAAGTTGAACTTACTCTCCGCCCAGGTTCGTGTCGCCACGAACCCTTCGCTTCAATCACCATTAAATAAATTAAAAATATTTTTTAAAAAGCCAAATTCGTCAATGCCAGTTTCATAAAATCTTGCCGAAGAAAAATAATAGTCTAAATCGTCTTTTGCCA
>JAYTCO010000255.1:0-4248 GCA_043736415.1 Ferruginibacter sp. | reverse complement strand
GTATTGCTGATACCGGCACTGCCCAATTCCCTGCTGGTAATATTTACAGAACTGTTATCCTGCTGGCCTCCATAAATGTGATATGGAAACTGATTGTCCGCATTTATACGGTAAAACTGTGCCGTAGGCATATTGTTTTGTGAGCTCCATGTTTTACCCTGATTAAATGTAATGGCTGCCCCGCCATCATCTGCAATAATCATGTTTTTTGAATTATTAGGATTTATCCAGAGGTTATGATGATCACCGTGGGTTGCCGAAATATCTTCCCAGTTTTTTCCACCGTCAATAGAACGCATGGCCGGGGCATTCATTACATATACCACGTTTTCATTTAACGGATCGGTAAACAATTTTATATAATACCATGCCCTACCAATTATACGATGATCACTGCTTACCTGGCTCCAGCTTTTACCGGCATTGTTAGAAACATATAATCCTCCTGCTTCTTTGTCCCAGTCGCTTTCAATTAACGCATATACTTTTTCTGAATTAGACCTGCAAACAGCTATGGCCATTTTACCCATTTCTTTTGGGAGGCCTTCCTGCATTTTGTCCCAGTGTTCTCCTCCGTCTGTTGATTTATACAATCCGCTGCCGGGGCCACCGCTTGTTACTTTCCACGGCTGGCGGCCATGCTCCCACATAGCTGCATACAAAATAGATGGGTTGTTCATATCCATTGATAATTCTGCACAGCCTGTTTTATCATCCACATACAATACATTTTTCCAAGTACTACCGCCGTCAGTTGATTTATAAATACCCCGTTCTTTTGATTTAGTGTACAAAGCACCCTGTGCCGCAATAAAAACAATGTCCGGATTTTTTGGATGTATTACCACGCGGGCAATATGTTGTGTAAGATCAAGCCCCTTTTTTTTCCAGCTTTTGCCTGCATCTGTAGATTTATAAATGCCATCACCGCTACTCGTCATTACACCACGTATTGCATGTTCGCCCATACCTACATACACTACATTGGCATCACTTTCTGCAACTGAAACTGCACCTACAGAACCTGTTTTAAAAAACCCGTCGGAGATGTTATTCCATGTAATGCCCATGTCTTCCGTCTTCCATAAACCGCCACCGGTTGTGCCCATATAATAGGTATTGATATTGCCCGGCACACCCGTAGCCGTTACTGAACGTCCGCCACGAAAAGGACCAATGGAGCGCCATTTCACCCGTTTAAAATAATTGTTAAGGTCTGATAAGGAAGAATCAATTTTTGTTTGTGCAGTGGCACCTTTAACAAATGAAAGCAGGATAATAAAGCAGGTGATTTTTTTTATCATAAAGCAGTTATTTATTCCGGAAATATATATCATTTTTTAGTGGGGAGAAAAATTGATCTGTTTATAGCCAAATATTTAATCCAACTTGATGAGCGCTTATTGCCGCTATCTGTAAGTCGCCAAGGCTTGGTCGTTGACCAAGGTGACATAATTTTTGAAAACTTGATTTATCCCAAATAATGTTCTATAAAACCAAAATGGTCTGTACCTTATTCGTAAAATAATGGGGAAGAAAAAAGAAGTTATTTAAGGTATGCAAAGTCATGCAAGGGCAGCGACGTTGCTGAGAAGAAATGGTGGTTTTATAAATAGCTGCACAGAAAGCTACCGCACATTTCCACACCTCATTTCTGAGCCATTAGGTTATAGTGGGTGCTAGTAGGGGCGAATTTTGAATATGCGGTGAAAAAGTTACCAATGTTCTTCAGTATAAACCCACTAAAAAGCTAGAAAAAATATACATGCATTCAACAGCACATAAATTGTAGCCGGAGTTGATATCAGGAGACTGTCTTTCATTTTTATCCTGACTATAACACCAAGAAGCATTAGTATAGTTAGCCCTCCAGATGATACAAGTAATATAGGGTGCAAGCTTATACCTAGAAGCAGACCGAGGGCACCCAATATTTCTAGAACTGCTGTAAGTGCGCCAAATTTTTCGAGTCCAAATCGTTTAAACTCAATTTTCATGTTTGTGGTTGCGAAATATGAAATCCCATAAAGTAAAAACGACACACTTGAAATAACAATAAGGATATTGAGAAAAGTCATGTCTTACAATAATTTAGCTGATACTGCTGCAATGAAAAGACACATCAGTAAGAGTAAAAAAGAAAGCACATGATAAAGCCAAGGGTGTTTTGCTCTAAAATGATAATACTGCGCTGCTACCATAAGCAAAGCCATCAGCAGTGCGGGAATAAGTACCAAACCTGGATACCATATACCGGCTACCAATAAGGTTGATAGGGAAATTTTGCTTGCGCCAACAAGATTTCGGGTTAAGTCGCTTAAGTGATAGTTTCTAAATTCTATCTCTACTTTGTAAAATCTAAATACCCAAATAATTAAGATTGCCAGGGCTATTACAATTTGAAAGATTATGGATAAAGTAATCATTAAATTTTTTGTAGTTTTTTATTGTTTTGGTTTTATTCTATTAAATCTGGTATGTCGCTTAGTGTTTAAAGATGCTTTTTTAATATTGCAGCTTAAGTTTTCAGAAAGACTTTTTTAAATACCAGAAGGCACTATATTGTATTAGGACTTGATTTTATTGTAGAATAAAGTTAGGAATAAAAGGTCACATGTCTCGGTTACCTAAAGAAGACACTTGTAAAATTCATTGTACAGAAAAGGCAAAGACTTGCGTACTAAAAGTTACAAATGAAAAATGTAGCAATAGTTTTTTCTTTTAACCTACGTTGGCTAACTCCCAACTTTGTGAGCGCTCCCATCGGATCCACACGTGAGTCGCCAAGGCTTGTTTTTTAAACAGCCGACCCACCTTGTGAAAACTTGATTTATCCCAAATAATTTTTTATAAAACCAAAATGGACTATACCTTTTCATAAAACATTGCTGCAGAAAAAAGGAGTTGTTAAGGTACCCAACGTCCTGCAAGGGCAGAGACGTTGCAGAGAAGAAATGGAAAACTATTTCAAAAAATACAATAATTTTCAAAAGGAAATTCCTAACACCTGTAAATCTATTGCAGGATTATTTATTTAACATGTAGCTTTTTTTAGAACGAGTAACACATACAACCCTTAGCAAGGCACACTATCTACCAACCAATACCATAATCTTCTCCATGATTGGAACTTCCACCCCAGAAACTTTTATGTGCCCAGTCAAACCAGATAGCATTTATCGGACCGCTGGTTCTGTCATCAAAAGTTAACGTGTAACCCATCTGTCTTAATTCTTTCCTTACCCACTGTGATGTATTTTCGTGCAACAATAAATTGCCAGGCCTTGGCTTGCGATCTTCTGTTTTTGTGCCGCCCAAGGATAACCATAGTTGATTGGTATTAAAATTTGCTGCTTCGCAGGCTTCCTGCACATTCATTCCAAACTCTACCACATTTAAAAAGAACTGTAATAAATTTTGGTCCTGTGTATCACCCCCCTGCACTGCAAACGATAAATAAGGTTTACCATCTTTTAAAACCAAGGTAGGAGTTAATGTTACCCTAGGGCGTTTGCCGGGTTCAATCACGTTAAAAGGATTCAGGGAAGAATCCAATACAAAACTTTGTAAACGCTGGCTCATGCCCACTCCTGTATTCCCGGCAATTGTTGCAGGCAACCATCCACCCGAAGGGGTAATAGAAACCACCCAGCCTTCTTCATCTGCAGCTTCTACAGAAGTAGTACCTGCCCATAAACGTGCCATGTACGCACTGTCAGCTTCTTTCCCGATTGACGAGATGCGTGCAGCACCATCATTTCTTACATCATGTGGAGGCATAAAACCGGGGCGATTGTTTTTTGTGGTATCAAAAGTATAGCCTCTTTGTTTTAATAGATTAGTAAACGGATTTATTTTTCCTTCAAATGGATATGGATCCCCCGGGCCAATATCTGGCATATTCCGTTTCATTGAGATCTGTCCTGCCCTTTGCTTTGCATATTCTTTGCTGAGCAAACCTTTCATGGGCTCGGCTGGTGGAAAAGCAGGATCGCCGTAATAAAAATCTCGGTCGGCAAAAGTCATGTTCATGGTTTGATAAAGTGTATGAATATACTTTGTGCTGTTATAGCCCATATCTTTTAAATCAAAATTCTCAAGTATGTTTAGGCTTTGCAGGAACATGGGCCCTTGTGTCCACTGTTGTAATTTATAAACATCAATGCCTTTGTAATTTACCTGCATCGGTTCTTCTTCTATGGGTTTCCACTTGGCAAGGTCCTGCATGGTGATGAGGCCTCCCTGTTC
>JAYTCO010000254.1:0-4257 GCA_043736415.1 Ferruginibacter sp. | reverse complement strand
GCCTCTATTTTTATGTGTTCTCCTTCTGTAAAATGTGTGTAATGGTTGTTGTTCCAACTTGGTACAGGATAAATTACCTTTTCTCCTTTATCTACAATGGCTCTATAAGCTGCATAAATTAATGGACGTCCGCCTGCGGCAATTAAGATTTCCGAAATATCAATGTTAAGTTGTTGCTTGCTTTTTATAAAACCTGCAACTGCTTTTCTTAAATCTGTTTCTCCATCTGCAAGTGGATAAGTTGTATATCCTTTATCGTATGCGTTTTTTATTTCCATGCGCAACAATGCAGGAATAGGGAATTCCGATGAATCAAAATCACCAATGGTATAGTTATAAATTTGTTCTCCTTTGCTTATTTTATCTTTTATGATGCCGCCAAGCTTTACAATTTCTGAACCTATAAGGGTTTGTGCAAGGTTACTCAGCTTTTGTTCTTCCATAAAATGTTTATTAAATCAATTACAATAAAGGTTTTTTACAAATGTAAAGGTTAGACCGTTCTCAACAAAGCCCACATTAAATTTCGTATTACTTAGAATGGAATTTAATTTTTGAAGAAAACTTATTGTAGTTAAAAAACTTCTTTGCACAAAAAAACCCTTGTTTTCACAAGGGCTATCTAACCTAAAAACTACACCTGAACATTCATTATGCATTTAAAAGGAGCGAATCCTTTTAACGAACACTTTATGTACGAGAATGCCAGAAAAAAAGTTTTTTTTAAAATAATCATTCTGAATTTTTTTTAATAAAACAGTATATATTTTTACCCGTTCATGCCATGTAAACTCATTGGGATCGTAAGATGTACAGCAACAATAGCCCTTTTTTCAAATAAACTCAATAGTAATTTTTGGACTACCAAATTTTAATTCTACAATATCTTCCGCATTAAATTATTTCATATTAATGTTTTATATATTATCTTCCCATATAAACCATCAATATCTGCACATCGCTTGGATTAACACCACTGATTCGGCTTGCTTGTCCTAATGTTCTTGGTTGAATCTTTTGAAATTTTTGTTTTGCTTCATTCCCTAGAGAAATCAATTTCTCATAGTTAAAATTTGTTGGTATTAATAAATTTTCAAGCTGACTCATCTTTTCAACCAATTCTTTTTCTTTTTCTATATATGTGAAGTATTTAATTTGTATTTCGGCTTGTTCCAGTACTTCTATTGAAAATTCCTTGAGCGATTCATTGACCGATTCAATATGTTGAATCATTTGTGCCAACACAACATTTGGTCTTAATAATAGTTGCGATACTTTTTGCTTAAATAGAAGCGAAGCAGAATTGATAGAGCTTAAATAATCATGTGCTTCTTCTATGTTTAATGATAGGTTGTTTATAATATCAATTGCGGCTTTTACTTTTCTTTTCTTTTCCATAACCATATCAAATCTTTCCTTAGATGCTAATCCTAACTCATAACCAATTTCTGTAAGACGCAAATCTGCGTTGTCCTGTCTTAATAAGGTTCTAAATTCTGCCCTGCTTGTAAACATTCTATAAGGCTCATCAGTACCCTTGTTTATTAAATCGTCAATTAGTACACCAATATATGCTTCGCTACGCTTGAGTATAAACGGATTCTCATCCTTCACTGCCAGGTGAGCGTTTATACCGCCCATCAATCCTTGGCATGCTGCTTCCTCATATCCTGTTGTTCCATTTATTTGTCCGGCAAAAAAGAGGTTTTTAATTAGTTTAGTTTCGAGGTTGGCTTTTAATTGTGTTGGCGGGAAAAAATCATATTCAATTGCATAACCAGGCCTAAACATTTTACAGTTTTCAAAACCGGGCACTTTCCTTAATGCTTTTAACTGCACTTCTTCTGGGAGAGAAGAAGAAAAACCGTTCACATATATTTCCACTGTATTCCAACCTTCGGGTTCTACAAACAATTGATGCCTTTCTCTCTCTGCAAAACGATTTATTTTATCTTCGATACTTGGGCAATACCTTGGTCCAGTACCTTGTATTCGTCCTTGAAACATTGGACTGCTTTCAAAACCGGTTTTTAATATGTCGTGTACTTCTTGGTTTGTATAAGTTATCCAACAGCTTTTTTGAGCTTGAGGTTTCAATTCAGCTTTATTTAAATAACTAAACCCTACAATTTCCTCATCTCCTTTTTGCTCTTCCATTTTTGAGTAGTCAAGACTACGCCCATCAATTCGTGGAGGTGTTCCTGTTTTTAACCTTGCAGTTTCAAAACCAAGAGTAACCAATTGCTCCGTTATACCAGTAGCCGCTTTCTCTGCCACTCTTCCACCACCAAATTTCTTTTCGCCTATATGAATTACACCATTTAAGAAAGTTCCATTTGTGAGAACTACAGAATTTGAATATATTTTATGACCAAGACCCGTAACTACACCCACAACTTTATCACCTTCAACCATTAAATTGAAGACTGTATCCTGATAAAAATCAACATTGGATGTTTGTTCAAGCATTTCTCTCCAGGTCTGAGCAAATAACATTCGGTCACTTTGGGCCCTCGGGCTCCACATTGCGGGACCTTTTGATCTGTTAAGCATCCTAAACTGGATCATACTTTTATCAGTTACAATCCCGCTATAACCACCAAGCGCATCAATCTCTCTCACAATTTGACCTTTTGCTATTCCTCCCATTGCCGGATTACAACTCATTTGTGCAATAGTCTGCATATTCATTGTAATGAGAAGTGTTTTACTACCCATATTTGCACCAGCCGCTGCGGCTTCGCAACCTGCATGACCGGCACCTACTACTATAATATCGTATTTTGAAAACATGAGTGTAAAGGTACGAAGTGGGTTGCTTTTTAAAAAAGAAGTCGTCTAACCAAACTTTTTAAGGATTTCTCTTTCGAGTAAAATATCTTCTAATATCCTTCCTCTATTCAATTGAGCAAGTTCGGCAGCTTTTAACGTTGAAATTGTTTCAATGTCATGTTTTCTATTAATGAGAAAATTTTCCAATTTAGGCTCTGATAATATAGTGGAAACTTCTATCTGCTCAATTTTCTTAAGCATTTTGGCACATGTGGGGTTCTGTGTTTTGTTATGTAGCGCCTCAAAATATGATTTAGCTGCAATAGCATCTATCCTATTTCCTCTTGTTTTATCTAAATCAATTCTTTCAACTCTAATATTGATAAAATTCCATGCAAGCAATAAATCTACTTCCTTGTTAAAATCAAAATAAGCGATTGGCACAATGTGTTCAAACTGCCATTGCACTGCAAAATTATCCCAACTTAAACTACCTGTAAATTGAATTTCTATCCATTCCCTAAAGCTTTCTATATCCAAACCAAAATAAACTGCATAGCTTTCGCTCACATTTTTCTCTAAGATATATCTCCTTAGAGCCTGTTGCCATTTTCTCTTCTCTCTAAATTTTAATACAGCATAAGTAATCTCTTCTTTGGCGGTCCATTTTTTTCGGGTCATAGTAAATTATGTTGTTTCAGGTTGAAACGGGATTCGTGGAACATTAATTTAAAGAACAAAAGTAAATGTTTCACTATGAAACTGTGATTCGTGGAACAGTACCTTTAATTAGTAAAGTATTGGTTTAAGGTTTCGTCCTCTTTTTGTCTCATAATATTTATGTCGACGGTTTTTTTGTCTTTGTACCCACATAAATGAAGGACTCCGTGAAAAATAACCCGATGGAGTTCAGTTGAAAAGTCGGTTTTTAGCGTATTGGCATTATCTCTTACTCTATCAATACTTATGTATAATTCTGCTGTTATGGAAGAGCTGTTAGGATCACTTATATCAAAAGTTATAATGTCTGTGTAAAAATTGTGTTTTAGGTGTTGCTTATTTATATCAAGAAGGTATTCATCTGAACAGAAAATGACGTTCATTGATTTCAAACATTTTCCCTCCCTTATAAAGACTTTATTAATAAAAGTCTTTAAGGGTTTTTTATTTTTTAGGGTAACGGGTACTAAATGATGAAATACAACTGGCATAAATTTCTTTAAAACGATATAAATAGAGTGGCTTAAATAGTAATTTTACAAATTCTAAAATGAATGAAATACTAATGTATAAAAAGTTATCTGAAATTAAAATCGGACAGGAAGTAATAATCAAGGGTTTTGAGAATGACGATATTTTTTTAAAATTGATGGAGATGGGTTGTGTGCCTGGTGAGAAAATTATTGTTGAGAAAATCGCTCCATTTAAAGATCCTATTTCTGTTTCCGTAGCGGGTTATACGCTGAGTTTAAGGTTAAATGAAGC
>JAYTCO010000253.1:0-4285 GCA_043736415.1 Ferruginibacter sp. | reverse complement strand
GGAAAAACAAAAAGCGGTTTTAAAGCCAGGACATCCATCAACCGTTTTGACTACAACCTTAAATGGGACAAGGTTACAGAAGCAGGTGGATTGGTAGTAGGTAAAGAAGTTGAACTGATTGTAAATGTTGAGCTGAACAAAGCATAATCTAAGAAAGTTTTTAGGTGATAAAGGTTATAGTTGATAGCAGGCCGGGGCAATTGCCCCGGTTTTTTAATACAGGCGTTTTTTCAAAGTATAGAGGTAATAGTCAATAGTCAATTGACGATAGTCCATAGACCATGGTCCCACTAACAAAAGCCCCAATGACCAATTACAATACCTCAATACCTCAATACCTTAATGCCCCATTACCAATTACCAATGGCCTACAGACTACAGACTAATGCCTACCCTCCCCCTTTCGTCGTTACATTTTTTGCTTTCATCTCAATTAAAAAAACTGCGGAAAAGCTCATGATACATTTGTTGTGTTACCAGATAAAAACATCAGGAACGAGTTAACACTTCAAATTATTTTTTATGAAAAGGCTCCTTTTAATTGCCGCATTGCTCACCTCAAATTTTTACCTGTTTGCCCAAATGCCTGCAGGAGCGCCAACTGCCGCAAGAGCAGGACAGGCCATACCCAACATGGGTCATGTTTTTGGTAAACTGGTAGACAGTGCAGGCAGGTCAATCAGCGATGCTTCAGTTTTAATATTAAAAAACACCACCGATCCGGTTACTAAAAAAGTAAAAGAAGTTTTGTTGAAAGGAACTTCTACTCAAGGGAATGGTGATTTTTCAATTGAAGAATTACCGGTTATGGGTGCGTTGGTTTTAAAAATTTCTGCAACGGGGTATAAGCCCACCAGTCAAACCATCTCATTTATGCCCGCCGGTTCAAAACCACAGGGAGCTCCGTCCGATGCTCCATCAGGTCCACCTGCAGGGGGAATGCAAGGTGGTATGCCTTCTTTTGAAAAAGATCTTGGCAGCTTAAAAATGGCTAACGAAATTGTAACACTGCAAACAGTTACGGTTACTGCCACCAAAGGCATGATCATGGATATTGATAAAAAAGTTTTTAATGTAGATAAAAACCTTGTAAGTGCAGGCGGAACAGCTTTGGACATTATGAAAAATGTACCGAGCCTTAATGTAGATATTGATGGTAATGTAAGCCTGCGTAATGCCACCCCACAAATATTTGTTGATGGCAGACCCACTACTTTAACGCTTGAACAAATACCGGCCGATGCTATTGAAAGCGTTGAAGTGATTACTAACCCATCGGCCAAATACGATGCTTCGGGTGGTGGCGCAGGTATACTGAATATTGTGTTGAAGAAGAATAAGAAGACAGGCTATAACGGCAACTTGCGTACAGGTGTAGATAAGAGAGGAGCTGTAAATGCCGGTGCTGACTTTAATGTACGCCAGGGCAAAATAAACATGTTTGCCAGTGTGAATGTAAACCAGATGAAGGGTGTTACCACCGGCGTAACCGATCGTTTAAACATTACCCAGGTACCACAGACCTCTATATTTCAATCAAACTATAGTAAAAATAAAGGTGCTTTTATTTTTGGACGTGCTGGTCTTGATTATTTTATAAGCAACCGCACTACTTTAACTTTTACAGGGTTTAGGGTGCATGGCGAATTTAACCCTTACGAATTTATTAATATTAATACCGATAGTCTTTACAGCGCATCAACCGTTAAAAGCTATAGCGAAAGAACCACAACCGGCAATCGTGAATTTAATGGTGGTGGCGGGTCGTTTGGACTAAAGTATATTTTTCCGAAAGTTGGTAAGGAGTTAACGGTTGATGCCAGTTATTTTAGTGGCAAAAGCGATAATAACTCAGTATACGCAACTAACCTTTACAACAATGGACAAACTAATGGCAAAACCGGCAATCAACTTCAAAAAATAATGGGAAGCGGTAACGACTACAACATTGTTTTACAAAGTGACCTGGTAAACCCCATTACCTCTACCATAAAACTGGAAACTGGCGTTAGGGCTGCTATACGTGGCAGAACAAATAACAACAACAATTTTATTTTTAATTCAACAGCTAACGATTTTGTAGAAGTACCGAAGGCCACAAGCAATTACAAAAGCACTGATAATGTATATGCAGCTTATGTAAGCTTTACACAAAGCCTTGGCAATTTTGGATACAAACTGGGTGTTCGTGCCGAAAGTTCTAGCTATAACGGCGAACTGGTAAAATCAGCAGAGCAGTTTAGCAACAAATACCCTGTAAGCCTGTTTCCTTCCATTTTTGTAAGCCAGAAATTAAAGAATAAGCAGGAGCTTCAGGTAAGCATTACACGTCGTATAAATCGTCCCAACTTTTTTCAATTGATCCCTTTTGCTGATTATACCGATCCACTGAATATAACCAAGGGTAACCCGGGGCTTGTTCCTGAATTTACCAGCTCATTTGAAATGTCTTACTCAAAAACGTATGTTAAAAACAATATGATCCTTGCATCGTTGTACTACAAAAAAACCAATGACCTGATTACCCGTTATTCTGACCAGGAGATCAATCCTTTTACCGGAAATCTGGCCATTGTTAACAGCTACATCAATGCAAATTCAAGCCAGTCTTACGGATCAGAATTTACTACGCAGTTGTATCCAACTAAATGGTTTGATTTTACTACCAACGTAAACATTTATAATTCTACCATCAACACATTAAACGTAAATAAAACAACAGCCGACAACAGTTTATGGAGCTGGTTTGGAAAGTTCAATAGCAACTTTAAGCTACCTGCAAATTTTACCACGCAACTTTCAGCCACTTACCAGGCAAAAACCAATCTTGTACAAAGCAGCGGCGGCGGCGGACAAGGTGGTCCGGGTGGTGGAGGTCCGGGTGGATTTGGACAATCACAAAGTTCATCGCAGGGTTATATAAAGCCTTTTTATGGAGTTGACCTTGCAGTTAAAAAGACATTCCTGAAAAACAATGCGGCCTCTATTACCTTAAGCGCAAGCGATATTTTTAAAACACGTAAAATGGAGCAGTATTCTGAAAGCGATTATTTTATACAGAATTACTCAAGGTTACGTGACCCACAAATGTTTAGGTTAACCTTCTCATACAGGTTTGGTAAAATTGATGCGCTGTTATTCAAACGTAAAAACAACAACTCAACACAGGCTTCGTCCGACATGCAATAATCAAACTTTAATTGGTTAGCTTCTCCTTCCAGAGAGGCTGACTTTTTTTAGCGCTAACACCAGTACACATATGTTGCCTTGGCTTTATAGATGAAGTGATTGCGATACCTCAAGCAGCACGCATAAGCGTCAGGTTAAAAAACATCTATTTTAAATTGAAACCCTATCCGGTTGATTATTTTAAAGACTTTTGAGAGATGTGCCATAGGCACATAATATTGGTAGAAAAAATGTTTTCGGATATGTCCAGAGCGTGCCGTAGGTACGCAACATTAAATGAGTAAGATCTATTACGTACCTACAGCACGCAAAGAATTTCAATAATTATTCTCTACCGATATTAAGACCCGCTGGGACTTGAGCACATTTTTAAGAATAATTAACTTGACGCAATTGCGCAAGCATGACGGGACAGCCAGCAACGATTTTGCCATAACAACCCCCTTTTGGTATTTTCTTCTTTCCATTTAATTAACCCCTGTAATCACTCCAAAAATTGCCTAACATGAGATATTTAAAATTTTTAAAAGCCAGTTGCGCAGTAGCAGTTGTAGCCTGCTCCTATACCCAAACAATTGCCCAGGCTCAAAATAAAAAATGGACAGAAAGTGGTTCAGGAACCATTAAGACCATTGCAAATCCACAGGGTCAAACATTGGGTTACTCCACTACTTCAGGAGTTACAATTTTAACAGTGGATGTCCTTGCGTTTAAAGATTTAAATAAGAATAAGCAACTGGATAAATATGAAGACTGGCGCCTGCCGGTAGATGTACGGGCAAAGGATCTTGCAGGTAAAATGACTATTGAACAGATATCGGGGCTTATGTTATACAGCGGTCACCAGGCAATACCTGCCTCACCCCGTGGACCTTTTGCCGGAACTTTTAACGGAAAATCTTTCGCTGAAAGTAGTGCTACCCCCTATGATTTAAGTGATCAGCAAAAGAAATTTTTAACAGACGATAACCTTCGGCATGTGCTCGTTACTACCATACAATCACCTGAAATTGGAGCCCGCTGGAACAACAATATGCAGGCGCTTGTTGAAGGTATTGGCATGGGCATTCCGGCCAACAACAGCTCCGATCCAAGG
>JAYTCO010000252.1:0-10098 GCA_043736415.1 Ferruginibacter sp. | reverse complement strand
CCATTCCAATTGCTTTGCTGAGTGAAGGTGCCTGTGTGCCGGATGTAACATTGCCAATTGAAGCACCTTCAAAATCTTTTATTTCATAATCGTGGCGGGCAATTCCTTTTTCAATCATTTCGAAACCTACAAGCTTTTGCATAACACCCTCTGCTTTTTGTTTTTCAAAAATTGCTTTTGACGTAAAATCTTTTGTAAATTTTGTTACCCAGCCAAGGCCTGCTTCTATCGGCGATGTTGTGTCGTTTATATCCATTCCATATAAACAAAATCCCTTTTCTAAACGCAAAGTATCTCTTGCGCCCAAGCCGATAGGTTTTATTCCTGCCGCTTTGCCGGCATCAAAAATAGCATCCCATATTTTATCAGCAGCGCCATCTTTATTTTCAAAATAAATTTCAACCCCGCCACTACCTGTATAACCTGTGGCGCTGATCAATACATTTTCAACCCCTGCAAACTTGCCTTTTGCAAAAGTGTAGTACGGTAAATTAAGGATATCGATATCTGTTAGCGGTTGTAATATTTTTGTTGCCGTTGGGCCCTGAATGGCAAGCAGACAGGTATCGTCAGAAATATTCTGCAGCTCAGCATTATTTGTATTGTATTGGGTAATCCAATTCCAATCTTTATCAATATTGCCTGCATTTACGACAAGCATATACACTTCATTTTCTTTTATACAATACACCAATAAATCATCTACAATTCCGCCTGTTTCATTTGGCATGCAGCTGTACTGGGCTTTGCCTGCAGTAAGTTTTGCTGCATCGTTTGTTGTAATACGTTGAATAAGTTCAAGTGCATTTGGACCTTTCACCATAAATTCTCCCATATGGCTTACATCAAAAACGCCTGCTGCATTTCGTACCGTAGCATGTTCATCGTTTATACCTGTATAAGAAATAGGCATATTAAAACCGGCAAAATCTGCCATTTTTGCTCCTAATGCAATATGTTTTTCTGTGAAGGGTGTATTTTTCATGTATTGTTTTTTTATGTGGGCAAATGTAAATAAAAAAAAAGCCCTACCACTAAGGGCAGAGCTTTATTCAACCTCAACTTAACTCTTTCTTTAATTAAATAAAACCAAGGCGTTTTTAAAAGGAAGCGATTTGAATAAGAAAGTATTGCCTTCGTCTTTGTTTTCATATTTCTCCAATTGCTTTTCTATTTTTTCTTTTGCTTTTTGCAGGGAGTCTTTAAAACGTTTTTCATCTTTTTTAATATTCATTTTTATAGAATCAAATTTATCCATTGGCTTGTTATCGTACCGGTAGTTGCCATCATTGTCGTTGTTATCGTCAATGGTAATTCCATTTCTGTTTATGCGAACCCTACCATCTTTGTCTCTTATATCAATACCGTATCGGCTTCTGTAACTGCCTGCAGGTTTACCATCTTTTGTATAAAGGCCATCCTTTGTCATTGTATACCATTCACCTTCATTCCATCCATCTTCCAGGTTTTCAAATTTTATACTTTCAAAATCTCTTTCCCAGTTATTAGTGAAAGGCCCGTCAAAACTCATTCTTGATGAAGTATTCACCCGATCATTTATTTTTATTTGTTTACCTACAGGCACGTACACTGTAATGATCACATGTTGGTTTCTAAACTTATTTACTTTATTAATGGTTATACCCTGATCAATTACAAGCAAAGAATCTTTTTGCTCTGCATTAAAATTAATAAGGGAAGCCAAAGTATCGGCATTTCTTCTAGTATTACCGCATGCCGTTCTTATCATGGTAACTCTAAAACTGTCATTGGTAGCTTTTACAATATGTACAGTTGTATTTCTAATAACAGCACTGTCTTCATCAGTACCTTCAAAAGGCTGCATGCTAAACCAACTGTTTTTTGTAAACCTTGTACCCGGCGCAAGTGTGGTTACTTCTAGAGACTTAATCCCGGGATTTGGCAATAATATTTCCTGCTCGTTTATATTTGATGAATGCCTAAAATCTTTTGAAAGTGAAGCAATTAATAAAATGATGCTTACCCAGCCAATAACCCACATTGCGCTAAAACCAAGCTTTAGCATTTTGCTGCCTGTTTTCATTTTGGCGAGCTTTCTTATTATCCATGTAATTACCGCAATCATTGGGGCTATTATAAAGAACAACAGTGTGCCCCATGCAAATACATTTTGCCATCCTTCCGTCAGTAAAAAATCTTTCATCGGGAATACACCCATGGCTGCAATGCCAAACCCAAACAAAGCGAATATGAGAGAAATGCCTACAATGGCGAGAATAAAATATACAAAGCCTTTTACCAACAATACAATAATATCGCCTAAAGACCGGCCACCTTTTCTTGCCAATGTGCCTGCTTCCGCACCAAAAACTTTTCCTTTTTCGTTCGCAACATTTACAGCTTCCTTTCCAAATTTTTGAACCCTTTCCTGTACACCTTTCATTTCTTCCACCACAGAATTTTTAATAGAATTCATATCTACCTTTTCCCCCTTCATTTCCAGCTTTTCCGCTGTGGTTTTGGCTTCCGGCAATACGAGCCATAAGATTATATAAATGAACAATGCACCCGGGCTAAAGCTGAAGAAATTAAAATCTCCAAAATTACCAAAATTGCCAAACCTGTTTTTACTCACAAAAGATAACAAAGGCAACAAAAAAAGTACTCTCGGTATCCATGCATTTATTCCCAAATAATGGCCAATACCGCTGCAAACACCGGCAATATATTTTTCATCATTGTCTCTGTACAATTTTTTTCTTCTGCTTCCAATAACAGTGGTAGCGCTGCTTGGCACAGCTATCCATAAAATAATATACGGTATAAAACCTATACCGAAAGAGAAGAGTAATACAAGAAATATTATTCTTACTATTACAATATCTATATCGAAATAATTGGCAATACCACTACAAACACCACCTACAAGTTTATGGTTTTCGTCTCTAAACAATCTTCTTTTTCCTTGAGGGGTTGCGGTTGATGTTTGCTGTTGTTGAGCGGTTTGTTCTTCTGAATCTTTATTACCAGTTGTTGCGGAGGTCTCTGTATCATCAAAATCTTCTGGCCTGCCTATACTTTTTATTATTGCATTTACATCTTCATCAGTAATGCAAACCGCACCTGCTTTTATTCGTTCCTGAAATAATTCTCCGATGCGATTCTCTATATCGTTTATAATTTCATCTTTACCCTCTTCTAAAGCAAAGTGGCGTGATAGACTGTCCACATAGGCTTTTAAAATATCGTAGGCAGCTACTTCTATTGGAACTACCCTTCCCTGAAAATTTATATTTATTACCTGTTTCATGATGTAATAATTGTTGTTGTTAAGGTTGTTGTTAAGGTTATTTTTTTATTTTGTTAGTGCAGTTACAGCGTTGGCAAGTTCATTCCAGGTGGCTTCGAGTTCTTTGTAAAAATCTGCACCCTTTTCTGTAAGCAGAAAATACTTTCGTGGCGGTCCGCTGTTGCTTTCTACCCATCTGTAAGTAAGCAGTTCTGCATTTTTTAATCTGGTAAGCAAAGGGTACAGGGTGCCTTCAAAAATGTTGAGGTTAGCTGCTTTCATTTTGTCAATAATATCTGACGGATAAGCTTCTCCCTGTTTTATTACAGACAATATGCAAAACTCCAAAACCCCCTTTCGCATCTGGCTTGCTGTGTTATCAATATTCATATCTTAAATTTTTATTGGTTCTTCTTTTCGGTTTGATAAAACAAAGATAGGTTTAGTTTGGTACTATGTAACACATAATACCTTTTATTTTACGGTAGTTGGTGATGTATTTTAATAAACTGTTGATAATGAATAGATAAACAAATAATTTTTTATTTACAATTTGATGAATGGGATATTAAAATTATAAATGGTAGATATAGAAATTGTTTTTGTGGCATAATTTGATATAAGCCATATCTTCGCAGAAGTTCATTAACACAGCGGCATTAAAAGCCAGGATATTTATTGTAGATTTTTATTTAATACACTTCCCCAATAAGATGCTTTACGAACATAAGCATTCTCCATTTTAGTGATGAAGCCCGTCTTCATTTCCGCACTCATTTATTAAAACAACATATTTTGTTATTTACAGACTTAAATCTTATTAAGCCCATTCTTGATGCGCTTGATACCGAAGGCTATACAAAGCCTACACCTATTCAACAAGGCGCAATTCCTTTTATATTGGCAGGCAGAGATCTGCTTGGTTGTGCCCAAACCGGTACCGGTAAAACTGCAGCTTTTGCAATACCAATGCTGCAGCAACTGGCAAAACCAAAAACAATGCAAAGTGCAGGGCAGCGCCCCATTCGTGCACTAATTTTAACGCCAACAAGAGAACTTGCAATACAGATACAGGAAAGTTTTAATTCTTACGGCGCTAATCTTCGACTCAAAAACCTAGTGGTTTTTGGGGGCGTAAACCAGGGACCACAAGTGAGCGAACTCAAAAGAGGAGTTGATATATTAGTAGCAACTCCCGGCAGATTATTGGATTTAATGAACCAAGGGTTTATTAATTTAAGAGAAGTGGAAATTTTTGTTTTGGATGAAGCTGACCGTATGTTGGATATGGGTTTTGTGCATGATGTAAAAAGAGTGATTACCAAGCTGCCTGTAAAAAGACAAACGCTTTTTTTCTCTGCAACTATGCCTGCAGAAATTCAATCATTGGCAAACAGCATTCTTACCAATCCTGAAAAAGTAGAAGTAACGCCTGTTTCATCTACTGCAGAAACCATAACACAATCGCTTTACTTTGTTGAAAAACAAAACAAGGCCGCTTTGCTCAAATTTATTTTGGCTGATCATTCTATAGAAACTGCATTGGTATTTACCCGTACCAAACACGGTGCAGATAAAGTAGTAAAAGATCTTATCAAACTTGGCATTTCCGCAGAAGCCATTCATGGCAACAAATCGCAGAATGCAAGGCAAAGAGCATTGTCTAATTTTAAAAACAGATCTACCAGAATATTGGTGGCTACAGATATTGCTGCAAGAGGTATAGATGTTGATGATCTTACGCACGTAATTAATTATGAGTTGCCGGACATTGCTGAGACCTATGTTCACCGCATTGGCCGTACAGGCCGAGCAGGCGCAAGTGGTATTTCTTTTTCTTTTTGCGAAGCAGAAGAAACAGAAGCATTAAGAGATATTCATAAACTGATAGGCAAGCAAATTCCTTTAAACAGCAACCACCCTTACCACATAACTTTTAACGGTATACAAGGCAGACCTAAACAACAGGCAAGGCCACAACGCAGTTTTGGTGGAGCCCCCCGAGGAGGGAACAACCAGGGCAGACCAAAACAGTTTGGCAGCAATGAAAGCCAAAAAAGTTTTAGCAGAGGAAGATAAAATGCTTTTAAAAAATATTACGCCACTTACTAGTGGCGTTTTTTGTGTTACGTACATTTGATAAAATTTTTCAATCAATGATTCCATACAACCAAAAGAATCCATTCCTGTACATTTTTAAAGTTGGCAAAGGGGATACCTTTCGCAAGCTTTTTCCTTTTTTAATACTTTACTGTTTGTATTCGGCTGCTGTTGCTTATTTTGAATTGGAGTACAGACATATTTCTGAAAAAAGTCCTATACAAAACATCGATGTACTGCATAGCCTGCTTGGTTTTGCCATATCTATATTACTTGTATTTCGTACAAATACCGCATACGATAAATGGTGGGAAGGCAGAAAACTGTGGGGTAGCCTAACTAATAACAGCAGAAACCTTGCTATGAAATTAAACGCAATACTTCCAAGCCACGAACAGGAAGAAAGAAAGTTTTTCAAAAAAACAATTCCTGCTTATGCGCTTGCCCTGCACGATCACTTAAAAGCGGAAAGTACAGCCACCTCACTTTTTAAGCAGGATGTTCATACACCCAAGTCCGTTCATATCGATGAAAGCAAACACATCCCAAACCAAATAAGTGCATTAATTTATATGCGGGTAAATGATCTTTTACAGCAAAAAAAAATAAGTGGCGAACAGCTTATTTTTTTAAACAGCGAGTTGCAGTCTTTTACAGATATATGTGGCGCCTGTGAGCGTATAAAAAACACACCCATTCCTTTTTCGTACAGCACTTTTATAAAAAAGTTTATTTTTATTTATGTTATGACTTTGCCGTTTGGGCATGTTTTTAATTTAGGATATTTAATTATACCTGTAGTGGCATTTGTTTTTTATGTGCTGGTAAGTCTGGAACTTATTGCTGAAGAAATTGAGGATCCATTTGGAGAAGATGACAATGATTTGCCTACAGATTTAATGGCTAACAACATAAAAAAAAATATAGAAGATATTTTGTAAAGCAGCATGCTATTTGTACTGGGTAATAAAAAAATTATTAAATGAATTATAACAAACTTACACCCGAGGAAGAATATGTAATTTTAAAAAAAGGAACTGAAAGGCCTTTTACAGGCGAGTACAACGATAACAAAGTAGAAGGCATTTACCATTGCCGCAGGTGCGATGCGCCACTTTATATTTCAAAAGATAAATTTGATAGCCATTGTGGTTGGCCGAGTTTTGATGATGAAATAAGCGGAGCAGTAAAAAAAGTACCTGATGCAGATGGGAGGAGGGTTGAAATAATCTGCAATAACTGTGGTGCTCACTTGGGTCATGTTTTTACAGGAGAAAGGCTTACTGAGAAAAATACAAGACATTGTGTTAACTCTATCTCCTTAAAATTTATACCAACAACTGCATAATAAAAATCTATAATAAAAGTGTACTCACCGGTTGAGTACACTTTTATATCATTCGAATATCGTTTATTATTGAAACTGTATTTGCGAAATATTGTAGACTATTATTTCAGGTTTTTCTTTAAACAAAATAACCTTCCCTAACACGCATACATTTTTATCTTTTAATTGTAGTTCCGGTGCATACCCCATTTTTGCTCTCACATCTCCGGGTATCATAATAGTAATCGGGCTTGCGGGATATACTGCGCCCATATTCAATAAAGTAGGTGATCCATTTGATGTTTCAAAAAATCGACCGCCGTATACTTTATCGCAGACTTTTATGCTGTCACCCACTTTTTTTGCCGCCTGCTCAGCTGAAAAAGTTTGAGCAGATAAAAAATAATACGAACCAAGGAAAACGAATAATGTAAATGTTTTTTTCATAGCTAAGATTGAACTATAAAATTATGAAAAAAATATTAGGCAAAAACCGACTTAACATTGCACCAAAGCCTTTTTCGCATTTTAATTTAATGGCATTTCCTGATAAAATACTGAATACCAAACTCCGTTTCTTTTTACATAAGTTGAAGCAGCAGCCAACTCCGGCACCCACTTTATACCATCTGCACCTGTTACATCCTGCATAACATGATAAGAGATAATAGCTACATTTTCTGCAATTGGTTTTACATTTATATTAGATAAATGATAAGAAGTAAATGTTGAATTTCTTAATAAATTTATTACATCACTTGGCTGCATATTACCGGTCACAAAATATCCTGTATAATCGTCTGCAAGTATTTCACGTAATTTATCAAGCTGCTTTGTTTTAGAATATTCCCAAACACTAATTTCACGGGCAGTAATTATTTGACCTTCCTCTTTTGTCATTTGAGGCAATGACTGCTTTTGCGGGCTCGTTGTTGTAGTAGATTGTTTGCACTGTGATAGAGATAAAATAATAATTCCTGAAATTAAAATTGCTTTGAATGTAGCCATGATATTGGTTTTTAATTAAAAATAACAATTACTTAATAAGTATAACAATTATACTACCAAAAATTAAACAGATAACAACATAAAAGTTATCCATATAATGTGCATTTCCTTAGTGGAAAACTAATTATTTTGTCTGCACCCGTTGTCCATATTGCATCTGCTTATTTTGTAAACATGCTGTGAAAAACTAATAAAAATTTATGTATAAAATGATTAGTAATATTGTTTAAGAAGAATAAGTAAATAATATTTTAGCGATTTTCTGTTCTCTCCGATAAATACCTTTTACAACAACCAAAACATTTCAAAAAATTATAATTGATGCACATCGAACCGCTTTTAGCTGATAATAAAGACCGCTTTGTACTTTTCCCAATTAAGCACCAGGATATTTGGCAGATGTACAAACAGGCAGAGGCAAGTTTTTGGACAGCAGAAGAACTCGACCTAACAACTGATGTACAGGATTGGGCAAACAAACTTACAGAAGATGAACGTTTTTTTATAAAACATGTGTTGGCATTTTTTGCTGCCAGCGATGGTATTGTAAACGAAAACCTTGCAGTAAACTTTTTAAAAGAGGTACAATACCCTGAAGCCCGCTGTATGTATGGCTTTCAGGTAATGATAGAAAACATACACAGTGAAGCTTATTCTCTTCTTATAGATACATATATAAAGGATGTTGTTGAAAAAGACAGGTTATTAAGAGCGATAGATACCATTGAATGTGTGCAGAAAAAAGCCGAGTGGGCTTTGCGATGGATAGATAAAGGAACATTTGCAGAAAGGCTTATTGCTTTTGCCGCTGTGGAAGGAATATTTTTTTCCGGATCTTTCTGTTCGATTTATTGGTTAAAGAAAAGAGGTTTAATGCCGGGTCTTGCATTTGCAAATGAACTTATCAGCAGAGACGAGGGTTTGCATTGCGATTTTGCCTGTATGCTTTATACACAGCATTTAGAAAACCCTTTGCCAAAAGAAACAGTTACACAAATTATTAGAGACGCTGTAGAAATAGAAAAAGAATTTGTAACCGATGCTTTACCTGTCGGGCTAATAGGAATGAACTCAAAATTAATGTGCGATTACATTGAATTTGTAGCAGACAGATTATTGGTGGCGCTGGATTGCAGTAAAATTTACAACGCCATAAATCCTTTCGATTTTATGGAACTAATTTCTTTACAAGGCAAAACTAATTTCTTCGAAAAACGTGTAGGCGAATACCAAAAATCCGGCGTAAAAGAAAATGCGAGTAAGGTGTTTAGTATGGATGAAGACTTTTAAAGCAGTATTGAGATGTTAGTATTGAGTATTGAGATAACTAAATTCATAGCTGTTTTAACTCAAAGGAATTATTAAGATACTCAGAAAGTCATGCATAGATATAAAGATTTAAAAGTTTGGCAGAAGGCTGTAGAGCTAACGAAATTAATTTATGAAATCACATCAACTTTTCCTGTAGAAGAAAAATTTGGATTAACTAATCAGATAAGAAGAGCAAGTGTGTCAATACCTTCAAACATTGCCGAGGGGGCAGGTCGAAATAGCAGTAAAGAGTTTGTACAATTTATAGCAATAGCAACAGGATCTTGTTATGAAGTTGAAACACAATTAATAATAGCAATAGAATTAAAATATATTAAAGCAGCTGAAGAAATTTTCAAATTGATTGAAGAAATTCAAAAAATGCTTTTTACATTTTCAAATAAATTAAAAGAAAAACAATTATAGGGTATTATCTCAATACTCAATACTAACATCTCAATACTTTAGATATGCAGGTAATTAAAAGAAACGGCAAAAAAGAAGCAGTACACTTTGATAAGATCACATCAAGGGTAATGAAACTCAGTTATGGGCTTCAGTTAAAAAGCGAAGACGTAATTGAAATTGCAAAAAAAGTGGTTGCGGGTATTTACAACAATGTAACTACAACAGAGCTTGATAACCTTGCTGCTGAAACTTCTGCATCTTTCACAACAAGGCACCCAGACTTTGCTGTATTGGCAGCAAGAATAGCGGTGAGCAACCTGCATAAAAACACTAAAAAATCTTTCAGCGAAACCGCTGAGTTGTTGTATAATTATATCGATAACAAAACAAATACACATGCCCCTTTGTTGGCAGATGATGTGTATGCCGTCATCAAAGAAAATGCTGATTTATTAGATGCCACCATCATCTATGAAAGAGATTATCACTTTGATTTCTTCGGTTTCAAAACCTTGGAAAAATCTTACCTGTTAAAAGTAAACGGAAAGATCACGGAGCGCCCACAACATTTGTTTATGCGTGTTGCATTGGGAATACACAAAACAGATGTAGAAGCTGCCATTGAAACATATAATTTAATGAGTGAAAAATGGTTCATTCATGCCACACCTAC
>JAYTCO010000251.1:0-25201 GCA_043736415.1 Ferruginibacter sp. | reverse complement strand
TTAAGGTTATAAACGGGGTAGATAAATTTGCATACATAGATAACACAGGTGCTGGTGGGGGAGTTTACACAGGAACTGCACCAATTGTTGTCTTAGGGGATGTGATAAGTATTACAGATGCAACAAGCACTACAAAAGGAGCATTATCAGCAATAGACCAAACCATTGGAGGAAGTAAAACTTTCACTAACGATGCTAATTTTAACGGGAAAGTTAAGATTACAGATGGAACACAAGGGGCTGGTAAAATATGGGTAAGCGATGTCAATGGAACTGGCAGTTGGACTACACCAAGCAGCCCTGGCACTGTTTACACAGGAACTGCACCAGTAATAGTGACAGGATCAAATGTTAGCGTAGATACATCTAAATTACAAGGCAAATTGGCAACCTTTAATGATATACTTATCAATAAAACCACACTAACAGCAGGAACAAATATTACGATTACAGGTAGCCATCCTAATTATACAATCGGCTCTTTATTAACACCAAGATACCAAGTAACAGCTATTCCTTTTGCAAATGCTTCTGGTATACTTACAAGTGATTCTACAAAATTGTCTTATTTTGGGGAATACTTAAGTATTGCAACAACATCAGCATCAGGTATTAGCGGATTATTTATGAATCAAGGAAGGGCAGAAATAAATGGGCAGTTCAGTGGAATGTATTTTAACGTAGGTTCTGGTAAAGCAGCAGGAGGAGTTTATGATGCATCAAAAGGCTATACGTGGCAAAACAGGGGTAATACAATGATGCGAATTAGCACCTCTGCTATATCTGGAGGGGTCAACACACTTGAGTTTAATGGGAATGTATCAATTACTGGAACAACAACATCACAACTAATGAAAACAGGAGGGTATACATTTGCTACATTACCATCAGGAGTTGTAGGGCAATTTGCGTATATAACAGATGCTCCATCAGCAGCCCCTGTATATTTATCAGCAGTAACTGTTGGAGGAGGTACAGGAGTAGTTCCAGTCTTCCGCAATGCCACAACATGGGTATACCATTAAACAGGCACTAATATTGTACTATTAAACAAATAACCGTAATTTCCACATACTAAAAAAGTATTTTCCCAATATAAAAAAACTTATTTTTGATTACAAATAAAAGATTGATAGTAAGTTAGAAAAAATGGGAACGAAATGGAAATACCAAGAAGTGTATCTAAAAATATTGATGGTTCAAAGTCGAATAGGTTAATGATAACGCTTCTGATTCTTTCGGTAATGGCATTGTTTTCGTTACTACTTAAAGTAACTTACGGAAAAGACGAAAGCAATGAAAAAATAATAAACAAACTGGAAAGAAGAATAGATTATTTGGATAGTTGTCTTTCAGATTGTGGAAGGGAATCCCTAAAAAGAGAAAAATACCGAAGCGATTTACTTGATGACAGGGAACACATAAAAAATGTATTGATAGAAAAACTAAAAATAAAATGAGGTACTTATTAATACTTATAGGCTTAATTATATTATTCCCAATAGTTTTTAAACAGCCCGAAGTAAGCGGTCAGAGTAAAGAAAAAGTTATTGCAACCCCAACATTAGAACAGAAAGAAGCAAGGGTTTTAGGTGCAGAAAATGATAAGCGTTCTTTAGCTCTCAACAGAGACATGGCAAGTGTTACAGAGCAAACAGTTCCCAATAATAAATTAAGAGAAGAAGTATTAAGATACAAAAGAAAAGCGTATGCTTTACAAAAGGAAAATAATTATTACCGAAGAAAGATTTTTACCTTAAAAAAAGTTTTAAAGGTAAACTACGGGAAAGAACCCGAATTTGATAAAAGTATATTAGAATATAATAAGATAGATACAGTATATTTACCTACACCACCCCGAAAGAGAAAGGGAATTTTAAAAATCTTTAACTAACAACTATGCAAAAAGAGGATAAAGGAGAGGACATTGAAGTCAGTTTACCCAAAGTACAACATGGAGAAGTTAAGTTTTTTAAACAAGGTTTTTTAAATCCTACTCCTGAAAAATTAAAAAGAGTTCTTACAGCAATAAGATACACATTGGTTTCTTTAATTACTATGTTTGCAGCTACAGATTTATTAAGTCCTTATCAAATAAAGATTACCACGTTTGTATTAGGTGTAGCAGTTTTAATTTGTGGTGCGATAGAATTAGGAACAGGAGTTAAACCACTACCAGACGAACCAACTAAACCCAACAATATATGAAAGAGTTCTTATTAAATTTATTATCAACCACATTAGAATCAGTAGGAGAAAGCAGTTTAATAACTATCCTACAAAAGTTGCATGACACAGACTTACCAAAGTATAAAGCTGCAATTTATGCAGGGGAAGCATTGGTAGATGCACTTCTTCCCTTAGTAACTAATTCTAAAACCAAAATAGACGACGCATTTATAAAGTCTTTAGGTGAAGCAATAGAGCAAAGTGCGTTAAATAATTCAATTCAATTAAAAGGATTAAAAATAACAGAACAAACGGCATAGGTATAATATTATATCCCCAAACAACAATTAAAGCCACTAAAAAAAATTAGTGGCTTTTTTATTTTATTTATTTTGAATGTAAAACTACATTATTACATTTGTGTAATGAAAGCAACAGTAAATATATCAAAGGAATTACAACTAAGACTAAAGGTGTATGTAGCAAAGAACCCGCCTGAAACAATACAGTCTTTTGTAGAAAAATCAGTAAAAAAAGAGTTAAATAAAAAAGAAAAATAATAAAATTATTTGCAGTTCAAAACTATTAGCAAGGGCATTAACTAAAAGAAAAAACTAATAAAATGAAAAATAGTAATTCAAAAGTTGAAACAAATGACGATAGCGAATTAATGATGGGCTTAATCCTGTCAGCCCCACTTGTGGCTATACCAATGTTACCTAAAAAAGCAAAATGTTATAATTGCAAGTTTGCAGGTCAACAATTTAAGTTAGGCAACAAAATGCGACCAAAAATTAAAGATTATTTTGGAGAAAATGCAACACTCCAACAAGTAGTCAAGACGCAAAACAAAAACAAATGAAAAAAGTAAAAATTGCGGTATTTATCACCTTGCTATTATCAATGATATTTTACATTGGATGGGTATTTTATGTAAGCGAACCAAAATACATTGATAGCTGCTATAAAGTTCCCGAAAGATATGATTACGTTTCTATTCCTGAATACAAATACAGTTGGCAAACAAGTACAGAGGTAATAAACGGAATTGTACTACAAGTTGATAGCACAACAGCACTGGTAAAGGTAAAAAAATGGCGTGAAGAATTTTATCAATTAAATTTAAAGAAGTCTGATTATAGAATTATTGGAAAGGGAACTATTTACCATAAAATAAACGATTATGTAGGGTTTAATATTATGCTTATTACTCAAATATTTATAGTCATATTGGCTATTGTTGTTGGCATAACTGTGTTTTCAACACTAAATGACTTGTTAAATTATTAGAGTCTGTCAAATGGCAGCTAACGAAAGGGCTTTGTGCAGTTGGGGAATTAGTATTCCGTCAGCCGAAATAACAACAAAAAGTAAAATATTTAATAACAGTTGAGATTAAGAACGTCAAGCCCCAAATTGCACAAAACGCAATGTTAGCTGCCGTTATTTGTCGAGACGCAAAAAAAAAAGAAAATGGAAAGACCATCAATTATTAACTTTTTTTCAAAAGGAACAGCAGGTGCGGAAATAGAATTACAAAAGTTCAAAATTTAAACTGATGATTGATAGAATTACAAAAGATGAGTTTGGCACTTCTGCCCCACTTGCACAAAACCGTTTGTTACCGGCTGTACGGGGCAATAATGAGCTTGTTCCAATGACAAGACGTTATCCTTTCCTACCGCAAAAAGTGCTGAAAAGAGATAGCGAAATTGCAAAGAAAATAATATACGCCTGGGATAGTGAGCATAGCATAGAAAAAGTGCTTTCGATTTATTTGAAAGAGAATAAAAACTTTTCAGATGAAAGGTATTGGGAAATGATGCGCACTGTTTGGATAATAGCAGGAAGCGTAGAAACTGCACCTACGTTTAGAAAATTAATGACTGCAAACAGGAAGGAAAAATATTATTTCAGCACTCCCGAAGAAGCTAAAAAACTAAGAGAAATGCCTGAAACATTTGAAGTGTACAGGGCAACAAATGGAGAAAATGATGGCGGCTTGTCTTGGACAGTTTCAAAGGAATATGCTGAATGGTATAAACAGGCTTACAATATAAAGAAAAAGTTATTTGTCGTACTGTCAACAGAAAAGAAGTTTTTGCTTTTATTGAACGCAATAAAGAGGCTGAAATTGTCATACTGTAGTATAGCAGGTAACGCAAGGGCTTGGGGATGGTTTGGAATTTGAAAAACGTCTGCCCAAACAAAAGTTTAATTAATAACTAAAAGATAAAAATATGGACACAAAGAAAGTAAATGTACAAATGCTCGAACCGCAGCCGACCAATGGTATAAGGACTATTGACACAACGTCAAGCCAAACTATAGCCAAACCCACTGTTAGCAGCCGTTCAAGGTCAAAAGAACTTTTTGAAAAACATTCAACATTTAAAGATGCTGCTGCATGGCATACTTGGAAAATGTCATTTGATATTGGTCGTAATTATTCAAAGGATTTAATTTCAAATTTTATAATAGAGATAAGTCAACAAGCAGAAGTAAAATTCAATAAAAACAAACACCGCCCTTTGTCAGAGGCTTCTATTGAGGCAGAAACTATAATATTTGTCTGCAAAGGCATACTGGCTGCAATGAATGGCTGCTAACGCAAGGGCTTTGCGCTGAACCTTCCAACCGCTTGGCTTTGTATTCGCTCAGCGATGCTTGTTAAGCTGAACTTTAGCGCAAAACCCACTGTTGGGCGAACACGGAAATTAAATTTAAAACTGTCAAAAAATAAATCATGAACTTTAAAAATGTAAAATTAAAATGGGCTTGGTGTAAAGTAATGTTTCAAGTCAGCACTATTTTTTGGGCTTTAGAAAAACTATCTTTTTTCTTTTTAAATATGGTTGGCATTGGAAAGCATTTACAGAAGATGAAAAGATTTGCGATAAAATAGTAAGTGGAGGATGGTCTATCGCATTAATTCTGTTTGGTCTTGTCTTAATTGATATTGTAAACTATCTATTGTCAAAGCAACGAAATTAAATGATGATAGTTTTCGCCCAACGCAAGGGCTTTGCTGACGTTTGGGTATTTGAAAAACTTCCGCCCGAACAAATGCTCAATAAAATTACTAATGTTTAAAAACTTACAAATGCAAAATAAAGAACTTCAAGCCGAAACAAAAGATGATAGCGAACAAATGCCTATTGTTATTCCTTCAAGCCCAAATGCCGCAAAACCCAATGTTATAGGAAGTGCATTGTCAGAATTTTTAAATGAAAATTTACAAAACTCAAAAGAAGAAAGGTGGTCAAATGAAATGTTTGGTAGGGGTTGGAAATCAGCATTAATGCACGTTAAAGTAAATTTTCTTGAAAAGCTGTAGGTTGGCATTTCCTATAACGTGGAGGCTTTGCGAAGTTTTGGTATTGGCGGCAAGATGATGATAGATAAAATCTGATGCCGTGATAGATGCTGCTCAGTTCTGCTTTTCAAGCCAAAATTTACGCAAAACCTAATGTTAGGCGTAGTTTTTTTGTATTTCAGTATTATTTTATTATATTTGTGGCTTAAATTATAAAAATATGTCTAAAATAAGAAAAACAAATGAAACGATAGGTGTAGAAATGGTAACACCTAAAGGCAAAAAAGCCACAAGAATGTATGCTTATGAAATAGAACATTTTTCAAGGCTTGGTAAAGAAATTAAGATTAGTCCAAAGGCTAACATTACAGTAAACAAAGCTGGATTTAAAACAGAGTTCTTTGTAGAAACGGTTAATGTATTGATTGGAATTGGCAACGACCATACTGCTGATTTAATTATGAGCAAAGATGCTTGGGAAGCATTAAACAAAGGCGAAAAGATAAACATTACTACAACAGAAGATTTCAAGAAAAAATATGTTTATAAGAAATAAAAGTGGTGTCCATCCATTTTTTGCCAATTCGTTACCGTAAAGCGAAGTAAAAACATAAACGGTGATTGGTCTCTGAAATAAAAGGGAACGGTTTTAAGTATCAGAAAACTTATGACAGCAAGGAAAGACTGCCACCTTCGGGTGTTTGCTTAAATTACGCCTAACGCAAGGGCTTTGTGCAGGTGGGGAATTAGAATTACAAATTTTCAATAGCAAAATAATAAAATGATGATTAAAGATAAAATGATGATAGCGGATTTTCCCGCCCTGCATTGCACAAAACCCACTGTTACCTGCATACCATTTAAAATATTAGATATGTTTTGTTGTGCAGGTGGTGCAGCAATGGGATTGCATAGGGCCTTTCCAAATGCTGAAATTACAGGGATTGATATAAACCCAATGCCTAATTATCCTTTTAATTTTATTCAAGCTGATGCAATGGAATTTGATTTAGATGGATTTGATTTTATTTGGGCAAGTCCACCATGCCAAGCATACAGCGAAGCAACACCATTAGAAGCAAAAGGCAAACATTTAAAATTGATTGGTGCTGTAAGAGAAAGAATTTTAAAGACAGGCAAACCGTACATTATTGAAAATGTAGAAGGAGCAAGAGGCGATTTAATAAACCCTGTTATGCTTTGCGGAACTATGTTTGGCTTACAAGTTTGGAGGCATAGATACTTTGAAACGTTACCGGAAATATTTATGTCGCCTTTTACCTGCAAACATGATAGCCAATGTGTAACTATTAATCCACCTGCTAATGCAAGAAAGAAACAAGGTAAAAGAGACTTTGAAAAAGAAAAAAAAGCAATCGGCATTGATTGGATGAATAAAAAAGAGATTTCACAAGCTATTCCTCCGGCATACAGTCAATGGTTACTGTCAAAAGTTTGGAGACTGCATGAAGGTTGTAGGTAACACTATGTTTTGCGAACTAATACATAAATAAAATACTAAAAATCAAATGAGTGTATTCCGACACAAAGAAAATATTTATCATTTTGTGAAGCCACATAGTTTGATGCTTCAATATAGTTTTAAACTTATTAAGGCAGTAACAAAATCATCTACTTTAGCATGGAATATTGAGGGAGGAACACTTACATATAATCAAATGAAAGCTGCTGTAAAGGAATATGAGCAACCTGAAAATATTATTAATAAAATCAATAACTTTACGATATGAGAATAATACTTTATTTTTTTGTTTTAGGATTATTTATAAGCTGCAACAGTAAATCATTCAGAGCAGTACAAGCGGTAGATAAAGCGTACAATTTAGATAGCGTAGCAGCAGAAAAAAGAGCAAAACAAATATCCCCCTGCATAGTGTTAGACCAAGACACCACACCTCCAGAAATCATTACCACAAACACTAAAGACACAGTAATAAGAACTGTAAAAGATACAATAAAATTAAAGTGTAAGGATGGAAGTTTTGTAGATACCATAATCACAAAAAAGTATTACGATATTAACCATAGAATTACAAAAACCAATACCCGGTACATTACCAAAACTATTGAGGACAAAGGAAAGGATATTATAATAAGGGAGAACCTAAGACAACTATATAAACAAAAAGAAAAAAAAGACTTTTGGATGGGTGCTGCCATTATTTGTATTTTACTTTTAATATTTACTTGGGTCGGGAAATTAATTTTAAAATCATTACAGCTTAGATAAAAGTATCTTATGGCTAAAATATGTGGAATATATAAAATAACAAGTCCTACGGGTGGCATCTACATAGGGCAATCTGTAAATGTGATGAAAAGGCTAATAAGTTATCAACAAGTAAAATGTAAGTCGCAACGAAAGCTTTATTTTTCTTTATTAAAGCATGGGTCAATTAACCATACTTTTAATGTAATACATACTTGCAGCAGAGATAAATTAAATGAATTTGAGATATTTTATATAAACAAATTTGACACCTTTAATACAAAACATGGGCTGAACTTACACTCAGGAGGGAATAGTCACATAGCATCAGACGAAACTAAATTAAAGATGTCTATTACTAATAAAGGGAGAGCGCCATCTAACAAAGGTGTTCCGAGAACTCAAGAAACTATTCTAAAATTAAGGGAAGCGTTTAAAGAAAGAAAAAGAAAAATGAGATTGACAGATGGTATTACCGAATACCAATGTACCAAATGTTTAAAATATTTGCTATCTGATAAATTTTACCCTAAAAAGAACTCTCCAACATTATTTAACCCAGTTTGCAAAGGATGTTTTGCAGTTGTATATTATACAAAAAGTTCCAGAAAAAGACTAACTATTGAAGAGGAACAAGCAATTATAGATTTATTTAAAAATGGGCAAGGACAAACAGCTATTGCTAAAAAATACAACTTATGGCAAAACTCTATTAGAAGGGTACTGCTAAAAAACAAAATAATTTAGAAAGTTATTACCTATAAAAACAAACCATGATACATGCTTTACCACTTAGACTAATTTCTCCCGTAATTACAAAATATAATGCAGATATTATAGCCCCTCTGTTGGAAACAATATGCCCTCAATACGGTATAAACAACAAAGATATTTTTGAAGAGTTCTTACCTAATATTTTACATGAAAGCGGTAGCTTTACTATTCTTACAGAAAGTTTAAATTATCAAGCAGTAGCACTCACAAAAAAATTTGGTAGGCACAGAATAAGCATAGACGATGCCTACCGTTACGGAAGAACAGCAACACAAAAAGCAAATCAACCTGCAATAGCAAATATTTTATATGGTGGGCCATGGGGTAAAACTAATTTAGGTAATACACAACCTACAGATGGTTGGGATTTTAAGGGTTCTGGGGCCATGCAAATAACTGGAAGATATTTAGGAACTAAATTTATGAACTATTATAACAACAGGTTTAGTACCGGTTATTCCCTTATACGTACATTTGAACTACTAAGAAGTGATTTTGCCTTTGGTATTCATGCTGCTTGTTGGTTGTTTGCGATTGAAAAAAAGCTGATTGACGAAGCTATTGAAGATAAAATGTTAGCCATAAGAAAATCAATAAATGGTGGTACATTTGGAATAGAAGAAGTTAATAAATTCTATGGCAATTGTAAAAAATATTTAATTTAATGAATTTTGCACAACAGAATAAGCCAACAGAATGGGTTACAGATATAGATGAAAAATACTTATCTCCTGCACAGGCTTTTTACATAAAGAACAGAGAATATTTTACTAATATTCATGGGGCAACATTCAATGGACAAAATTTAGGTAAAAGTTCACCAGCCGCAGCAAATTATCCAGCTTGTAATTTACAAATGCCCGGAGGAGAAAACTACTCAATGGGAACTTACAGTTGTGATCGTACAAGTGAAGTTTACATATTTATTTTAAATTCAAACAAAGTTTCTTTTATTTATAGGGTAAATTCAAAAAGCTGTGATATTGTTTATGATGAACCATGCTATAAACCTTCTGCAGAACCTAAAAACGCTATTACTCAATGGAGAGTATGGCTTGATGTAAAAGATACTTGTAAGAACTGGGCCGGTAAAAGATTATTTTTTACTGATGGTATATTCTTAGGTTGTATTGATGTTGAAGCTTCCATTGCAACAGATAGTTTTACAACTCCATTTTTTAAGGATTGCAGCGACCCTTGTGATTACATAAGCCTTTGCACAGCTACACCATTTAAGCCACTAAGAGCAACATTTCTACCTAAAAGCGGTACGGACAGACTACTTACAAATAAAATAGTAGATGTAGGATTTCAGTTTATGTACAGGTGGGTTTATTACGACGGAAGAACAAGTATATGGAGTGAACCGAGTAGTTACTATTATCAATCTGCAGATGAATGTTTTGAAAATGAAAATGGGTTTTCCAGGTGCATGAGTTTAAGAATACCATTAGGTAATGCTATGGTTTCATACATTGAACTTGCATACCGTACAGATAACAATAACCAATGGTTTTTAGCAGAAACAATAGAGAAATATAAGCAATACAACAATGTCCAGCAGCAATGGTATCAAACACAACTTTCTGAAATTGTATCTATAGGATATTCTAATATTGATTGCGCATTTGATTACACCTTCTGTAATGATAAAGAATGTTTAGCAATCCCTCAAAGCGAAAGTGATAAAGTTTTTATTCCATTCCCAAGAGAAGCACAAGGACTAATACCATTTGGAAACTCCATTTTATGGTATAATTATAAGTCAGGTAATTGTCCGTTACCAAGAAGTGTAATAGATAATGTTCATATAGATTTAGATTGCAGTAACCAAGAAAGTAATTGCAATAAAACATTTGTAGAAGTAACTGTTTATGCAGTTATACATGAGTTCTTTCACAATAGAAATCAGTTTATTTATACGCTTGAAAGCGACCCGGTTAATAAAACACTTTGGTTCGGAGGGCTTCATCCATCAGAATCAAGCGGAGATTTTGAAACAGGCTGGGGACAAAGATTTAATGAAAAAACAAAGAACTTCATAGCTTACATAGAAGGGACAGAATACTTTGGTGAAATGAAGCAGTACCGTAAAAGTGCCAACGGTGTTATAGATGAATTTCCACAGGTAACAAATATGTCTGATAGCGGCACACAAAGGCAATGGAGAAGATTTAGAAATACAGGAGGTTTTTTCTTCTCAAAGTGTACGATAAGAGTGCCAAGAGGTACAAAAGGATTTATAAGACTAACCAGCCACCAAGAAACATTTGCAAATACTGAAAAATCAACTTTTGTAGAAGGAGTAACCAATCTTAATACATACAATGGTACAAAAGATTTAGGTCCCGTAATTAATCCTGGAAACCTAAATCCTAAACAAGAAGAAATATTTTTTGATGCTTGCGGCACAGGAACCAGTATTGATTTAATTACACAAGCATTTATAATAAAAGATAATGCTATTGATAGTCAGGTAGGAAGTGCATACGCCCAAAAAGCAAGTGCGGTAAGCGGTTATATTTTTGATTCAAATAATGAACCAGTAGCGGGGGCATTGGTATATTATAGTGATGTATTTGGTAACGTAAGCGATCATAATGGTTTTTATCATGTTGTATTCCCTGGTGTAGATGGAGATGTTAGTTTCAAAGTAAAAGCCGAAACTGATTGCAGCGTTTTTGGTGATGTTATAACACAAGCAATTTCGGTAACAAAGGGAGAAATGACATACCATGATTTTAAAATTGATAATGTACCGTACACAAACAATAATTATATAAGGGCGCAAGTAAGAGTAGTTGATTGTAATGACTATCCAATAGAAGGAATAAGAGTTGCATTAAGCGGACATAAATCAGGGGTAACAAATGGCTTGGGAGAAATACGATTTAAGGTAAGAAATTATTTTACCAGAAACCGAGCAGCCAAGGCAATCATAATGGATAAAAAAGGATGCTTTGAAATTGATTGCGCAAATAATTGCAATCCTTGTATGCCATCATTTGATACAGTATTACCTGCTTGTTTTATTAGTGGTGGTATTGGTACAAATATAATTTCAATAGGTACTGGAAAAATAAATGTAACAGCTTTGTTGCATCAAGGTTCACTTAAAAGCGGAGGTAGATACGGATTCGGAGCAATAGTAAAAGGAGATTGCGGTCAGTTAAGTTTTGTAAATAAAGGTAAGTACATAGACATACCAAAAAAATGTGGGGACATAGATGATGTATGTAACTTGAAATACGATTTAAGTAGTGTAATACTACCAATATGGGCTAAATCATTTACTGTTGTAAGAACAAAGAATTTAAACCCATTTGAATTGCAATGGGTGGTTGATAAAGCAGAATATAAAGACAATAAAATAACGATTACAATTCAATCCCTAAACGATTATAATTTCAAAAACTTTTTTGAAAGCAATACTATTTACCAATACTTAAAAGGAGATAGGGTTGAAATAATTGCAGATGAAAAAGGAAAGTATTATTGTGAGAGTTTAAACTACCAAATACTAAGCCCATTCCACAATACCATTGTTAGCGGATTAAAAGAACCGGTTGCAAAATACTTCAACCAAATAATAATTGAAGATGATGGAAGAATTGGAAAGATAATAAAAGAAGGTACAATCATTGAATTACAAAGACCTGCAGACTGCAAAACAGAAGAAGGATATTATTCGATAGGCGCACAGTTTGATACAGTTTTAAATGCCGCAGGGGATGGAAGAACTATTTTAAATCCAAAAGGAATATTCTCAACATTTGATACTTATAAAATCAGAAGGAAAATTGGTAAGTCTGTACCAATGACTTTTGAACACCACAGCCCAAGTGATTTTTGGGGCGATAAAGTAAGTGATGTAGGACAAGTTTACATTGTAAATAAATTTGAAGATGAAGTAAGGAAAGAGAGAAATATTACAATATCAGCAGCAAATGATTTTAATTATTTTGGCGACCTTGAAAAGACAATAGGCGATAAACAAATGGGCGGTTTAGTTGCCGGTAACATAACAGACGATAAACTTTTATTGTGGATTTGCGAAAATGATAATTTCATAAATCAAACAGCAGATGATTTATTAAAAATAGGAAGTAATGGAAATGTTACAGCAATAAGCGAAGATGAAGTTTTAAGTAATTCACAACCAAAAATTATAGGCAAGTACGGATGCCAGTATGACCACATTGGAAGTATTTATTTTGGTGATGGATATGCAACCTGGGCAGATGTAAACAAACACGCTTACATAAAACATGATTATCAACAAGCAACCGATGTAAGTTTTACAAAAATTAAAGCCTGGACTGCTGCAAGATTTCAACAAATAGAAACATGGAATAGGGCGCAAACAGACCCACTAAATAAATATAGATTTAGCACAGGATATAATCATCTTAATAAAATGGTTATGACTACACTAAAACAGTTAAGGCATTCGGGTATTGACAATGAAAAAGAACCAATGATAAGCCCTAACGAAACAATTATTTTTAGACCAGAGGATGATAAGTTTTATGGCCAATCTTCCTGCACACCGGAAGCATACGGCAGTTTAAATTCATTTAATGGAAGTGGCTGCACATACCTTACAGTACAAAACGGATTGGCATGGCTGCATCCAATCATACCACAAAAAGTAGGCTCTTTCTTTGGCGTACCGGTAGATCAGGTTATTGGCATTTGCTTAAACAAATTCCCAGAGAAAAATAAGGTAGGGTTAGCGATAGAAATACAAGACGAAATGCTTTGGTTTGCATGGAAAATAAAAACAAGCAACCCTAAGTTTGAAAGTGAGATACCAGCAGTAAGGTGGAGAAAGACAGAGTATAAGCATAGCGCAGAATTTCTATGTAATAAAAATGGTAGAGGTGGGCTATATGGTAATATGAAAGATTTTGCAGGAGAAAAACCCAATGGTTATTTTATTAGTATTATATTCGTAAGAGATAATACTTTACGACTTGCCTACCAAACTATTGATAACAACAAAAGACAGCAATATTCAGAACTTGACAACATAAGTTTTAAGTTTTTAACATCGGAGCAAAATGGATTTTCAGAGAATTTGTAAAAAATAAAATATGCCAGGATTAGAAAAAATAAGCCCAGCAGCAGCAGTACAAGGAGTAGTGGGAGTAGTACAAGCAGGTATTGGTATTGCTCAATCTATTTCCGGTAATGCAAGGTTAAAAAGACTTTTAAAACAAAGAGAAGATTATAAAACACCGGATGAAGTTGCACAAGCTTTTCAAATGGCACAGCAACAAGCACAACAGGGTTTTGGTGCAGAAACAATGTCTTATTTTACTAATCAAACAAACAACGCCCTCACAAGTAGTTTAGATGCTGCAAAAAAATTAGGAGGAAATCCAAATGACATTGCAGCAATATTTAGTAAAAATATAGATGCTATTATGAAAACTTCAAGCGATAGTGAACTTACAAGAGTACAAAAATTTGATAAGATTTATACAACACTTGCAGGAGTAGTACAAGGTAAAGATGCCGAGTCTGCAGATAGAAAAGCGAAATTTGATGATGCAACAGCAGCAGAAGCAATGAAGGTAAAAGCCGGTAATGAAAATCTCAAAAGCGGTCTTAATGGTATTATGGGGGCAGTAGCAAATAATGAACTTTCAAAAAAAGGTAAAGATGGTATTACCGGTATTGCTTCTCCAGTAAATACATCAGCACAATCAACATCACAATCAGCACAATTAGGAACAACAGTAACTGGCGCACCATTAGGAGGTCAAATTGCGTTACCAAGTATTGGAAGTATGGGAGCAGGAGCAACACCAGATTATCAGCAACTACTAAATTTTTGGAATTCACAATTTCAGCGTAGATAAAAAATTATGAAATTAATAATTGAAACAAAAGACAAAGGAGTAATTGATTTTAGTAAATCATCACCGTTACAAATAACTATTGGAATTAGCGAAGATGATTATCAAACATTGCAAATAGGAACACACCAATTTATAAAAGAAATTTCTTTAGTAATTGACAAATTAAGGAAACAAAGTGTAGCAGTAGGCACGTATAATAAAAAATAAATATGGCAACTGTACAAGAAATTATAGCAATAAACAGCCGACCAGGTAACAGCGAAAAAGGCGGTAGTCAAACCTATGGTATTACCCTTGATGCAAGTCCATTCCAAAGACTGGCAGAATATACCTATTTAGACAATGTTCAAAAGCAAAAGGATAAAACAATAAAAGATCAGGCTATTGCAACAGAAATGGGTACAACTATGGCCCTTGACCCAAACAGTACCAACAAAGAATTGTACGAAGCTTTAAATAAGCAAAAAGAAGAAATAAATTATTTAGTAAAAAACAATTTAGACATATTTGATTACAATAAAAATCCAGCGGCCAATACAAAGCTGAAAGAATTATTAGGTCAGTTTTCAGCTAACAGGGCTAAGGCAACTGCTTTTGATGTATTAAATAATTCAGCACAAACAGAGATAGGAAAACTAACACCAGATCAACAAGAAGCTGCAAAGCAAGTTTTGGAAAATAAAAGAAAATTAACTTTAATAGGGGGTGCGGATAATTTTTTTAAAACAGGAACTCAACTTGATACAAGTATAATGGATTTTAAGCCAGAGGATTATAGTGTCCCAAAATTAGGAGCATTAGAATATACAATAGCTAAAATAGGAGGTAATAATAATATTTCAACTGAAATAAAATTAGCAGATATAAATTCTGCCAGAGCAAAATCTAAACAAGAATGGTTAGGAATACAAACAGATACTTTTGTCCCTAAACCAAATCCAAATAACGACACTAAAATAGCTTTAGAAAATGATAATGCAAGAATATACGCACAAAGCAAAAAAGGTAAAGGGAAATTTAGCCAAGAAACTGTAAATAAGCTTAACGATTTAATTGCAGAATATAAAAATAAAAAAACAGAGTGGGATAAAAACCCTGTAGGGAAACCACCACAGAAAACAGACCAGATGATTGCTATTGATGCAGTGAACCAAAATATTACAGCAATAAATTCAGCTTTGGATGAAGTAAGAGCAAATAGCCCTAATCTTAATGTGCCTAAATATGAACTTATAGATTACGAAGATGGAATTTCAGGAGATGAACTTGTATTAGCAGAGACATTAACATCACAAGCCGGAACATTAATAAAAAGAGACCAAAAAGCAATCAACACCAATAGCGCAATTACAGCAGAAAATAACAGGCAAGATTATGAAGTAGCAAAGTATAATTCAAGAACCTCAAGAATAAATGCAACAAGACCTACTACTACAAATCCTACAACTGGGTTATCAGAAACAGAAAGTGCATACGATAGTATCGTAGCGACTATGATGGCAAAAGCTAAGGATAATCAGCCAATAAATATGAAAGTAAGTGATCTTACAGTTTACCAAGCTTATGCACTAAATCCTGATTGGGTAATTAAAAAAGAAAATGGAACATTATCATTTTCAGATGATTTTAATAGTGCCAAAAATTTAACTATAAGTAAGTATAAAGATGGACCAGATGGTAAGCCTGGTCAATTAGGGTTTGAAGAAGAATCAAAAGGGGCAGATGGTAAATCTAAAAAAGAAGTAAGAATGCTTACAGCAGACCAAGTTGATGATGGTGGAGTAGGTATAACTTATCAACTACCAAATACAAAGCAAGATGGTAAAGGAATTTTCGGACAAAGAAGAAAATCGGCAGTAACACCAGGAACACCGGCGGCAAAACCAGTTTTAAGCCAAGCGGATTTAGATGCTATAATCAAAAGAAAAATGGGAGGACAATAAAATATGGATGAGAAATTAAAACAGCTTCTTGAAGAATTAAGATTAGCAGGTGCATCAGCCCAGCAGATAGAATACGCTATCGACCAATACCAATTAAAAAAAAAAGGCAGCACCGTTGGAAGCGCATCAAAGCCTGGTTTAAATCCTGGTTCCCCATCAGAATCACAATCATCATCCACAAACACAAATCCACAACCACCATTTCTATCTCCGAATCAAACACAGACACCACAGACAAACAATGATGCTATATTAGAAGCTAAAAAGAAAGGGGAAGAAAATTTAGCACAACAGCAAGCTGTAATAAACGAAGAATTTACTAAAAAATTCAATAAAACCATATCACCAATTCCAAAAGAATCGGAAATGGTTACGTTGCAAGATGGTACAAAAATAAACGTTAATAACATTACCCCACAAGGAGGGCTACTTGATATAAACGATAAATCTTTACAAGCTGCTGCACTACAAGAAAAAATAAACACAAAAACTTACGATGATAACGACATTGCTTCACTTGCCGGTGGCGCAAAGGTTATACCCGAACTTGTAAAAGCTAAAATAAAAAACAATCCATTAGACATTGCAGTTGCAACATTTAAAAATCAAAAAAACAATTTTGATAATACTTTAAAAGAGAGTATTGAGCAAGCTAATTTACGTTTTGGATTAAAAGATACCTATGAGTATGTAACATCAACGCCAGAAGCTACAAGAGAATATATAGTTAGAATTGGGGCTTTAAATGAAGGAGAAAAACCAAGGGTTGATGCAGCAAGAAATGAAGCATTTGCATTGAAAGGTGCTTTAGGCAGCGATAAGGCTGTAGGAGAAGCCATAGACGAGCAAAATAAATTAAACGATATAGTAAGGCAAGCGGCTTATTTTGCTAATAATAAAGCTATTGAAAAAATAGAAGCAGATAATACATTAACAAATGAGCAAAAAGTACAAAAAAACATTGCTTTAATAAATGGGCCTGATTACAAAAGGGCAAATGAAGCACTTGCAAATGAAAAACAACCAACCTTTTTAGATAAGGTTGTTAATGCTGCCACGATTGTTGGTAATTTAAAATATTTACTTTCTGATACAGATTACCAGCGCAAAGAAAAGAAGGACGCACTAAAAAGTTTTGAAGGTGTTGCAAGACTTGCTTTGAGTAATAAAGCAAACGAAAGATTTCAACAAGATTCAGTTCAGTTAGCACAAGACAAAAGAAACCTTGCTGAAAAAACTGCAGAACAAACGGATGGTGGAGTTTTTGTTGAGGAAGAAGAAGGGATTAAAAAAAGAGAAGAAGAATTAAAACAAAGACAAGGAGTTATTGAAAATTCGGAAGCTATTTTTAACGAGTTTCCTTCTCTAAGAAAGCAGCAAGTTACACAGCTAATAAACGATTATAAAGCACAAGTAAGTGGTAATTTAGATAGCGAAACAACTAACACAGCCGATGAAAGAAAAAAAATAAAAGAACAAGGCTTAAATAATTATCTAAAAGACAATGGTGTTGATTTGGATAACCAAGTTGTGCAAGATGCTATTGAAGATGATAGAACAAAAAGTTATTCATGGTTTGGCGGTACAGGAAAAGCATTTGCTGATGTGTTTATTAGCACAGGAAAATCAGTAGGAGATTTGGTTGGAGCAAGAGATGATATATCAAGATTGGGAGAAATGCGCCTTGATGAATTAATGCCAAGAACTGTAAGCGAATCAGACAAATACCAATTAGATACAGGTACTGGAATTACGCAACAAGTAGGACAAACTACGGCACAAGTAGTAGGACAAGGGTTGCTTCAATACGGAACTGCCGGATTGGGTAGATTAGCCGGTGCAGGTAAAGCGGCTGCTATAATCGGTTCGTGGACAAGCGGCTCTTTAACAAGCTACGATGATGCTTACAAAGAAGCATACAGCTTTACAAATAGTCAATTAGGAAGAACAACTTACGCAGGGTTGATTGCATTTGCAAACGCATACAGCGAAAGGATATTTGATGATATGAAATTGATAACTGCCATACCTGGAGTTAGCGAAGGTTTTATGGAGTTGGGTAAAAAGTTTGGCACAGTAGGTTTTACGGATGCTATGACAAACGATATTTTAGGAAAGGTTAAAAATTCAATATTAGATTACGGTAAGGCTTATGGGAACAATGTAAAACAAGAGGTTTTAGAAGAAGGTATTGTGAGTTTATTTACAGATGCTACTAAATATCTCTACGGGGACAAAACTGTTACATTAGGAAATTCATTACAAAATTTAAAAGAAACAGCAATACAAACTGCCACTGGTATGATAGCAGTAGGTGGGTTTGGTGCTTATGCAGATTTAAAGAAAAGAAGGAATACAGCCGAAGCAGGAACGCTTTATAATGCAGCAGTATATAAAGATGAAGCAACAGCAGCTATTGAAAAGGGATTTGCAGATGGTCTTTATGGAGATCAAGAAAGAGTTGCGAAAATGGTCGTGTTAAATACGGCTGCATCAAAATTAGCTGAAACAAAAAATGCCGAAAATATTTTAGGAAGAAAATTTAGCACAGGCGAAAAGCAATTATTTATAGCTAATCTTACAGCCGAAAGTGTTTATAAAGAACAGCAAAAAAATACCACAAGCGAAGAAGTAAAAGAAGCTATACAAATTAAGTTAGATAATCTTAAAGCACAGCAAAAACAAATATTTAAAGGAGGTGTAACTGTTAGCGAAGATGGAACTATTGAAACAGATGTAAAGCCAACAGTTCCAGCTATTGAGGTAGCGCCAGTACCTGCCACAGCACCTAAAGTTGTTATTACACCAGAAGTTGAATCATTAGTCCAGTCTGTAAAGGATGGTGGAAAAATAGGAACATTTGCAACAATGCCAACTATGGATTTATTGCAAATGGTAGCGCAACAAGCACAAGATTTAGATAGCAAAGGAAATGTTCAGCAAAGCGAAAACGCAGAGCAAATGAGGGGAATGGCTATGACATCTGCTGTTAGACAATTTGGGCAAGAGTTGGTTGATAAGGCTATTGAATTATTTCCTGCACCAGCAACAGAAGTAGCACCAGCAGCAAAGGTTGAACCTATTGTATTAACAGCAGAGCAACAAAAAGAAACAAGATTAGAATTAAGTCCAGATGAAACAGCCCAATTTATAAAAGCAAAAAAAGCAGGTACAGGCGATGAATATTTATTGCAAGCTGCATTGGCAAAAGGTATAGTTACACAACCTGCAGTCGCAAAAGCAGAGTTTGTAAGTGCAACAAGTATATCACCAGTAAATACAGCAAATGAAAATACCCAAAGCAATCAAGCCGCCAACACCCAAAGTAACAATGCCCAGGCTAATCAAAATACCCAAGCCGGCAATAATGAAGAAAATAAAGTAAATTATGATGCCTTTGATGATGATACAAAGGAGAAGTTTATAAAAGATAATACTGGGTATATTCGAAGTTCCTTTGATACTCAAAAGGATTTCATTGAAGCTTATGAAGATGAAAGAAAGATGCTTCAAAATAAATTAGATAATGGAGGAAGTAAGGAAGATTTGCTAAAACAAAATGGTTTTGTATCAGGATATTTTGAAAGAAATAATGCAAAAGAAGAAATTGCAGCACAAAAAGAAATAAATGATGATTATGCAGCTTTAGTAAAGAGATTCAATCTTTCAGACAACATTAATAAACAATCAAACACTTCACAAAATGAAAGCGAAAACAAAAAAGGCAACCAAGCCAATGACAATGAAACAAATGGAAAACAGTCCAATGGACAAGAAAATGGACAAAATGGCAATGTTAAGAGCCAAAAAGAAGAAGAAGTAAAAAATGGTACTACTGCCACTGATAACGCAGTAGTATCTTTTAATCCAAAAGAAAACCAATATGATGCATTAGCAAGACTTACAAAAGGTATAGAGGACCTTCCTGCAGATCAACAAAAAGCAGAGATAGAAAAAATAGCAGCCGAGCATGAAGCATCTTACAAAGAATTTACAAAAGGAGATAATAAAATATCTGACGAAAATAGTAAGAAACAAAGGGTAAGTGAATTTGCAGGACAGACAGAAAAGGCGATGGCTAAGTTTTTAACTCCAGCCGGAAAGAAAGCATTTGCACCAAACAAAGGACCATTTGAAAACGGTAGCCGTATAGATGAAAATGGTAAAGCCATCAGCGAAAATGATTTTGTAACTTTAAAAGAAAAAGTAAAGCAGCTTCGTAAAGAAAAAAATGAAGCAGAGATTAAAAAAATAAACGATGGACCAAGAGCATACCTTGAAGATATAAAAATAACCGAAGAACAAAGAAATAGCAATACATTTGATGAAATAAAAAATAAATCAAATGAGCAGGACAAAATATCTAAGAGAATATACGAGTTGGATTCAAATGAAGGCAAGATGCCTGAATCCGAAGTTAAAGAACTATCCGAATTACGGAGGGAGAGGGATAACTATATGCGATACTTGGAAATTCAACTTCAATCGCTTTATAAAAGATATGGGGGCGAAACCAACATTGAAGCATTCTCTCGACAGGATAGATTGCAATGGGAACTACTGCAAAATGAATTGCAGATGGGCGACAGAGAAAGAGCAGAGCGTAAACAAGCGCAATACAATAAGGGTGGAACACAAGGGCCAAATGATGACAATAAAGGAAATATCAGAAATGGAGGGGATAGGGGAGGTAAGATTGAGACACAGGGTTTGCAAGATGAAAATGACAGTAGCGGAAGCGTTAAAAAATCCGACAATACAAATAGGGACACAAATACTGGAATACAAGGAGCAGAAACTATCAATGAATCAACTATCAAAAAAGATAGGGATAAGCAGGTCGGTAATATATCGGAGACTAAAGTCGGGAATGACTTTGAAGGAAGCAGTAGAAACTCCATTGATCCCAAAAATAGAGAATCTACAGTACAGGAAAAAACTTTAAATCTAAACTTTGTTGCAGAAAAAGATTTGCCAACAATAGAAGAACCTCTTATAAAGAATGGGAAACCAGTAAAAACTGGGGGAGTTGTAGTAACAAAAGAAGTTGCAGATCCCGAATTAATAAAACAACAACAAGCAATAAAAGACAAATTAGAAACTCTTGAAAAATTAGTAAAATGCCTAACGAAGTAGATGATATTGAAGCCGAGCAGCTAATTGCGGAAGCCAGGCACAAGCAAATACAAAGATCATTTGCTAAATTAACCGAAGCTGTAATTGCAAGCAATGGCGATGATAAACTTTTGGCCGCAGCAGAAAAACAAACCCTTGCAATAGCTGGATTTTCAGAAGCCATAAAGCAAATAGAAATAAATCCAACAGAATTTGTATCTTCATTATTTAAAATACGTGAAGATATTGTTACATCAAATAACAAACTTATTGAAACAATACAAACCAGGCTTTTACCAGATACATTTACAGTTAACAAGTACGCAGGGGGAGAAACAGATGTAAAAGTGAATTATAAACCAGCGAATCAAATAAACCCAATAAAATAATAAAAAATGGCAGCCGAAAAAAGTAACGAAAAACTAAATGCAACTGAGAACACAGATGCAATACTTGTAAAAGAAGTAGTACAGCACCCGCAAGAAGTACCGTTTATGATGGCAGTAGGTACGCCTGTAAACATAAATAAAAGTACATTACAAGGTATCATATCGGGCTACGATTTATCAGAAGATAAAAAAACACTTTCCTACATTGTAGATTATGTAGATGATGGTGAAAATCATCAAAGAGCATTTCTTCATAACCAAATAAAAGCAAAATAATGAAAAAAAAATCTGTAAGTAAATCTGTAAGTGAGCAATCCCATGCCATAGGGGTTTACACAGCAGAACTTTTTGATAAGCATGGTAAATTAAAGTGGACAGAAACCTTTGATAATGTTGTAACAACACAAGGGAAAAACTTTTTGTTGGATAATGGTCTTGCAGGGTCAGCCTTTACAGCCGCCTATTATCTGGGCTTAATATCCTCCACAACATTTACCGCAGTTGCAGCAGCAGACACAGCCGCTTCTCATGCAGGATGGACAGAAGCAGGAGCCACAAATGCACCAACATATTCAGGTACAAGAAAGACAGCCGTATGGAGTGCAGCAGCAGCAGGGGCAAAAGCATTAAGCGCTGCATTGTCATTTACATTTACTGGAGCCGGTACAGTAAAAGGGTGTTTTTTAATAACAACACAAGCCGTAGATGCAATTACCGGAGCATTGTACAGTGCAGGGGTGTTTGCAGGTGGAGATAGAACAGGAATAGTTTCGGGCGATGTGCTAAATGTTTCATACTCAACATCATTATAATTATATTAAAATGATAATATATAGATTAACATCTCCTTCGGGTGGAGTGTATATTGGTCAAACTTGTAGATTTAGAAACTGAATCGGCATCAAATACAAATTAATGAATGTCGTTATTACTATTATTACAGTCAGCAGCAGGTATAACATATGCATCTTCTATAACGGAAGCAGCAGCAGGTTCGGATAGTAGTAGTGCAGCAGCAGTTCTTTTAGCGGCAATAGCCGAAACGGGAAATATAACAGACACGCAAAGTGCCTTGTTGGTTTTGTTAGCTTCAATTTCAGAAACAGCTACAGCAACCGAAATACAAAGCAATGCAGTAGTATTATTGGCTTCAATAAATGAAGGCAATAATACTACGGATAGTAGTAGTAGCGCAATATTAATCTTAGCAGCTTCTATTTCAGAAAGCGCAACAGCAAACGATGTAGTAAGTGCCTTGCAGATATTCTCTGCTTCTATTTCCGAAAGTGCAACAGCAACAGACACAGAAAGCGCAGTAAGTGTTTTTGCAGCAAGTATTTTAGAAGCTAATAATGCTACAGATTTACAAAGTGCAATACAAATATTTGCAGCATCTATTACAGAAACGGTAAATGCTACAGATTTACAAACCACTTTTCAGGTATCAGCAGCTACAATCAATGAATCTGCCACAGCAAATGATACAATAAGTGCAGCAGTAATAATAGCAGCTTTAATTGAAGAAGCCGCAAATGCAAATGATACAAGTTCGGGTCAAAGGGTATTGAATGCTTCTGTTTCTGAAACTGCAAATGCAACCGATACACAAAGCAATTCATTAAGTTCAACAGCTTCAATTTCAGAAGTATCAATAGCAATAGAAACAAGCAGCAGCAGTATACTAATTGCCACAGCCGCAATAAGTGAATCTGCAAATGCAACAGAAGTAATCAGTAGTATTAAAATATTATCAACTTCTATTTCTGAAAGTGCAAATGCATTAGATACACAAAGCAATAACGCTGTAATTTTATCTTCAATTTCTGAAAGTGCAACAGCAACAGAAAATACAATTTCTGCTAAAATAAATACTGAATTAATAAATGAAACAGCACCGATAACAGATACAAGCAGCGCTTTAAAAATATCAACAGATAGTATCACAGAAGCAAGTACAGCAACGGATTTACAAAGTGCAGTATCAGTAACATTAAGTTCAATACAAGAAACTGCAGCAGCAACAGATTTTAGTACAGCATTAAGTTTATTTTTTGCTTCTACAACAGAAAGCGCAAACGCAACCGATTTACAAGCAGCCTTAAAAGTTTTAAATATTTCAATAACTGAAAGTGAAAATGCAATAGATATATCGAGTGCATTAAAAATAATAGCATCTTCAATTACAGAAATAAATAACCTTACTGAAAACCAAAGCGCACAACAAGTTCTTTCAAATAGCATATCAGAAATATTAACAGCTATTGATCTATCAAGTGCAGGATTAGTTTCATCAGAATCAATAAATGAATCAGCACAAGCAACAGACACAATAGTAACAATTACAATAAGTAATTCAAGTGTAAGTGAAAGCGCAAATGCTATTGATATAGTAAATTATTTAAGCGTTTCAAATGCCGGTGTTTTAGAGCAAGCCAATGCAATATCTTTTGAGTTTGCAGGGCGAATAATAAAAATAATAAGCGTATCAGAATTTGCAAATGCAACAGACACAACAAGTGCAGAATATATACCAAATAAAGATGGCAGTATAATTCAATTTGTAACAGATGAAGTAGGCATACAAAGGCAGAAAGAATTTGACAAAAAAAGGCTTAAAATATTAATTGATGATAGTGATTTGATTGCAATAGTAGAATTAACTTTACAGCACTTTATAATATAAAAATATGAGTTTTAGACTACCACGATTTTTTTATGTAGATAATGTTCCTATAACACCTGGCACAGGTACATCTATAGCTACAGATGATATATTAGGGATTCAATACCAAAGAACAAAATTGGTTTGGGGAGTGGATGGCGTAGCTACGGATGCTTCAACTACCAATCCATTACCTGTTGTATTACCGTCAGGAGGATTTGTTTCTGTAGTAAACAGTACAGCAGCAAACTTAGGAATAGGCGGTGTTTTTACAGGTACGGGAGAAGATGTTACTGCTTATGCAAGTATAAAAGTTAGTGTTTTTTCATCTGCTTTAAGCGCAGTAGATGGGTTACAAATACAGCAATCTACAAACAATACTGATTGGGATGGCTTAGACATATACAGCATTCCAGCAGCAACAAATAGGGCATTTAGTGTGCCAGTAAATGCAAAGTTTTTTAGAGTTGTTTACACGAATGGCGCTACAGCAACTACAGCATTTAGATTACAGGTAATTTTCCATACAGCAGATAAGCAACCATCATCAGTAAGACCACAAGACGGCAGAAGCAATGATAATGACTTTGTAGAAATATTAAGTTTTTTAATGGGCTACAACAGCACAGCAAATGCATGGAATAGGGTTGGTATAACAAGTGGTAATTTAGGAGGCAATGAAACATTACTTGACAGATTAAAAGTAAATGCTTCATTAAGAATGATAGATACAGCG
>JAYTCO010000250.1:0-10106 GCA_043736415.1 Ferruginibacter sp. | reverse complement strand
CGATGTTGTTTGGAGGTACAGTACCTGCAGCTACAATAGTGGTAAATGATGCACCACCATTGATACTTCTTTCACACTTATAAGTGGTTTTAAGATTTTGCTTGCCTAAACGGATGTTGAAGAAAGTTGTACCATCTTCATTAACCTGTGTAAATGTGAAGCGATAAATGATATCATCGCCGGGTGTAGCCGTGTTATTGTCTACATAAATTTCGTAGCGAATGTTTTCTCCGAAATTATAATAGTTTGGACCACCTGCCGGGTGTTCGAAAGGAATATAGTTAGCAATTAAAATGATCTTGCTGGAATCTGTTGGACTACGGAATGCATATACATCCGTATTATCTGCAAGTGGATCATTACTGATCAATGGAGCTTCTCTGTGACTGGAGGCAGAAGCAGTTATTGCAAATGTGACAGCACACAGCAACATTGCAGTAAGTTTTTTAAAATATTGTTTCATATTAACTTGTATTTATAATGATTTAAAAAATGCTTAGAATCTTGGTTTGATGGTGTAATCGTATCCTCTCCATGGTGTTTGTACATAAGGGAAAGCAGGCTTAAACGTTGTATCGTTTTTAGTTGGGCCTGAATTAAAACTTAATACATTAACCAGATTTTTAGTTACAGGTGACTGGCCGGGAATGTAATCATCGTAGAACAATCCGATTGCAGCTAATGCTACACCGCTTACTGCCTGAAGTTCGATAGTTGTTACATCATCTTCCAATCTTCTACCATTAGGGAAACCATCCATATTTGGAATAAACTGTAGCGCAGTGCTGCCATTATAAGCAGGATCTGTAAGACCAAGAACTGCTGCATTTATGATACCAAGGCTACTGAATTTAGGATCGTTACGTGGTGTAACCGGTACAGCCATGTTTAAACGAAGCATATCGCCAAGGGTTGGTAAAAAGTTATTTATAAAAGGCTTACCTGCAGATAACGGTCCGCCTGTTTTGCCTGTAGCCAACTGGTAAGGGGCAAGGTTTGGAACACCGGTATAAAATATAGGTAATATATCTACTGCTCTTGGGCTCATGTTATCCGGTAACAAAACAGCACCAAATGCTGCTTCAGACAATGCAGTACCGTTTAACGCTGGAGATCCTTTTAAATTAAACAAGCCTGGTTTGCCGTTTCTAAAATCGAAGCTACCTAATGAACGAGCCTGTATTCTTAATGCATTTAATGCAGGAACTGCGGTACCAAACTGGCTGTCATCCATATACAAAGCCAACTCAGGGTTAGTAAAGTATTTTGCATACTGTACATCATTTGCAGGATTAGAAGAGTTCCACTTATCCTTCATACCTAACGGTATAATAGCTTCGTTAACCAATGGCATTCCCAAACGAGATACCTGAACGAATGGTCCGGATAAAACTGCTGCATTGCTGCCTGAAGTTAATGTTTTAATTTGCTGTCTGCTTGCACTTGCCCAAACACCTATTACAAAATCAGCATCTAAAATGCTTGTAGCCTGTGCTGCTGTTTTACCATCTTTCTGTAAAAGATTAATAGGAATTTTTAATGCGATTGTATGACAGTTGTGTCTGTTAAGGGCATCAATAGTAGGATTGGTTGTATTGCCTTCAGGGCGTACATTACCGACATCGAATATACCACCAAGATCTACAAAGAAAGGATCATCTACAGGACCACAGAATACTTTTTCGCCTGAAGTAGCTGTTGCAATAGCTGCAGTCATTAAAGACTCATAACTAGGTGCATTTAAACCAACTGCAGAGTTAATAGAGCGTGGGCCAATATTATTTGGAGGCACTATACCACCTGTAACAATTGTTACGAAAGCACCACCATTTACACTCTTTTGACATATGTATGTATTCTTAAGATTCTGTTTTCCTAAACGAATGTTGAAGAACGTTGAAGGATCTTCATTTACCTGAGTAAAGGTGAAACGATATAAAATATCATCAGCAGTACTTGTTGTTTTGTTTTTAATGTGTATTTCGTAACGCACATTTGTGCCGAAGTTGTAATAGTTTGGTCCACCTTCAGGTAATTCAAAAGGAATCCAGTTACAAATTATAGTAACTGTATTTGGATCATCCGGGCTTCTGAAAGCGTACACATCGGTATTATCTGCCAGAGGATCGTTAGAAATTAGCGGCGCCTCTCTATGGCTTGATGCAAAAGATGAAAAGCTGCCTGCAAGCAGGGCAAGCACCATCATGATTTGCTTGATTTTTAAAATAGATTTTTTCATTACTGTAATGTTTAAATTAATTATTTAGTGTTTTTGCAGGCGAATAAAAGAGAAAGCCTAAATGTATTTTTCAAAGCATTGTTGTTGGTATTGTTACCTGTAGGTATAAGATAAGAAAGGTTAAACCCTGTAGATTTGTACACAACACCCGCTCCTACGGTAGCATAATTTCTGTTACCCTTATATTTATTTTCATAAAAATAACCGCCACGTAAGTAAAACTGATCTTTGTAAGAATATTCAGAACCGAAGCCTAACTGTACTTCTCTCAATTCTTCTCTACCACCGCCCGGTGCATCGCTATAAGACTTAAACCAACTGCTTACCACACTCTCTGATCCGTAAGCTGCAACTTTTGCAGCATCTGTAGGGTCTGGTGGTGTTGGTACAAGTAATTTGTTAGCCTCTACAGTAAACGTTATCTTATTATCATTATCAATAGATTTATTGTAAGAGGTACCTAATGAAATATTTGCAGGTATGTAGCTTGATCCACTACCGTAATCCATTTTGCTCCCTAGGTTAGTTAAGGCAAGGCCGAAATTCAACCCATTTTTTCCTTTATAAAATGCAGAGATATCTGCGGCTACAGCATTACCAGTTTTGTAGTTGCTTATACTGCCGACATTGCTTGCAAGCCTGCTATTTATATAACGACCAGTTATACCAATACCAAAGGTTTCAGACAATTTACGGGAATAACCAATTTCCAACGTTATGTCGTTTGGTTTAAAAGTTTTGATAGCCTGCCCCATATCGTCAGTAAAATAAAACTCGCCCTGGCTGAAATCTCTTACACCGAAACTTAGCGCCTGGTTTTTATCGATTTTGTAATAACCTGATAATGCCAATTGAAAAAGATTTCTTACATCAAGTTCACTTAGCCACGGGGTATAAGTTGCCCCAATGCCAAATTTTGCCTCATTAAAGGCAGTTTTCCCCCCATTGTAGAAAGAAGAGTTTGCATCAGGATTTGTGGCGACGGCAGCATCGCCCATTGCTGCAGTGCGAGCATCTGCAGATAATCTTAAAAACGGAACAGCTGTGGTGATTGGATTTTCCTTGGCTGTAGTTTGAGCTGACACTGTACCTAAGTACATCGTTAGCAACATTACCGGTAAGATTATTTTAGTAAATCTTAAAATCATGTCTTGTTTGTTTTTGAAATGTTTAAATGAATTGTTAATGCCACTTACGTGGATAACATGTGAATGGTTTTTATGTTTTATTTAAAAAGAGAAAAGTTTATTAACTCAATATTTACTTAAAAACCCTAAAATGTTAAAAAGATTTAAACACATAGCATGCCATTGATATAATTTTTTTAAATTCTGTTATTTTAGGAATACCTTAATTTTGCCATCCATAAAATAATTAAGCGGTCCCGTAGTTCAATGGATAGAATAGAAGTTTCCTAAACTTTAGATCCAAGTTCGATTCTTGGCGGGACCACATTTTTTGGGAATTTGGAATTTGGAATTTGGAAGGAATTACGAATTTGGAATTACGAATTACGGGAAGACTTTTGGTAGCTTTTTGCCCATGTCTCATGTAAAAGAGGGCGTGAATACCTCAATTCAATTTATGCCGATGAGAATAATTTATGCCTTAACTATTAACTGATCTTTTTTGGTTTTAAGTTATTAATAAACGATAGATAATTGCGTATTAGTATTTGATTCTAATCAGGAACACCAAGGCGTTCATAGATAATACGAATCTGTAGTGCTGTAAAATACTTACCCATTCTTACACCAACATGCTGCTGGTGCATTTTGAGCCAGGTGCGCAATGTTTTGGTACTGATGCCATATTGGGCTGCAAGCTCGCCGGAGGAATAAGGTTTGATCTGCTGTTTTGTTTCTGTTATCATCTTTGTTATCATTTAAACTGTTACAATCTTTCGACTGGAGGTTAAAAATACTAAATAATTTAGTTTAATAATCTTTTCAAAGTATGTTTATTTTATGGCTTTATAACTCCTGATTATCAGCCAATAATAACCATTAAAAGTTTATCATAAAGAGCAGCATGCTATAATTATGTATTGTATTTTTCTGGTATAATTGGTTATTTAAGTGTACTAGTCCTAATAAAAAAAGTTGAATGTTTGCCAATACAGTAGGTTGTTTTTATATTATTTTGGCTGCCTAACAAACATTCAACTTAGTTGGTGAGAATAAAATTTAATCTCCTTTTTTTTCTTTCTTTACATCCTTATGGGTAGCAGCCTGGCTTACTGCAGTAGTAACGGCGCCTGCAACAGCCAGGTAACCGGCAATTTTTATAAGCAGAACCGGCATTGCTGCAGGTGCGGCTAATATGGAAGCCCCGAGTGCTGCTACGATAATCCCCCACTTTTGGAGTTTTTTAAAGAAGGTTGGTGTTGGTGACTGTATTCTTTTTTTTAAGGTCATGATGATTGTTGTTTTAAAATTGTAATTAAAATTGGTTCGTTGCCAATGGCAGGTAACACGGTTGCCATCAGTTTATTAAATGCCTGCCGTGAGGCACTTCCTTCGCCGGGGCCGGTGTTTACCGTTACGGGGGCTATACAACCTTTTAGTTCCTTTTGCGCATTGTTTGCCGGATGAAATAATATGAGTGCCCTCCCGGGAACATCTTTTATTAATAAATGACTGCCGTACTTTTTGCTGAACCTTGGTACTACTTTATACTCCCCTTCGGGAATGCAGGAAAGCTGTGGCAGGTTATTTTGCCATGGGAGTTCTATGGTGAAGCATATTAATTCTCCGTTGATGTTTAAGATTCCGTTTGTGCCGTTGGGGTTGTATGTTCGGTTGATGGTTATTTGCATGGGGTTAGATTTTAGATTTAAGATTTAAGATTTTATGCTTGGTCTCTTCATCTTTTGGTTACTGCGATCTGGTTATGTGTTTTGCCTCATAGCCGGCGGGCTTCTCTGTTGCAACGCCGCTGATTTTTACCCTTTGAAAAAATTATGCTTCGTATTTTTTCAATCCCGCTTACCGCAGGACCGGATAAAAAGAGGCGGCTTATACAACAGTTGGTGAGTCTGCAATTTGGTTTAGGTTCGAGACATAAGATTTGAGACAGATACATTGCCGGCTTGTTAGATTGTGAATTTTGTAATTGCGAGATGTTGTTGTTTATTACATCTCCCTTTTACTGTTCATCTTGGTTTTTCAACTTGCTGTTAATTTGCTCGTGCATTTTTGCATTAGCCTATTCACTTTTGCCTATTCACCATTCTCATATTCACTTATTCACCTATTCTCCATTCACCTATTCACCTATACTCCTGAAACCAAAGCAACACTTAGGGCATTGAAGGCACCGTTTTTAAGCGGGTACTCTATGCCGTTTACGAGCTGGCTAAACTGGATGCCGAATACCAAAAACAGCGGATGCGTACTTGCTGCGGGCAGTGTGGTTGCCAGCGTAATGATTGCTGTCGGTACACTGTTAATCGGCAGGTTGCCTGTGTCTGCACTGTCTGTAAGAAAGTTTTTGGCTTCGAAATCTATTTCGCTTGCAGCGGCCATCAATTTAAAATGCGTTGCGCCTTCTGGTGCTACAATACCTGTGAGCGGCGTGAATGGCGGAACTGTTATAGACACAGCGCCGCTGGTTCTATTGATGTTGGGTGTGTACTGTGCAAACAGTGTAGATGAAAGTTGTGCGTTTGCGTTAAATTCAAACTGCTGCAACATTTCTGCTTCGCCATCTACCACATTGCGCAGCCCACGGGTGCTGGTAGCATCTGCTTTTATAACCTTCATCATTTCTTTTACAAGACGGCTTACAACCCTACGATCTTTTGCCTGTTGTATTTGCAGGCGAAAAGCTGTGCGAAGTACTTTAGATGCACTGCCTGCTCTGCCAAACTCACTGTTGTTTTCCCGGGTGCGTTGAAAGGCAGGATCTGATGCGATGCGTGCACTGTTTACGGATGTTGCCTTGCGGGCCAAGTAACCATCCTGTGTTTTTACAAAGGAAATATCATCGATGGTTCCCTGTAGTTTAATAATACTTTTTTGACGTGCCATTTTTATTGTTTTTTTTAAAATGATTAAATGTGAATGCTGCTTGTAATGAAACTCTGATCAGTGAGGCGCCTTCTTTACTGCGTCATTCATACAGCAACATTACGATGGCAAAAAACCGTTGAAACCCTTGCGGGCACTGCAGGGCACAACAAGGCACTGCAAGGCACGATAAGGAACTTTGGGGAGCTTAAGGGCGCTTGCGGTCGCTGCCGGTCGCTTGCGGGCACAATGGCTTTTCATTTCTATAGGCTTCTAATGAAGTATCGTAGGGTATAGGTAGGGTATGGGTACTGTGAGTGGCGGGTTGCGAGTTGGAGGTTGGGGGTTGATGGTGGCGAGTGCTTATGTGGGAATTTGGCTAAGAGAACAAAGAGAGAAAGAGGAAAAAAGGAATTTGGAATTGGGTTAGTGCTGAGGGGGAAGGGTTTTGAACCACAAAGGCGCTAAGACGCAAAAGGGACACAAAGAAAAATCTGTGAAAATTTATCAAATCCGTGAGCATAACTTTTAAACACGAAGAACACAAAGAAAAACCCACAAAGCACATCAAGTTACCTATGCGTCCTTCGTGAAAAACCTTCGTGTCCTTTGTGTTTAATATTCCATTTGAACCACAATGGCGCTAAGACGCAAAAGGGACACAAAGAAAAATCTGTGAAAATCTGTTTAATCTGTGGCATATCTTTTTTAAACACAAGGCTCACAAAGAAAAACCCACTAAGCAACCAGTTTCCCTTGTGTCCTTAGTGATAAACCTTCGTGTCTTCGTATTTAATGTTTTCCCTTGTGTGCTTAGTGAAAAAACTTCGTGTGCTTTGTGTTTAATATTTATTTCCCAATGCATGTATGTTTGTTTTTTACAACATTGTAATTCATTATACTATATAATGTTGAGAATACACCATATACAATTTTAGTATAAAAGTTGTGAAAACACCATAATAACGGATTTAAATGGGTATATTGTGGTAAATACGCAACAAATGAGCTTGTTTAATACTGAGAATAACCTTTTGGCGCAAACAGACAGCGGTTTTATGCAACTGCTTGGTGGGTTTATAAAAGCCAAACGCCTGCAGCTAAACAAAACCCAGCAACAAATAGCCGATGCGGCAGGCGTAGACCGTACCACCCTCTTAAAAATGGAAAACGGTGCAGGCGGTAACATGCTTTCTTTTATACAAATATTGCGTGCCATTGGTGAATTGCCCGTATTGAAGAACTTTGAAATAAACGAGCCTATCAGTCCGCTGTTGCTGGCCAAAATGATGCAGCAAAAAAAGCAGCGGGCAGGCTATGGCGCTAAAAATACTTTGCCACCTTTAACCGGTACAAAATGATTACAACCGCTTTTGTAAAAATGTGGGGTAAAACCATTGGCGCCGTATCGTACGATGCCTCAACGGGCATGGCTGCTTTTGAGTATGAAAGCAGTTTTGTACGCACAGGCCTAAACCCTGCACCCTTAAAAATGCCAATTGCATCAGGTATTATTTACCAGTTTCCTACGCTTGCCAACAATGCCACATTTAAAGGATTGCCGGGGTTGCTGGCAGATGTATTACCCGATAAATACGGCAACGCCCTTATAAACAGCTGGCTTAATAAAAACGGTCGCCCATCGTATAGCCTGAACCCGGTAGAAATATTGTGCTTTATTGGCAAAAGAGGAATGGGTGCGCTGGAGTTTGAGCCTGTGAACCCCAGCGCATCTGCCCTGGCAAATAATATAGAGATAGGTGCGCTGGTGGAAGTGGCGCAGAAAATACTCTCGGAAAGGACAGATATGGTGGCCGATTTTAATGCTGATGAGCAAAAAGCGCTGACAGATATTTTGACCATCGGCACCAGTGCAGGGGGCGCCAGGGCAAAGGCTATTATTGCCTATAACCCCGCAACAGGGCAAGTAAAAAGCGGTCAGGCAGCAGCACCTGCAGGCTTTGGCCACTGGTTGATAAAATTTGATGGGGTACACGACAGCCAGTTTGGCGAAAGCAGCGGCTACGGCAGGGTTGAAATGGCTTACCACCTGATGGCGGTGGCCTGCGGCATAGATATGACGGAATGCAGGCTGCTGGAAGAAAACGGCAGGGCACATTTTATGACCAGGCGCTTTGACCGGCCCAATGAAAAAGACAAACTTCATGTGCAGACTTTTTGTGCCATGCAGCATTACGATTTTAATGATGTGGGCATGTACAGTTATGAGCAACTTTTTGAAACCATGCGTTTGCTTGCCCTACCCTACCCACAAATGGAACAGCTTTATCGCCGCATGATATTTAATGTACTGGCCCGCAACTGCGATGACCACACCAAAAACTTTGCTTTTGTAATGGATAAAAACGGGGAGTGGCGCCTATCTCCGGCATATGATGTATGCTTTGCGTACCGCCCCTGCAGCCCATGGGTGAGCAGCCAAAGCTTAACGGTGAATGGCAAACGTACCAACATCACCACGGCAGACCTGCTGGCTGTTGCCAAAACGGTTACCATAAAAAAGGCTGCTGCCATTATTGAGGAAGTAAAAAAAGCCGTGGGCAACTGGGCAGGTTATGCTGCGCAGACAAAGGTGGATGAAAGGTTGAAGCAGGGGATTGCGAAGGAGTTGGAGAGGGTGTAGGGGTTTGGGTGGTCGTTTTTTTTGATTGTGACAAATAGTATTGATCGAGACAAAATCTCTCTTTTATTTAAAAATCTTTAGAGACGCTTCGCTTAACTCTAAGGATAGTGGGGAGCCACTGTGGCACTTAAATTGCAGCAAATGCGATACTAAAAAACACAACCCTTGGACCTTACACAATTACTTATTCTGCTCATTATCGCTGCCATCTGTGGTGGCATAGGACAATCTTTAGCCGGCTACGACCTGGGTGGTTGCCTGGTCTCTATTGTAGTTGGGTTCATCGGCGCATATATCGGGATGTGGCTCGCAGCCAAGTTTAACCTTCCGGAGATCTTTGCTGTAACCGTAGGGGGCAAGCGGTTCCCCATCGTATGGGCAATAATTGGTTCGGCGATCTTTACATTTATTGTTGGGCTGCTGCGGGGCGCTGTTTTCGGGAGAAGGAGAGATTTGTGATAGGGTATGAGTGGTGGGTGATTGCTTATTTTCATCAGCTTCTCGGCTCCTTTGAATACATGAAGGCAATTCCAAAATTTGTAAGCGCCCTAGGCCTCCACCTGTGAATCGCCGAGGCTTGGTCTTTGACCAGCCGACCTACTTTTTAGCTACTTTATTTATCCCAAATAATGTTCTATAAAACTAAAATGGTCTATACCTTTTTCATAAAACAATGCTGAAGAAAAAGGGTAGTCTTCGGGTAAGTTACATAGATTCGCTTTTACAGGATTGTAATGGATATAGATTAATTTTGCTGAAAAACTGCGGAAGTAAATAATTCAATATTTAAGGAATCTCTTTGCCAAAAATTATATTTTCTATCAATAGCACTTACTTCAAACGCTTGTAGGCTATTGTCCTTTTATAAAAGTTTTTTAAATTCTTTTGAAGTATGTTTTATAAAACTGTTTTGTATTTTTTGTAAGTTATTGCTTCCTTTTGGTTGCCAAACCTGCCTGCCGGCAGGCAGGTGATGTGTAGATGATTAGTCATCACGATAGCTATCGGGACAAAACCATTGATGGTAACATTACTTTCCGTTACAAGAAACTTAAGTGTATCAGTAACAATAATTTTGTATTTATCTTCTTTTAATAAATGCTTCCATTCTTATATTGTGGCTGTAAAAAACTGCGGCCACTCTTGCGCATATTGTTGTTTCATTTATTGAAAGTAAAACAAATTATAGGTTTCTTATACTGGGTCGGCTGGT
>JAYTCO010000249.1:0-1764 GCA_043736415.1 Ferruginibacter sp. | reverse complement strand
TGTTTTTTCAAACTGCATTTGCATTTTTAATTCCTGAATTTTTAGAAAAATTATCGCCTGACAAAGCATATTTTTCAAAAGATGTAAAAAATATGTGGCCGTTAAATATTTATTTTACTGACCAATGGAACATAGATGGAATGTTGAAAGGCGCCAATTTAGGATCTTTTATGTTGGTGATGGGTATTGCAATGATATTTATAATATCGCCTATACTTACATATTTTTATGGGAAACGCTGGTACTGCAGCTGGGTTTGTGGTTGCGGTGGTTTGGCAGAAACCGCAGGCGATCCTTTTAGACAGTTAAGCGATAAAAGTTTAAAAGCCTGGAAAGTTGAAAGATGGTTAATTCATACAATACTTGCTTTGGTAACTGTTATAACTGTCGCAGTTTTGTATACAATGTTTTACGATAATCCTTCAACATACTGGTTAAATAAAAAATCTTTCTCCATTTTGGTGATTGTATTTTTTGCAATATTTACTTTAATCGTTTTACTAAAACGAAAAACTATTTTTAAAGATTTTGATAAGAAGGCTTACATCATCGCATTATCTGTTCTGGCTTTTACAATTTTGTGTTTGGTAAATATTTTAATGAGTAATGGCAGAAATGTATTGTTTTTAGATGCGGGTATTTTACGGCAGTGGTACGGTTTTTTTATAGCGTCTATATTTAGCGGCGTTATTGGCGTTGGGTTTTATCCAATTATGGGTTCAAGGGTTTGGTGTAGGTTTGGTTGCCCAATGGCAGCAATTTTAGGGCTTCAACAAAAGCTTTTCAGTCGGTTTAGAATTACAACCAACGGCAGCCAATGTATTAGTTGTGGCAACTGCAGTACTTACTGCGAAATGGGCATTGACGTTAGGGCGTATGCACAAAAGGGTCAGGATATTGTAAGAAGCAGTTGTGTTGGTTGCGGTGTGTGTAGTTCCGTTTGTCCAAGGGGTGTTTTAAAGCTGGAAAACGGACCAATAAAAACAAAAAAACTTCAGGGTCCTATTCAATATGTAAACGGTGCTTTTGAGGTAACTGAATAAAAGCAATAACTTTACAGTAATGAAGATTTTTTTGATAATAGCACTGGTATTTTATTGCATTACAACTCTGTTTATTTTTTGTTACACCTTGTTGCAGTTTCATCTCACGATAGCATACATAAAATTAAAAAAAAGAAAAAAACAGGCCAGTCAACATGTTTCGTTGAGTGATGAAGAAGTTTTTGTTACTGTTCAATTACCGCTGTACAATGAACCGTATGTAACAGAAAGACTTATTAACGCAGTTTGCGCATTAGACTATCCAAAAAATCTTTTAGAAATTCAGGTTTTAGACGATAGCAACGATGAAACCATTGAGATTGTTGATGCAGTTTCAGCAAAGTGGCAGAGGTTGGGGATTGATATAAAAGTTGTTAGAAGAGAAGACAGAAGTGGTTTTAAAGCCGGTGCATTAAAGCATGGGCTTGAGATTGCTAAAGGAGAATTCATTGCAATTTTTGATGCAGATTTTATACCATCTACCGACTTTTTAAGGAAGACTGTTCCGGTTTTAAACCAGAAAGGAATTGGTATGGTGCAAACAAGATGGGGCCATACCAACAGAGAATATTCGTTGCTCACAAAAGCACAGGCGTTTTGGCTGGAAAATCATTTTAGAATAGAACAGACAAGCCGCAGCAATTTAAATCTCTTTTTTAATTTTAACGGCACTGCGGGCATCTGGAAAAAACAGGCGATTTTAGAAGCCGGAAACTGGCAG
>JAYTCO010000248.1:0-25278 GCA_043736415.1 Ferruginibacter sp. | reverse complement strand
TTGATAAATTATTTTGATATTAATTTTCTTTTCTCCAATATTAAAATAAGCACCGGCAATAGAACCAGGTTGGTTATGGTAGCAGTAAGCAACGTAACTGATGTAAGCCAGCCAAGTGCAAACGTGCCACCAAAACTGCTTGCACAAAATATAATAAACCCTGCTGTCAGCACTAGTGAGGTATAAATAATACTTAATCCTGTTTGGTGAATAGTACTTTTTACAGCAGAGGGAACATCATTGCCATGTTCGGGCAATACCTGTTTATAATTTACCAGAAACCTGATGGTGATATCAATGGCAATACCCAAGGCTACGCTAAAAATTAAAACGGTAGAGGGTTTTAGGGCTACACCCGCCCATCCCATAATCCCTGCAGTCACAAGCAAAGGAATAATATTGGGAATGAGCGAACAGAGCAATATTCTAAATGATCTAAACAAAAAAAGCATACATAATGCTATCAGCAAAAAAGCCCACGCAATGCTTTCTTTAAGGCCGTTAATGATGAACTTACTCCCTTCTAAAAATGTAATGCTCGTTCCTGTAAGCGTTACTTTATAAGTGCTGTCAAACAATTCGTTTGATTTTACCTGTATTTTATTAAGCAAAACCGGCAATGCTTCAGTTCCTACATCTGCCATGCTCACACTTATACGGGTAGTTTGCGATGCAGTATCTATAAAACTGTGCAGCGTTTTAGCAAAATTGTTAGAGGTAACGCCGGTATCTTTTGTAGGACGCAGATATTCCCCTACAAAAGCACCGTCGAAGGTATTGGGCATTAAATATTCGGCAGAGTCACCCTCATAAAAACCCTGCTTGGCAAATTTTAATCCCTCTGCCAACGTTAATGGTTTTGTCATTTCTTTTTGAGCACCAATAAACTGTGCCAGAGAATCTACTTTGCTAAAAACCACCAATGACTTTAAGCCTGATAACCCTCTTCGTTTTTTAGTATCAACCATTATCTCCAGCGGCATTACTCCCTTAAAGTTTTTTTCAAAATATTTGAGATCAGTATATATTTTGTCCTGCTTGGGCAGATCATCTACTATAAAGGCAACATTTTTAAGCCGAAATACTCCTGCAACAGAAAAAACAACAACTACTAAAGTAAAAATTAGCACCTGCTTATTATATACAAATACCCACTTCTCTAATGTATTTAAAACAGTTTCTATTAGCTTATTGTGCAGGTATTTTAACTGGTTATTACCCGGCGGTTGCAACATGCTCAGCACGGAAGGAAGTAAAATAAATGATACAAAAAATATCACCATTATGCTGATGCCCGCAACTACTCCAAACTCCTGCAGTATTTCGCTTTTTGTAAATGCAAACACTACAAACCCAATAGCTGCGGTAATGTTGCAAAATAAAGTTACCACGCCCATTTTACTCACCATAGCAATAAGTGCATTGTTTTTTCTTTCTTTTAGGTTGATATTATCCGCATCTTTTAAATAAGATGTATGGTATTTATTAATAAAATAAATACAGTTGGGTATACCAATTACTACTACAAGTGAAGGTATTAAAGCAGTAAGCAACGTTATCTGATAGCCGCATAAATAAGTAATACCAAGTGTCCAGATAACGCCAATAATTACCACTGCAAGCGAAAGTAATGTCGTGCTGATTGATCTAAAAAACAACAGCAGTATTAAAACACTTAAACCGAGTGATGCAAGCAAAAAAAGTTTCATTTCTTTTTTTATCCTGTCTGCCAGTATAGTTCTGATAAGTGGCAGCCCACTGGCATGCACCTCAATTTTACTCTCTTGTTCAAATTTATTTAATTGTTCAACTATTTTATTTAAAACAACGGTTCTTTTTTCGCTGCTGAATATATTTTTATTGACTCTTACCGCCATTAAATAACTGCCCGTATTTTTATTGTAAAGTCTTTCGTTGTAAAAGGGAAGGTTATTAAATACGGCAGCCATACTGTCAAGCTCCTGCTGGCTGTTAATGGTATCCTTAAAAATTTTAACGGCATTCAACTTTTCCGTCTCAGTATTTTTTACAAGCGTAAAAGCACCGGGCACGCTCAAAATATCTTCTACCCCTGCAACGCTTTTAAGGTTTTGCTGCAGCTGCTGGTAAAGTTTAAAGTTGCCGAGCCTAAAAAGATCTTTAGTTGTAATGCCTACTACTAATAGGTTTCCATCATCACCAAACTTATTTTTAAAATTTAAATAGTCAACATATTTGGGGTTGTTTGTAGGTATAGCTTTAGAAAACTCGTAACTCAGTTTTACTTTATAGGCAAAGTAGCCCATGGCTGCAGTAGAAAGTAGTAGAAAAGCCAACAATACAAAACGGTTTTTAATAACAAACTTTGCCAGCGATCTCCACATAAATTTTTACAGTTAAAAAGTATTTTAAAATATATTTACAAAGAAAGAATAAAACTTTTTAAATGCCTGCAATAAAACTTATGGCTGTTATTTGTCACATTACGCTACCCGATGTTTAAAACCGGTGCCATCATTTTACGTACTGTAAAATACGGAGAAACCAGCCTTGTTGTTTCTGCCTTTACTGAACTTTTTGGTCTGCAGACCTATATGGTTAACGGAGTACGGACAGCAAAAAAAACAGGATTGAAAGCATCGCTCTACCAGCCCGCCTCGGTGGTTGAAATGGAAGTTTACCACAACGAACACAACAGTATGCATCGGGTGAAAGAAATAAACAGAACTCATGTATTTAAAAATATTCTTACAGATGTTGTAAAAAACAGTGTTGCACTTTTTTTAATGGAGTTGTTGTATAAACTTTTAAAACAGCCCGAGCAAAACTCCGACCTTTTTTATTTTTGTGAAGATTCATTGCTTCAGCTCGATGAAGCCCCGCCGCATGTTACCGCCAATATGCCGTTATTTTTCGCACTGCACATCAGTCATTTTTTTGGATTTAAAATAGATGATAATTACACTGATAAATATTCATTTTTAGATTTACAGGAAGGAAATTTTGTGAGCAGCCGTCCACAGCATGCTAATTTTATGGAAGGCGAAAATGCAGAGATTACCTCAGAGTTGCTTAAAATAATGGTGCCGGCTGAACTCGATGATATAAAAATGAACCACTTTAAAAGAAGGGAGTTACTTGCCAAATACATGGAATATTACGCCCTGCACATGCATGATTTTGGCCAAATGAAAACCCTGATGGTTATGCAGGAAGTTTTGGGTAATTAAGAGAGTCAAAAGGAGATTTGTAGAATATATCTTAAAACTATAATCATTAACGGGTATAGTTATTTTAGGACGACGAAAGGACGACATAAGGCCTACACAGCTTTACTGATCACCCTACCATCCTTCGTTGCTTACCCATGGTTAATTCACTAAAAGCCTACCAAACATTTACCACAGGTAGAACCAAGTCTATTTAAAATTAAAGACATTTAAATTTAAAGCTTTTCAATATGCAAAAAAAAACCTCCGAAGATTTACGGAGGTTTTGTGGGCCCACTAGGATTTGAACCTAGGACCACCTGATTATGAGTCAGGTGCTCTAACCAACTGAGCTATAGGCCCGGTCTTTAAAACTCATCTATTACAATTAGTTTTTTTGAGAGGATGGCAAAAGTAAGAAATTAGCTTTAAAAACTGCTAAATGAGAAAAATATTTATCAAATGCAAATAGTGTTAATCAAAACTTAACAAATACTTCATGGTATTAACATTTTAATTGTAGTTTTATGTCAACGATTTCTTTCTACACTACACCAATAAACCTCACGTTTATGAATCTAAAAAAATACGTTGCATTTATGCGTATTAATAAGCCAATGCACAAACTTTTATTTTTTTGTGGTTTTGCCTTATTTATTGCAAATAAAAAAGCACAAGCAACCGGAAGCAATTTATCTCCAAGCAATTTATTCCATGCCGGTAAAAATTTAAATTACAAAGATGTATCCGTATCGGGCAGAATAACAGATGAAAATGGAAGCCCTGTACCCAGCGTCAGTATTAAAGTAAAGGGAACTACCAAAGGCACAACAACCAATAGTGATGGCAATTACAGCATTACAGTGCCTGATAATGCAGTATTGGTAATAAGCTCTGTTGGCTACGAACTTATTGAAGAAACAGTAAGCGGCAGAACAGAAATAAATGTGGTATTAAAAACTCAGGCAAAAGCAATTGAAGAAGTTGTAGTTGTAGGTTATGGTACGCAAAGAAAAAAAGACTTAACCGGCTCAGTAGCCAGTGTTTCCGGTGCAGAACTTGCCAAACAACCCGTGCTTACTGCAACCCAGGCTGTGCAGGGTAAAATTGCAGGTGTGCAGGTAATCAGCAGTGGTGATCCAAATTCATTGCCTGTAATTCGTATTAGAGGAACAGGTACCATGCTGAGTGGTGCAAACCCTTTGTATGTTGTTGATGGTATAATTAACGATGATATAAGAAACATAAATTCTGCAGACATTACCAGTTTAGAAGTTTTAAAAGATGCATCTGCAACGGCTATTTATGGTATGAGAGCAGCAAATGGTGTGGTGTTAATTACTACTAAAAAAGGCAGGCCGGGCAGAATGATAATTAGTTACGACGCAAGTGTTGGTGTTAAAGAAGCTACCAGTCTTGTAAATATGGCCGGTGCTCAACAGTATGCTAATTATGTAAATGAAGCAAGTTTGTATTATGGCTCAGGCGACAGCCTTGTTACAAAATCAATGTTGCAAAAAGGCAGCAATACTGACTGGTATGGAGAAATATTAAAGCGAGGTTTTTTTCAAAACCACAATCTTTCCTTATCAGGCGGCAGCGATAAAATAAATTATTTTTTTAGTGCCGGATATCTAACTGACGAAGGAATTATCAGAACAAACAATTTTAAGCGTTTTACTGTTAGAAGTAATAATGATTATAAAATATCGAACATTTTTAAAGTGTCAACTTTACTTTCTTATAGCAGATCAGATGTTAGAAACGTAGACCTTAATGCATTTAATGTTGCTTACCGTGCTGCACCTTATGTTACTGCTTTTCAAAATGGTAAATACGGTAACACTTCTTTATCAAATAATGTAGGTAACCCAATTTTAGATCAGGATAAAAATAATAATTCCGGCAAAGGCGATAGGTTTCAGGGCAATATAGTTGGAGAATTAAAACCGCTTACATGGCTTACTTTAAGAACAAGTTTTGGGGTTGATAAAAATAACTTTAGAAGCGTAAGCTACGGTTACAAGTATGATAACGATGGGCCTAACAATGTTTTTCTTACCACGGGCAGTAATCAATTAAGATCGAGAAGCAGTTTAGGTATTTCTGAAAGCCAGGGCAACAGGTATGTGTGGGATAACACAGCAACACTTGCAAAAAAGTTTGGCGATAATAACATCAGTTTATTGGTAGGTACAACAGCAGAAGAAATTAAAAGCAATGACATTGGCGGTTCAAGATTCGATGTACCTGAAGATAAAAGCCAATGGTATTTAAATGCAGGTTCTTCTATTGGTGCAACCAATTTTAATGGTGGCGATAAATCTACCCGCAGCTCTTATTTAGGCAGATTAAACTATAGTTTTAAAGAAAAATATTTCTTAACTGCAACCGGTCGTTATGATGGTACATCCCGTTTACCTTCTGCAAACCGTTGGGGCTTTTTTCCATCTGTAGGCGCAGGTTGGCTTATAAGCAGCGAAGATTTTATGCAAAGCCAAAAAGTAGTAAACAATTTAAAACTAAGAGCCAGCTACGGCAAAGTAGGTAACGACGGTATACCTAGTAACTCATTCAGTTCACTTGCTACAACAGGTCTGCCTTATTTCTTTAACGGTGTTGAAGTTTTAAATTTTAGGCTCGAGAAAATATATGATCCACAGATAAGATGGGAAATTACAAGAGAATACAATGCAGGTTTAGATTTTGGTTTGCTTAAAAACAGATTGAGTGGTAGTGTAGATGTTTACGACAGAAAAACAACAGATGCACTTGTAAGAATTAAAATTCCGGCTATTTTAGGGAGTGAAGAATATATTACAAATGCAGCGACATTTACCAACAAAGGAGTAGAACTCGGGCTAGATTGGAAAGATAATATTAGCAAAGCATTTAGATACAACATTGGCGGTAACATAGCTTTCAACAAAAACAGAATTACCAATTTAAATGGTGGACAGGCAATACCTGACGGCAATGTAGGAGGTAAGGGTAATACTACTTTATCTGATAATGGACAGCCAATTGGTAGTTTCTATCTGTTAGAAGCAATGGGTGTTTTTCAAAACGAAAAGCAGATAGCAGCATCTGCACAGCCAGGTGCTAAACCAGGAGATTTAATTTACAGGGATATTAATGGCGATGGAAAGATAGATTCAAAAGACAGAGCCTACCAGGGTTCTTATCAACCAAAATATACTTATGGTGTAAACGGTGGTATTAGTTACAATGCATTCGATTTATCTGTCGGGGGTTACGGCACAGGTGGTGGTAAAATTTACAATGGTAAAAAAGCCGCACGTGGCGATTTTAGAGACAACATAGAAACAAAAGTTGCCAACAACCGCTGGACTCCAAATAATCCTAACAGCGGAATACCTAGGGCAACATTAGAGGAATTGCCTGCGTCTACTTACTTTTTAGAGAAAGGTGACTTTTTTAGAATTAATAATCTAACGGTTGGTTATACACTTCCAACAACATTACTGAGCAAAGTTAAAATACAAAGTTTGAGGGCTTATGTAACAGTACAAAACCTAGCTACTATTACAAACTACAGCGGCTTCTCTCCTGAAATTAACAATGGCAGTGTATTGGCAGGCGGCATTGAGCAAAACATTTACCCAACCACACGCACATTTGCATTTGGTGTTAATGTAGGTTTCTAAATTATTAATAATTAAAGTTCTTAAAATGAAAAATAAAATACAATTATCAACACTTATTCTTTTAACAGCGGTACTTGTAAGCAGCTGTAAAAAAAGTTATTTAGAGGTTGACCCTCAGGGCCAAATCACCGAAACGCTTGCATTAAAAGATCCTGATGCAGCAGCAAAGCTCGTAGGTGGAGTTTACAACACACTATATTATGGTGGTTTTGGTCAAACTACTGTTGGCTTTTTATGGGTATTAGCTAATGATGTTGCAAGTGATGATGCTGATAAAGGCAGCACTCCCGGCGATTTTAGCGACTTGGGTTTAATTGATAACTTCAACCCTAATCCAAATATTTTTATCTTTAATAATATTTGGGTTGGTCATTTTAGCGGAATAGTAAGTGCCAATAAAGCCATTGATATTTTAGGCAAAAGCACGCTTGACGCAACTACTAAAAACCGATTATTGGGGGAAGCAAGATTTTTACGTGGGTTATATTATTTTAACCTCGTTCGCTTTTTTGGCGGTGTACCAAAACTTATTTCGGTGCCTTTGCCAAGCGAAGGCAACAGTGCAGCATTAAATACCAGAGCTACAGCAGCTGAAATTTATGCCGTTATCCTTTCAGATTTTCAGTTTGCTGCCGATAATTTGCCGTTGGTTGGAGACCCTTCAACACAAACAGGCAGAGCAAATAAAGGCGCAGCACAATCTTACCTTGCAAAAGTGTATATGTACCAACGCAACTGGCAAAAAGTACTGGACCTTACAACCGCAGTTGTTAACTCAGGGAAATACGCTTTGGTGTCTGATTACAATTTTATATTTAGAGAGAAACCGGTTGGAGGTCAGGGAGGCACAAACAACAGCGAGTCTATTTTTGAAGTACAGACAGGAATAAATGTTGGCGCAAATGCAGTAAGTCCGCTTTTCAGTAATGGACAGGGCGCACGCTCACGTGGCGGATGGAATGATTTGGGCTTTGGGTTAAATACACCATCTCAGGATTTAGCAAATGCTTACGAAGCAGGCGATACCCGTAAAAATGCTACCATCATTTTTGTGCAACCTACCTTGCCAGGCAATAGCCCCGGTACAATTTTATGGGATGGTTTCCGTATTCCTACAAAAGATTCTGTTGAAAATGATCGTTACAGCTACAAACCTTACCACAGTGCAATTGCAGAAAGTGCACAACTAGATAATAACAAGGATACAAAGCCAAAAAATATTCGTTTAATGCGCTATGCAGAAGTGTTGTTGATGTATGCTGAAGCATCTTCCATGCTTGGAAATGCTGATGGTGTAAATAAATTAAATTTGGTACGCAGCAGAGCAAATTTACCGGCAACTACTTTAACCCAGGCAAATGTTTGGAAGGAAAGAAGAACAGAACTTGCTATGGAAGAAGATCGCTTTTTAGATCTTGTAAGGCAGGGAAGAGCCGGTGCTGTTTTAAGAGCACTCGGCAAACCGTTTGTTGATGGTAAACACGAAGTTTTTCCTATACCCCAGGCACAGATTGATTTAAGTGGTGGACGTTTGATACAAAATCCGAAATATTAAGTAATACAACAAAAACTCAATAAAATGAATACATATATAAATACTGCATCAAAAACACGCTTATTGTGTTTAACTATACTCATTGCTTTAGGAAGTTGCACCAAAGTAAATCGCAATGATGATGTAAAATTAGGAGATCCACCACCCGTACCGGGAGGGTTTACAAACTCCAGCCAGGTTGCCGCTTCTAATTTATTGGCATATTGGAATTTCGATGCCAACAACAACGAAGTTAAAAGCAATGCAACCCCAACAATCGCAGTTAATACAACATCATCTACAGGCATAAAAGGTAAGGGAGTAACTTTCAATCAAGGGTATATTCTTTATCCAACTATTAGCGCATTAAGCACAGCAAATGCAGTAGGCAGTTGCACAGTAAGTTTATGGTTAAAGTTTGCCAACAACGGTTCAAAGCTAACAAGCTTCTTTGCATTATCAAGAGATGTAAATGTTGAAACCAGTTGGTTAACTATTTTAAATGTTGCATCAGAAACAGGTAACCACCCTGCAAGTGATGAGAATTTGTATTTTCACAGTTGGATAGGCAGCTATGCAAACGGTAATAGAAATGGTGGGGACAATATTAATGATTATGGAAATGCCGGTGTAGATTATCAAAGATTTCAGGGCGCTAATAAATGGGTACAATACATAATGAGGTATGATGGCGCAACCAGCATTATAGATTTGTTCGCAAACAACATCAGGGTTTCAAATAATAATTTTAGAGTAAGAGGTGGTTTAGGCGCATTGGTATCAACCATTCCTACAAGAGTTGTGTTAGGCGGCTTTCCTAATGCATCCACAGGGTTTACTAACTCGCCTACTGAAGGGTTTCATGGTTTATATACCGGTGATATGGATGAAGTGCGGGTTTACAATAAAGCACTTTCTGATCAGGAAATAAATGCGTTATATATTCTTGAACGTCAGGGAAGATAAAAATTTATAAAATATTATAAGACTACTGCCGCATATAATTGCGGCATTTTTTTTGAAATAAAAGCTGTAAATTTCCTTATGAAGTATCTGCTTATTTACCTTCCTCTATTAATGGTTTTTTCATGTAAAAAAGCCGAAACAACAACCACAGTAAATCCTCCACCACCACCGCCCGGTGTTTCAGAAAGTTTTAATTATGTATCAACCTCCATAAATGGCATTGCTATTTTACCTTTTAAAAATGTATCCCGAAACCCTGCGGTTAAAATAAGATTTTCCGTGCCGGTAAGCAGAACATCTGCTTCGCAAAAAGTAAGTTTAACAGGTTTTAGCGGCGCATCAATTGCAGCTGCAGTAAATTTTGATAATGGCGACAGTTCAATTGTGTTATCGCCGCAAAGTGATTTGCAATTTTTAACCCGATATAAAATTAGAATTGATGCAGGTTTACTGTCCGCAAAAAATACTACTTTAAGTTCAGGCAATGAAATAGGATTTTATACAAGTCTGGATTCATCAAGAAAATTTGCAGCCATATCAGATAATGCATTACTTGATCTTGTACAACAACAAACACTTAAATATTTTTATGATTTTGGTCACCCAATCAGCGGGCTTGCAAGGGAAAGAAATACATCAGGTGATTTGGTAACTTCCGGCGGTTCTGGTTTTGGCGTAATGGCAATGATTACGGGTGTAAGCAGAAATTTTATAACAAGGTCGCAGGGGCTTTCACGCATACAAACTATGGTTGGCTTTTTAAGAAATACAGCTCAGACATTTCACGGCGCATACCCACATTGGCTTAATGGTGCAACCGGTACCGTAATACCATTTAGTGCAAATGACAATGGTGCCGATTTGGTAGAAACTGGTTTTCTTGCTGAAGGGTTGATCTGTGCAAGGCAATATTTTAATGGAACTGACGCTGCAGAAACAGCTTTACGTACAGACATAAATTTTATTACTAACAGAATTGAATGGGACTGGTTTAGGCAGGGATCTCAAAATGTATTGACCTGGCATTGGAGTCCGAATTACGGATTTGTAATTAACCAGCAAATAAAAGGATGGAACGAAACACTCATGACTTACGTTCTTGCAAAATCCTTCTCAACCCACAGTATACCAACAAGCGTTTACACAAATGGATGGGCATCTAACGGAACTGCCCCTTTTATAAATGGTAATACTTATTATGGGTTACAATTGCCACTTGGCCCAAACCTTGGCGGCCCTTTGTTTTTTGAACATTATTCATTTTTAGGCATTAACCCAACCGGGCTTACAGATGCTTATGCAAATTATACCACGCAAACAAAAAATCACACACTTATCAATTACAATTACTGCAAATTAAATCCGCAGAATTATTATGGCTACAGCGACTCATGCTGGGGCCTTACTGCATCTGATATTCCTAACGGTGGCTACACGGCAAGTTCCCCCACCAACGATGTAGGTGTTATTGCACCAACAGCTGCACTTGCTTCATTTCCATACACGCCAACAGAATCTATGAAAGCATTAAAGTTTTTCTATTATGTTTTGGGAGATAAAATCTGGAAACAATATGGTTTTATTGATGCATTTAAACTGGATGATCCATGGTTTGCAGATTCTTTTTTGGCAATAGACCAAGGGCCCATTATTGTAAATATTGAAAACTATAGAACCGGTTTGATGTGGAATTTATTTACGAGTGCACCTGAGGTAAAATCAGCCATGTTGAGTTTAGGATTTAGTGCGCCATATCTTTAAAGAAATAAACTGAAATAGTTTGTTGTATAATCTGTGTAAATCAAACAAATCTGTGAGCAAAAAATTAATCTCTCTTTCATTTATTTTATTCTTTGCAGGAAATACATTTGCTCAAAAAGTAAATAATTTCGGTGGCAATTTTAACCCTGTTACTCGTTCCAAAAATCTTTCAGATACTGCTTTACTTGAGCTGGTACAAAAGCAAACCTTCAATTATTTTTGGGCTTTTGCACACCCGGTAAGCGGCATGAGCAGAGAGCGCAGTAATGCAGCATATGATTATGGCGATGAAGTGGTAACAAGCGGTGGTACAGGGTTTGGAGTGATGAGTGTTGTGGTAGCCACAGATAGAAAATGGATTACCAGAGATACAGCAGCTAAATTTCTATTAAAGATGGTAAAGTTTTTAGGAAAGGCAAATGCATATCATGGCGTTTTCCCACATTGGATGAATGGTGCTACCGGCACAATAATTCCTTTCAGCAGAAAAGATGATGGTGCAGACCTTGTAGAAACTTCTTATTTAATGCAGGGGCTTTTGTGTGCCCGCCAGTATTTCAACAACAACAGTAACGTAGAAAATGAATTGCGAAACCGCATTAACGGCTTGTGGAATGATGTGGAATGGAACTGGTTTACCAAGGGTGGTGAAGATGTTTTGTACTGGCATTGGAGCCCAAACAATGGATGGTCAATGAACTTTGCAATACGTGGTTTTAATGAATGTTTAATAACCTATGTGCTTGCAGCAAGCGGTGATAATTTTCCTGTTACGGCCAATGTATATCATAAAGGATGGGTACAAAGTAATTTCTTTAAAAACGGTAAATCATTTTATGGCCATCTGTTGCCATTGGGTTTTGATTATGGTGGACCGCTGTTTTTTTCACAGTATTCTTTTTTAGGTTTAAACCCTACGAATCTCAAAGATAATTATGCTGACTACTGGGTACAGAATAAAAACCACACCCTAATAAATCATGATTACTGCGTTGCCAATCCCAAAAAATTTATTGGCTATGGTGAAAATTGTTGGGGCTTAACCGCAGGGGATACATACAATGGTTATGATGCTTACTCGCCTACCAATGATGGCGGCACAATTGCGCCTACTGCAGCGCTTTCTGCATTCCCCTACACGCCTGAATATTCAATGAAGGCTTTAAAACATTTTTATTACGACCTTGGCGATAAAATATGGAGCAACTATGGTTTTGTTGATGGATTTAATGAAACAAAAAACTGGTACGCAAAAAGCCATCTGGCAATTGACCAGGGACCAATAATTGTGATGATAGAAAATTACAGAACCGGGTTGATGTGGAAGTTATTTATGAGTTGTCCCGAAATACAAAGAGGATTAAAGAAATTGAATTTTAATTATTAATAAAACGCAATAAATTTTTGTAATGAAACTGATCTTTTTATTTCTGGTGACTGCAATGAGTTATAGCGCCGGTTATTCGCAGAGCAACGCCTTATTTGTAAAACAATTATTTATAGAAAAAACAGATACGCTGCCCTACAGAATATTGCTGCCGGATAATTATGATCCTGAAAATAAATACCCGTTAATTATTTTTTTGCATGGCTCCGGCGAACGTGGGAATGATAATGAAAAACAGTTAACCCATGGCGCAGAATTATTTTTGCGTGACAGCATTCGTAAAAAATACACTGCTATTGTCGTTTTTCCTCAATGCAGCGAGAACAGTTACTGGAGCAATGTAAATATTGTAAATGATGCGGTAAGCGGGAAAAGAACGTTTCAATATCCTACCGGCGGCAAACCAACAATTGCCATGAATTTGCTGATACATGTAATGGATGATTTGAGGCACAAATATTCTATTCAAAATAAAAAAATATACATCAGCGGTTTATCTATGGGCGGCATGGGAGCGTTTGAAATAGTGCGCAGGAAACCGAATTTATTTGCCGCTGCTATGCCTATTTGTGGCGGAGCAAATACTGCAACTGCAAAAGATATTTTAAAAACAAAGTGGTGGATTTTTCATGGAGAAAAAGACGATGTGGTAAACCCACAATACAGCAAGGATATGGCTGCTGCTATTTTGAATGAAGGTGGTGCAGCAAAGTTGACCATCTACCCAAATGCAAACCACAACAGCTGGGACAGTGCTTTTGCAGAAAGTAATTTTATGCAATGGATGTTTAGCAATCATAAATAAAATGAAGGTGATGATGTGGACTATTAAATAATATTTAAGCGTTTTATGTTTTGCAGGAAACGCTTATCAATGTAAATGTTGAATAACTTATTAAAATAAAACTATGAAAATGATAACTAAAATGATGATGGCTTTTTTGCTCATCATTACGATTGATGCAACTGCGCAAACAACTAAAACATCTATGAATACTTTCATAGATGTACTGATGAAAAAAATGACGCTGGATGAAAAAATTGGGCAGTTAAATTTACCCGGCTCCGGAGATATTGTAACAGGACAGGCCGGCAACTCAGACATAGCAGGAAAAATAAAACAGGGAAAAGTAGGCGGACTGTTTAATATAAAAGGCGTTGATAAAATAAGGGCTGTTCAAAAGATTGCAGTGGAAAACAGCCGTTTAAAAATACCGTTGCTTTTTGGTATGGATGTTATTCACGGGTACCAGACGGAGTTTCCAATTCCACTTGCATTATCCTGCACATGGAATATGCAGTTGATAGAACAGAGCGCAAGAATAGCAGCAATGGAAAGCAGTGCCGATGGTATTTGCTGGACGTTTAGCCCAATGGTAGATATTGCCCGGGATGCCCGTTGGGGAAGAATTGCGGAAGGCAGCGGCGAAGATCCTTACCTAGGTTCTGCAATTGCAAAAGCAATGGTAAAAGGTTATCAGGGAGATTTATCACGACAGGATAATATTATGGCTTGTGTAAAACATTATGCATTGTATGGTGCTGCAGAAGCAGGCAGAGATTACAACACAACGGACATGAGCCGGATAAGAATGTACAACGAATATTTTCCTCCATACAAAGCAGCTGTAGATGCAGGGGCTGGAAGTATAATGGCTTCTTTTAATGAAGTAGATGGAATTCCGGCTACAGGAAACAAATGGTTAATGACAGATGTGTTGCGCAACCAGTGGGGCTTTAAAGGCTTTGTGGTAACGGATTACACAGGTATAAATGAAATGACTGCACATGGCATGGGAGATCTTCAGCAGGTATCTGCATTGGCTTTAAATGCAGGTATTGAAATGGATATGGTGGGCGAAGGATTTTTATCAACACTAACTAAATCGCTGCAGCAAAAAAAGGTTACGCTAAAACAAATTGATGATGCCTGCAGAAGAATTTTAGAAGCCAAATACAAACTTGGTTTATTCTCAGATCCTTACCGCTACTGCAATCCTGAAAGAAGTAAAACTGAAATTGGTACACCTGCAAATATTTTAGCTGCCAGAAAAACTGCTGCTGAAAGTTTTGTGTTGCTAAAAAACAGCAACAATATTTTGCCAATAGCAAAAGCTAAAACAATTGCTGTTATTGGTCCGCTAGGCGATAACAAAGAAAACATGCCAGGCACCTGGAGTGTAGCTACAGATTTTAAAACTGCTGTTACGGTAAAAGAAGGTTTGCAAAAAGCGGTAGGCTCCAATGCAAAGATTTTGTATGCCAAAGGATCTAATCTTTTTGAAGAAGCCGCTTTTGAAGAAAGATCAACATTGTTTGGAAAAACGCTTGGCAGAGATAACAGAACGACCAAACAATTACTTGATGAAGCACTTGCCATTGCCAACGAAAGCGATGTGATTGTCGCCACACTTGGTGAAGCAGCTGAAATGAGTGGCGAAAGCGCAAGCAGAACAAATTTAGAAATACCGCAAACACAAAAAGATTTGCTGAATGCATTATTAAAAACAGGCAAGCCGGTTGTGCTTGTATTATTTGCGGGCAGGCCAATGGTTTTAACCGAAGAAAATAAAAATGTATCCGCTATCTTAAATGTGTGGTTTGCGGGTTCAGAAGCAGGTAATGCCATTGCAGATGTATTGTTTGGCGATGTAAATCCTTCCGGAAAATTAACTACTTCTTTCCCGCAGAATGTTGGACAGGTTCCTATTTATTATGCACATAAAAATACCGGTCGTCCATTGCCTGAGGGCAAATGGTTTCAAAAATTCCGCTCTAATTATTTGGATGTTTCCAACGATCCGTTATACCCTTTTGGTTACGGCTTAAGCTATACAACATTTAATTACAGCGATATAAAATTATCCTCAACTAACTTAAATAAAACAGGTTCTATAAAGGCAACTGTAACTTTAAAAAATACCGGAACAAAAGATGGTAGCGAAGTTGTACAATTATATACACAACAATTAGTAGGCAGTGTTACAAGGCCCGTAAAAGAATTAAAAGGCTTTCAAAAAATATTTTTAAAAGCTGGAGAATCAAAAGAAATAAGTTTCAATATTTCTGTTGAAGATTTGAAATTTTATAATGCTGCATTAAAGTTTGTTTCAGAACCGGGAGACTTTAAACTCTTTATTGGCGGAAGCAGTAAGGATGTAAAAGAAGCAGGTTTTAAATTACTGTAAATTATAAAATTAATTTTATCAGCTGCAGGTGCAACGTTTAATTCGTTGCATTTGCAGCTGTTGTTTTTTAAATACTTTTGCCGCATGAAAAAACCGCTTAAAAATATTTTGTTTGATATGGGCAATGTGCTGTTCAGTATAGATTACAAGAAAACGGAAGATGCATTTAAAGCTTTGGGATATAATAATTTTTCAGAAATGTATTCTCAGTTTACTGCCGATGACCTTTTTGAAAAACTGGAAACAGGTAAAATAACTACGGAGGAATTTTATAAAACAATGATTTCTTCTCACACAGGTTTAATTGATGAAAATCAAATTACCACAGCATGGAACAGCATGTTATTGCATTGGAGATTGGAAAGTCTTGCATTTTTAAAAACGCTGGCCAAGAAATACAAACTTTACCTGTTGAGCAATACAAATGATATTCATCTTGCAGCTGTAAATAATTTACTGAAACAGGAAACTGGTAAAGAGAGTATTGATGATCTTTTTACAAAGGCTTATTATTCTCAAAAAATAAATTTAAGAAAACCAAACGCAGATATATTTGAATTTATAGCAAAAGATGCAGGAATTGATCCGAAGGAAACTTTGTTTATAGATGACCTGGAAAATAATATTGAAACTGCAGCCTCTTTGGGTTTTAAAACACATTTGCTATTGGATTCGGAAACAATTGAGGGATTGGATTATGAAAAGTTTTAGTTTTTAATTTATGGGGTTATATTTTTTATAACCCCATAAATATTTTAGCTGTTCATAATTTTATTTTGATGTGTAATACTTTCCATGTGTACAGCATCGTAATATTTGGTCATAAATTCTCTGCTAAGTTTTAAAGATTCTCCTTTTTGATAAGCCCTTTCTAAAATTTCATTCCATCTGTTGGTTTGTAAAATGGTGATGTTATTTTCTTTTTTGTATTGACCAATCTGCTCTGCAACTTTCATACGCTGGCTGATGATCTGCATCAATTCATCATCCAAATGATTTATCTGCTGGCGAAGTTTTTCTAATGCAGCATGAAATTCGGGTGAATTTGTATCTTCTTTTCTCCATTCGATAGCATCTAATAATTCTACAAGCACAGCCGGTGTGATCTGTTGTTTTGCATCGCTCCATGCAGCATCAGGATCAATGTGGCTTTCAATCATCAGTCCATCATAATCTAAATTTATTGCCTGCTGAGAAACGGCCTGTAAAATATCTCTTCTACCACTAATGTGAGAGGGATCGCATATCAATAACATACCGGGGTTGCGTCTTTTCATTTCAATAGCCAGATGCCACATAGGAGCATTTCTATATTCTGTATTGCCATAAGAACTAAAGCCACGATGTATTAATCCTACCTGTTTTATGCCTGCTTTTTCAATGCGTTCAACAGCGCCCATCCACAATTCAATATCAGGGTTAATAGGGTTTTTTATAAGTACAGGAATATCAACGCCTCTTAATGCATCAGCAACTTCCTGCACACTAAAGGGGTTTACGGTTGTTCTTGCACCAATCCACAGAACGTCGACTTCAAAACTCAACGCATCTTCCACCTGCTTTGCGGTGGCAACTTCTACAGTTGTTGGCAGGCCGGTTATTTTTTTAGCCTGCGCAAGCCACGGCAGGCCTTTTACTCCTACACCTTCAAACATACCCGGCCTCGTACGGGGTTTCCAGATACCTGCACGCAGCATATCAATTTTACCCGTTGCAGCCAACTGAACAGCAGTTTCAATCATTTGTTCTTCGGTTTCAGCACTGCAGGGCCCTGAAATAATTAATGGTCTTTTTGCCCACAGTTCCTGTACTTTTTCTTTCATAATTTTTTAGTTTTTTTTGCAAAGAGATTGAAATAAGAAAAGAGTTTAAAGGAATTTACATCAGGACTTCTATTCTCATTGACCTTCTAATATTTTTTTGCTAAAAGGTCGAAAGAGAAAAAGGATTTAAAAGAGTATTACTCCAACTTTTTTTCTCATTTTCTCTTTTTACCCCTTTGCCTTTCCTTCTCCTTTAATCTCCTGCCCTTTTTTTATTTCCGGTATTTTACTTATTCTTTAAATTCCTTTTTTAATTTATTTTTCTTAAACTAATTAGCCTCTTTTTTTCTCCTTTTCTCTTTTCCCTCTTAGCATTTCCTTCTACTTTAACCTCCTGCCTATTTTATAATCCTACTTATTTTATTCGCATCCTCAATTAACTCCTGCAGGTAATTGTAGTTATCTTTTTCCAGACAGCTTTTAAATTTTTTCAACTGCATTATATGTTCGTTTAAAACATCCAATACATTTTCTTTATTCTGTTTAAATATTGGCACCCACATAGCAGCATTGCTTTTTGCAAGCCTTACCGTACTTTCAAAACCACCACTTGCAAGTTCAAAAATAGCATCATCTTCCCGCTCTTTTTCCAAAACCGTATTAGCCAGCGCAAAACTTGTAATGTGCGATATATGGCTTACATAAGCAGCATGTAAATCGTGCGCCTTCGCATCCATATAAACCAGGTGCATTCCTATTTTTTTATAAATAAATTCCATGGTCTCTACGGCATCAGAAGCAGAATTTTCCTTATCGCATATTACACATGCTTTTCCTGCAAATGCACCGCTCACCGCAGCTTCAGGTCCGCTGTGTTCTGTTCCCCACATAGGGTGTGTGGCTACAAATCTATCTCTTAACGGAGAGTCTTTAAGTAAATCACACAAAGCAAGTTTGGTAGAGCCAGCATCTGCAATAACATGATTAGGGGTTACAAATTCCATCAAATTTTTTACAACCGTTACAGTAGCATCTACAGGTATTGCTAAAAATATTAAGCTGCTTTTTTTTACTGCATCTTCCAGCGAAAGTGCTTCATCAATTAAACCCAGTGCCAATGCTTTTTCTATATTTTTTTCACTTGCATCTACACCAATAATATTTTTGGCAAGCTGCTGTTCTTTCAAAGCAAGTGCAAATGATCCTCCTATTAATCCAACTCCTATAATGGTAACATTTTCAATTATCATAGTCTGCTGTTTTTAATTCTGGCAATGGCTTCTTCAAATTTATCAATAGGTGCACACAAACTTATGCGTACATAATTGTTTCCGTTGCTGCCAAATATACCACCGGGTGTCATAAAAACATTTGCATTGTATAATACCTCATCGCTTAATGCAAAACTATCTTTAAATGCTGAAGGAATTTTAGCCCACACAAACATTCCTACCTGTGCAGAATCGTAGGTACATTTTAAAAGATCAAGTATTTCAAAAGCTTTTTCTTTACGCTCCTTGTAAATTTTATTTATACCATCATACCATTCTTTACCAAGGCCCAAAGCCTTTGCTGCGGCTAATTGTACAGGCAAAAACATTCCGCTGTCCATATTGCTTTTAAACCGAAGTACTTCATCTATTCTGTCTTTTGCACCACACAATATTCCTACCCGCCAGCCAGCCATATTCTGGCTTTTGCTGAGCGAATTTAATTCAACAGCCACCTCTATTGCACCATCAACACTTAATATACTCATGGGCGTTTCGTTTAAAATAAAACTGTATGGATTATCGTGCACCACCAGAATGTTATGTGCTTTTGCAAATGCTATTATTTTTTCGAAAACAGCTTTTGTTGGAAGTTTACCAGTGGGCATGTGCGGATAATTTATAAACCACAATTTTACTTTTGATAAATCTTTTCGTTCCAGTTCTTCAAAATCAGGCAGCCAGTTTTGCTCTTCAGTTAAATCATAATCTATACAATTTCCTCCTGCTAAAGTAACTGCTGTTTTATATGTTGGATAACCGGGGTTTGGTATTAACGCTTCATCTCCAACATTTAAATAAGTCATACAAATATGCATGATACCTTCTTTACTTCCAATCAACGGAAGTATTTCTGTGGCAGCATCAACATCTACCCCATACCATTCTTTATACCAATCTGCTACTGCATTGCGAAGTATGGGAGAACCTTTGTACGATTGATAAGCATGAGTATTTTCTTTTGCTGATTCTTCCTGTAATGTTTTAATTACAGAAGGATGCGGCGGTAAATCGGGACTGCCAATACCAAGGTTAATAATATTTTTTCCCTGTTGATTTAAACCCTCAATCTCCCGCAGTTTTTTAGAAAAATAATATTCATTTACGCTTGAAAGTCGCTCAGCCGTTTGTATGTTTAAACTCATATTTTAATTCTTATTAAATGCTTTGCTCTTTAAAATTATTTACAGATTTCCATTTTTATACACACCATAAACATTTACTAATTCAGTAATTGCTTTTATTTTATTGATAGTTTCATTAAATATATTCAGCGATGTAAATTCTAGATCTGCATGAAAAGCATATTTAAATTTACTGCCCGGTATAGGGAAACTTTGCAGCTTGCTCAGGTTAATGCCTGCTTCCGCAATAACGTTTAAAACATTTGCCAGACTGCCTTTTGAATGATCTGTATGAAAATTTACAGAGGCTTTATTTGCATCTTTATTAATATCAATTGTTCCGGCTTTTTGTAAAATTAAAAAACGGGTGTAGTTGTTTTTTGCAGTTTCAATTCCGGGCGCAATTACATCAAGATCGTATAACTCCGCTGCAAGCTTGCTTGCTACTGCCGCTGTATGTTTGTTTTTATGTTGATGGATATGTTTTGCACTTAAAGCAGTGTCTTCTGTTTCAACCAACTTCCAGTTGTACTTTTCCAGATATTCTATACATTGTAACAGGGCCATTTGGTGGCTGTGCACCTCTCTTATATCTTCTAATTTTACACCCTTGTTTACCAATAAATTTTGCTTTATTTTTAAATATACTTCGCCTGCTATAGCAAGATTGCTGTTTTGCAATAAAGTATAATTTGGTAAAATGCTGCCTGCAATAGAATTTTCAATAGCCATCACACCACCATCACTTTTATTTTTATCGGCAGCAATTTTCACTACGTCTCTAAAAGTTGCACAACAAATTACTTCCACATTTTTACCAAAGAAGGTTTGTGCTGCAGATTGGTGAAAACTTCCTTCGTACCCCTGTATTGAAACTTTTGTAGCCATTTTTTTAAATGCAAAAGTCCCGACTTGTTAGCCGGGACTTTTTATGTTTTAATTTAATTTCCTATTTAAATTTACATAAAGCATCCCATACTACCTGTAAAATAGTAGTTATAATAGAATGCAATATATGTTGTTGACATTTTCATTTGTAATTCAAAAGTATGTATTAATTTTTATTGTTAAAACTTAATTTACCCGAGCTGTATACCGTGTAACCAAAATAATTTTTAATTACTGCAAAGTTTTAAAATATTAAATTGAAGATTGAAATTTTTAATTTGTGGTTATTCTATTCAACAAAACTTTTAAAAACTTAACCAATTTGCGTGAATGATTATTGAGAAAATTAAAATTTACAAATACAGCATACCAATGCATCCATTTACCATTGCAACCGGTACAATGCATTTTGCTCAAAATACATTGATAAAAGTTTTTACAGATTCATCAGTGATTGGTATTGGGGAGTGTTCTGCTTTTCCTATGATTACAGGCGAAACACAAAATACCTGTTATGAAATGGCAAAAGATTTTGCAGCGTTGTGGAAAGGAAAAGATGCCTTAAATATTGAAGAGCGTTTAAATGATTTAGGTTCTTTTACCGCCGGTAACGCTACTATTAAAAGTGCTTTCGATATGGCATTGTATGATATTGCTGCACAGCATGCGGAGCAGCCATTGTACCAATTTTTAGGAGGAACAAAAAAAGAAATGCTGACGGATATTACGGTGGGTATTGGAACTCCAGAAACTATGGCGGCCCAGGCAAAAGCGTTTGTAGAAAACGGCGCAACCATTTTAAAAATTAAACTCGGTAAAAATGCAACCGACGATGTTTTACGAATAAAAGCAATAAGAGCGGCCGTTGGTCAAAATTGTAAAATTAGAATTGATGCAAACCAGGGTTGGAGTTTTGAAGATGCAAAAAATGCATTGATACAATTAGGGGAATTTAATATTGAGTTTTGCGAGCAACCCATGCGAACCTACAACGATGGTTTTTTGCCCGAATTAATGCAGGCATCTCCCATAAAAATTATGGCCGATGAAAGCGTTTACAATCATCACGATGCTTTGCGGATAATAAAAAATAATGCCTGCCATTACATAAATATAAAGTTTGCAAAAAGTGGCGGCATACACGAGGCTTTAAAAATTATTTCAGTAGCCAAACAATACAATATTCCCTGTATGATGGGCGGCATGCTGGAAAGTCGTGTAGCACTTACTGCCTTCGCACATTTTGCTGCAGCAAACCCTCATATTATTTTTTACGATATGGATACCTGCATGCTTGGTCACAAGGTTGATCCTGTTATTGGCGGTGTTATTTATAATGGTTACAAGGTTATGTTGCCTGATGGGATTGGCATTGCTGCAAATGTGGAGGAAGATTTTTTAAACCAATATGTACAAACGTCAATTTAAAAAAAGTGCGGGAGCTTACTTCACCTCTTCGTAATCAATATAATCTTCTTTTGAAATTTGCTCGGTAGCTTTTGGTGCCTGAGGTGAATAATTTTGTTGTCTTTGCTGTTCTGCCTGAGCCTGCTGTTGTTTTTGCATACGCTGCTGCATGTCGGTCATTTTACTTTTCATTTGAGTGCCTGCTTTATATAACGGAATTATGAAGCTGAAAATGACTTTGTATAGGATATATATAACTACTAATTCGCCTATTAGTTTAAAAATGTTCATAAGGTAAAGTTATTGCGCTCTTTAATATATTCTTGTTAAATTTTTTACAGGAGGTCCTATTCTATATTTTGGTAGATAAAAGTATCATTTGTATATTTGCACCAGACAAAGAAGTAGAAAGGAAGGGAACCAGCGGTTCCCTTCTTCTTTTATAAAACAATATGGCAACAGAAACTAATGCAGAAACGGTAAAAAGAATTTTATTAACCCTTCTTTTTGATGATATCTTTTTTGTTGATATGAAAGTTAAGCCCACTAATAATATAAAAATATTTTTGGATGCTGATAGTGGACTTGGCATAGAAAAATGCATAAAAATTAACCGCAGACTTTACAGGCAGGTAGAAGAAATGGGGTTTTATCCTGAAGGAGATTTTTCGCTTGAAGTATCAAGCCCGGGTATAGATGAGCCACTTAAAATGCTTCGCCAATATGTTAAGAACATCGGCAGAACAGTAGAGGTTACATTAAATGATGATACAATAAAAGAAGGTGTGCTATTGGAGGCAAATGAAGAAAATATTGTAATTGAATTTACAGAAGGCAAAAACAAAAAAGCAGTAAATACAAAACTTCCCATATTATTTACTGATATTAAACAAACAGTTGTACAGATAAAATTTTAATAATAAAACCTCAATGCATGCGGGGCAATAAACAATAGCAGGCAAGGAATATGGCAAGTATCAATTTAATAGAATCCTTTCAGGAATTTAAAGAAGCAGAAAATATTGATCGTCCCACACTTATGAAAGTGATGGAAGATGTTTTTAAAACACTGATCCGTAAAAAATACGGCAGCGATGATAATTTTGATGTTATTGTGAATGATCAAAAGGGAGATTTGGAAATTTTTCGTCGCCGTACCATTGTAGATGATGATGATCTTTACAACAGCCTTACTGAAATAGAACTTAAAAACGCTATCCTAATTGAGCCTGACTTTACGGTAGGGGAAGAATTATACGAAGAAGTAGACATCCAAAAAGAATTTGGTCGCCGTGCAATATTGGCAGGAAAGCAGACACTTGCTGCACGTATTGGCGATTTGAAGAAAAATATTTTAATTAAAAAATACGAGGAACGTGTAGGTGAAATTGTAAGTGGCGAAGTGCACCAGGTGTGGAAAAAGGAAGTCTTGATCTTAGATGAAGACGGCAATGAGATGTTATTGCCTAAATCTGAACAGATTAATGCTGATTACTTTAAAAAAGGTGAAACCGTACGTGCAGTTGTAAAGAAGGTTGAATTAAAGAACAGTCAGGCAATCATCATTCTTTCCCGTACAAGCCCTGTTTTTTTAGAAAAATTATTAGAAATAGAAGTGCCTGAAATATTTGACGGTCTGATTGTTGTAAAGAAGATTGTTCGTGACCCTGGAGAGCGTGCAAAGGTTGCTGTAGAAAGCTATGATGACCGTATAGATCCTGTTGGTGCCTGTGTTGGTATGAAAGGAAGTCGAATACATGGAATAGTAAGGGAATTAAAAAATGAAAATATTGATGTCATAAACTGGACTGCTAACACACAATTGCTTATCCAGCGCTCTTTAACTCCTGCAAAAATTACCAGTATAGATCTTGATAATGAAAAGATGCATGCAAAGGTTTATTTGAAACCAGATCAGGTATCTCTTGCTATCGGTCGCCGTGGAGTAAACATTAAACTTGCCTGCGAATTAACAGGTTACAATATCGATGTATTTAGAGATAATGAAGGGGAAGAAGATGACTTTGATATTGACTTGGAAGAATTCTCAGATGAAATTGAACCATGGGTGATTGAAGCCCTGAAGAAAGTAGGTTGTGATACTGCCCGTTCAGTATTGGATCTTACCGACGAAGAGCTGGAAAGAAGAACAGATCTTGAGAAAGAAACAATCGCCGACCTTAAAAAAATCTTGAAAGAAGAATTCGAAAAAGAATAAAACAGGACGTATGAATTGATAAGAAATATAAACAATAGAAAATTTTGTTTCACCAAAAATAGTGAGACAACAAAAAGTAAGAATGTCAGAATTAAATACACCCAGGTTGATGGCAGCCGCCAAAGAGTTTAACATAGGTGCAAACACCTTGATAGACTTTCTTGTATCAAAAAGTTTGAACGGTACAGACGATCTTAAGCCTACATCTAAGCTTACAGACGAAATGTACCGTGTGCTGCAAAGTGAATACCAGCAAGACAAATCTGCAAAAGAAAAAGCAGATAAAGTGGAGCTGATAAAGTCAAATGTTGCAGACCCAAAGAAGAAAAAAGATGAGCAGGATCTTTCTTTTAAAAAGAAAGAAGAAAAGCCAAGGGAAATTCTTAAAGAAGAACCAAAGGTAGTAGCACCGGTTGTTGTAGAAGAAAAAATAGAGAATATTCCTGCGCCCGTTATTCAAATTACCCCTGTAAATGTTCCTGTAATAAAAGAAATAAAGGAAAAAGAAATACAGAAGGTTGAGGATGTTATTCCTGTTCCTGAACCTGTTGCGACTGAACCTGAAAAACCTTCTATTACAAAAATTGATGCCCCGGAATTGGAAGGCCCTAAAATTCTTGACAAGATAGATTTAAATGCAATTGACTCTTCAACCCGTCCTAAAAAAAGCACGAAGAAAAAAGAGGAAGTTACTGCAAAAGAAACAGAAAAGCCTTCTGAAATAAAGCCAAAGGCTGTACCTGAAGTTGCACCGGCTATAGAACCGGTTGTAACGAACATTCCAAAAGTTGTAGAAACTGTTGAAGCAAAAGATGTTGCTCCAATAATTGAAAATATTCAAACTGCAAGGCTTACAGGTCCAAAAATACTGGGTAAAATTAATTTGCCTGTAGAAAATGATACCAGACCTAAAAG
>JAYTCO010000247.1:0-1769 GCA_043736415.1 Ferruginibacter sp. | reverse complement strand
CAGACTCATTTCCACTTGGTCCGGGTCGTAAAACAGTTATACCTAACTGCTGCATCATGTTGGTGTGATCCTGCTCTGCCAGGTAGCGTATGCTATCCGCCGGCTGCTGCGTTGTTTGAGTGCTTGCAATAAGAGGACTGGCCAGTAATAAAAATGCAAATATATTTTTCATGGTGGCAAGCAATATTTTGTAAGGTTTGATATATGTTTTTGAAAGGTATTAGCAAGAAAGAATAGTCCCGAATATTAGATTAAGATCCTTTCATATTCAGCAAAATGGATTCTAAATTTTCAATTTTCCCGTGAAACTTTTTAAGAAGATGGTTACATACATGATACTAATCCTTAAGCCTCAATTCAAAAAAACTTCATCCACAAACGCCCAGCCTTTATCTCCCTTTTTTCTCTGTTGCCTCTTAGGCAAAACAGGTAAAGGTTTTACTACAAGCTTTATACATTTTACAGGCTGTGTATTAAGTATGAAATCATATCCCGTAAAATAGGCTCCTTTCTTCTTAACAGGTTGCAGGGGCGAAAGCGTTTTTAGCAGCTTGACCGTACCAGCCGTTTCGCCTGCCCAAACTTCAATATTTTTTGGTGGCATAATCAACCTGCTTGTATCAATCAACATACTAACGGTTATTGTAGAAATATTTATAGTCTTATTAAAAAATAAGTAAGCTTCCATCGGCCGGTCTTTATAACCCAACCATTTGCCTCCCTTGAAATTTAGTTCACCCTTCTGACCATCTATAAGTGTTGTAGCACCCTCAGCTAAAAAATCATGATTGGCCATGGTAGCCAGAAAAACAGAATCGGGTTTTATAGATGATTTAAAGAAGGTCTTTTCCACGGTCCTGCTGCTGATCCACCCGTTTTTAAATGCCCGGGCCTTTAACGTAAAACCTTTATCAAGCAATACTTCTTTACTGTAGACAGGACTGTTTAAGCTATCGGGTTCTGTACCGTCGGTGGTATACCTGATGGTTGCACCTTTTATGTAGTGCTTTAGTTTGAGCGAAAGGTCATTTTTAAAAATCACTTCTTCGTTCTCAATTACAGGTGGCGTTAATAACAGTTTTGTGGTGTCTCCTGTATAACCTGTCTCCACTCTTACTTTGCTTAATTGTTTTTGTATTAATGCAAATTCACCTTGTTGTATAAGTGTGTTCCATATAGTTAACAAACGAAGTTTGGGTAGGTCGGCTAATTGTTTTAATTGCGCTGCCTGCACCTTCGTACCCGATAAAGAAAGCTCCCTTAATTCCTTTAGGCCGTTTAGTGCTGCCAGGCCCACCCCGGTTATATTGGTGAACGATACATTCAATACCTTCAGGTTTACAAACTGCCCAATGGTTTTTAAATCTGCATCAGTTACGGGCATTTTATTCAAGTTTAAAGCAACCACCTGTTGCTTTACCTCCAGTAGCTCTTTTAGTTGAGACGGCTGGTATTGTGCCGCTCCAAAAAACTCAACATTTAAAGCCGGAGAACCAGTGGCAAGCGGGCGAACAATGCGGTAAGCATTATTTAATTTATCAATGTTGTTTTCGCTGGCAGCCGCAAACGAAAACACATCGGTCTCTTTTTGAGTGAATAAAGATGCAGTTAGTAATCGCAGGCTATCAGCAGGAGCAAGCATAGCCAACTTTGTAGTAAAGCTGGCACCAGTTTTAATCCACCGGTATAAGATAGCGATCTCCTCTGTTGTTAACTGGGGTTTACCTGCAGGAGGCATGTGCTTTTTATCGTCGTCGGGTAAATGAATA
>JAYTCO010000246.1:0-1769 GCA_043736415.1 Ferruginibacter sp. | reverse complement strand
TGCCAGTAATAAAACTGTATAATTCGCTTTTTTTAAATTGGTTGTTGGGCATATAGTTGTTTAAACAACTATCTAAAGATAAACAATGATTTTAAATTGCAAAAAATTATTTTTGTTAAGTTTTAAAGTGAAAAGTTTGGACAACAAACAAGTTGTTGTCCAAACTAAAACAGCAGCTTTGGTCAACATCGTTGTGTCACTCACTTGTACGGCATACCATTATTCAGCGCTTATGCAGGCATTTATTTTAATAGCAAGTACTCTTACTGTTCTTTATATTTCGCTCATCATTTATTATAGATTTGCATTTACGGCTGTTCCTGATTTTTTAATTCCCAATTCCCAATTCCCAACAACTTTTCTGAGTATTATTATTCCTGCCCGCAATGAAGAACAGCATATAGAAAACTGTCTTCAATCTATTTTACAAAACAATTATCCTACACATTTAATGGAAATAATTGTGGTAGATGATCATTCTGAGGATGCAACAGCTGAACTGGTAAAAAAATACAGTTTACAAAACGTAAAATTAATTTCGCTCAGTGAACATGTCTCCACAAAAATTAATTCTTACAAAAAGAAAGCAATAGAGGTAGCCGTGGCACAGGCAACCGGCACCTTAATAATTACAACCGATGCAGATTGTATTGTTCCACCAAAATGGCTGCAAACTATTGCAGCTTTTTATGAAGAAAAAAAGCCGGCTTTTATTGCAGCACCGGTTGCAATTGATTGTGGCTGGAGCTTTATACAAATTTTTCAAAGCTTGGATTTTATGACGTTGCAGGGAATAACCGCAGCCGTTGTAAATAAAAAACAAATGACCATGTGCAATGGAGCAAATATGGCTTATGAACGTGCTGTATTTATTGAGGTGGGCGGCTTTGCAGGGATTGATAACATTGCCAGCGGCGATGATATGCTGTTGATGCATAAAATTTATAAACAATATCCGGATAGAGTCATGTTTTTAAAATCTAAAGACGCTGTTGTAAAAACAGCAGCAGTTCAAACCATTAAAGAATTTTTTAACCAGCGTATTCGGTGGGCAAGCAAGGCTGATATGTATGATGACAAGAGAATTCTGCCGGTGTTGGTTTTGGTGTATTTTTTTAATGTTTTCATGTTGGTGTTACCAATGATAGGCATATTTTCTAACGCTCAATATTTAATATTCAATATTCAATATTCAATATTTGGAGTTTGGTTATGGATGTTGTTATTTAAAATAGTAGCAGAATTATTTTTCTTATTTCCTGTTTCCAATTTTTTTGGTAAGAAAGAAATGCTGTGGTTTTTTCCATTGTTACAGCCTTTTCACATTTGCTATACCATTATTGCCGGTTGGCTGGGTAAGTTTGGTAAATATTCCTGGAAGGAAAGAAACGTTCAATAAAACATCATAAAACTTAGTGAACTTGGTGGTTCTACCTTGTGTCCTTTGTGGTAAAAATAATATTGTTCAACACAATGATTTTTCAATTAAACGATAACGATATTTTATTTCCTGACACAGCACTCGCAGAACCTGACGGCTTGCTGGCTATAGGCGGAGACTTAAAACCAGACCGTATTTTAGCCGCTTATCAAAATGGTATATTCCCTTGGTTTAGCGATGATGACCCTATTTGCTGGTTTGCTCCACATGAACGCTGTGTAATTTTTCCTTCAAAAATACATGTAAGTAAAAGTATGCAGAAAAGCATGCGTACAAAGGAATTTGAGGTCACAACTAACATAGCTTTTACAGCCGTTATTGCTGCCTG
>JAYTCO010000245.1:0-4309 GCA_043736415.1 Ferruginibacter sp. | reverse complement strand
AATTCCATTTATTTGCATTTACCTTTGCAGCCGAATTAAAAATATTATGAGCGAACAACATTTATCTGAACAGGAAATTATACGAAGAGAGAAACTTGCGGAACTACTAAAAGCAGGGATAGATCCATACCCGGCAGCACTGTATCCCGTAAATATATCTGCTGCAGCAATTAAAGAAAATTATAAGGGCGAAGAAAACAAAGCAGACTTTGCAGAAGTATGTGTTGCAGGCAGAATAATGAGTGTGCGTGACATGGGGAAGGCAAATTTTGCTGTGTTGCAGGATGGAAGCGGTAAAATACAATTCTACATTCGTCAGGATGATATTTGCCCTACAGATGATAAAAGCATGTACCAGTTGGTTTGGAAAAAGTTGATTGATATCGGAGATTTTATAGGCATTAAAGGATTTGTTTTTACCACAAAAACCGGAGAAACATCCATCCATATAAAAGAGTTTACTATTTTAAGCAAAGCCTTAAGACCATTACCAATAGTAAAAGAAAAAGACGGAGAAACGTATGATGAAGTAACTGACCCTGAGTTTCGGTACCGCCAGCGTTATGCAGATTTAATTGTAAACCCCGGTGTAAAAGAAGTTTTTATTAAGCGTACAAAAATGATGAATGCCATTCGAGCATTCTTAAACAATCATGGTGCTTTAGAAGTAGATACGCCTGTATTGCAAAGTATTCCGGGAGGTGCTGCGGCAAGACCATTCAGCACACATCACAATGCTTTGGATATGCCGATGTACATGCGTATAGCAAATGAGCTTTATCTTAAAAGGCTTATCGTTGGCGGGTTTGAGTGGGTATATGAATTCAGCAGAAACTTTCGCAACGAAGGTATGGACCGCACACACAATCCTGAATTTACGGTGCTTGAATTTTACACCGCTTACAAAGATTATGAGTGGATGATGGATACAACAGAGCAATTGCTTGAAAAAACTGCCATAGCTACCAATGGTATTGCCACTGTGCAAAGCGGTGAAAATGAAATCAGTTTTAAAGCGCCTTACAAACGCATCACCATGTATGATGCTATAAAGGAACATACCGGTTTTGATATAAGTGAAATGGATGAGGAAGGAATTAGAAATGTATGTGTTCAGTTAAAAATACATGCTGATGCAAAATGGGGTATGGGAAAACTAATAGATGAAATATTTGGCAGCAAATGCGAGCACCATTATATACAACCGACTTTCATTACAGATTACCCGGTAGAGATGAGTCCGCTTACTAAAAAGCACCGCAGTAAACCCGGGTTGGTGGAGCGTTTTGAACTGATGATAAACGGAAAGGAAATTGCCAATGCCTACAGTGAGTTGAACGACCCGATAGAACAGCGGGAACGTTTTGAAGAGCAGGTTAAATTAATGGAACGTGGTGATGATGAAGCCATGTTTATTGACCATGATTTTCTGCGTGCATTAGAATACGGCATGCCTCCTACAAGCGGTATTGGCTTTGGTATTGACAGGCTTTGTATGCTATTGACCGGACAAGTCTCTATACAGGATGTGTTGTTGTTCCCAATGATGCGACCTGAGAAAATGGATTAGGGTTTTTGAACCACAAAGGCGCAAAGGAAAAAAGTAACACAAAAGAATCTGTGAAAATCTGTTGAATCTGTGAGTAAATATTTTTGAACCACAAAGGCGCAAAGGAAAAAAGTAATACAAAAGAATCTGTGAAAATCTGTTGAATCTATGAGCAAATATTCTTGAATCACAAAGGCGTAAAGTATTACAAAAGAAATCACCTTAAACGAAAGAGCTGACATCTGTGGAAATCTAATTATTCTGTGAGCATATCTATTTAAAACAAAGGATACAAGGAAGGTACTTAGTTCACAAATGCAGATGCTTACAATGCTTAAAAAGCCTCGTTCATAAAACGGGGCTTTGTTATTTTTATTGAAAAAGGAACGGCTATTTTAAATCAAGCGTTATTAATTTTACCCGGGCCGATAAATTGGTGCCACCGGCATTGAGAGTACCAATGCTTTGAACCTGCCCCACACCCTGTGCATAATACGTATCTCCGGACAAAGAGTTAGGCCCTGTCCTTTCCACGTGAACCACCAATACATTTTTAAAAGTAAATCCATCTAACACATAAATTGGGATTTTATCTTTCATGGTATAAGTGTACGTATCGCTGCCATTAACAGCACCTAACCAACTTTCATTAATATTTTTGCCTGCATCTAAAATTAATAACTGGGTTTTATTTGTTGAGGCTGTTAAAATGCTGTAATATTTATCTCCATCCTGCCTTATGTATTGGTTTACCTGGTTGGTTGCATTATCATCGCTGCTGAATGTTTGAAATGTTGAGTTGTAAGCAAGGGTATCTGTGGCTAAACGGACAAATGTATAAGTAGTATTTTGAATGCCGCCGATGGTTCTTTTGTAAACCCATTTTGAACCGGCAACTTTAGGCTGGTAAGTGAGGGAATCTTTGCTGTTGTTGGTATTTACACTTTTTATAGTGGCTTTCTTACAGGCAACAAGCGAGAGAAGACAAATAATTACTGGCAATAAATATTTCATAAAACAGCGTTTGTAACTACAATTTAAGTAATAATTATGCCAGAATACAAATTTATCCTACTTCATACCTTCCAACTCCTTCTGCATTTTAAACATTTCATCTCTTAACCTTGCTGCTTCCATAAAGTCCATATCTCTGGCGGAACGTTCCATTTCTTTCTTAATTTTTATAATGCCCTTTTCCATTTGGGGGATGGTTTTGTACTCCGTCTGGTCTTCTGCAGCTACAGTTAATATATCTTCATCAGATGCAATGGCATTGGGTTTGGTTGGGTCAAAAGCTTTTATATTGAGCACGCTTCCTTGTGCAAATACTTCCATTTTAGTTTTAATAATAGTGGTTGGTGTAATGCCATGGAGCGTATTAAATGCTACCTGTTTTTCTCTGCGGCGGTCTGTTTCGTCCATTGTTTTGCGCATGCTCTCTGTAATTTTATCTGCATAAAATATTACCAGCCCTTTGGAATTACGGGCTGCACGGCCTGCAGTTTGGGTAAGGCTTCGTTCGTTGCGCAGAAAACCTTCTTTATCTGCATCTAAAATAGCAACGAGCGATACTTCGGGCAGATCCAACCCTTCTCTTAATAAGTTTACACCAACGAGTACATCAATAATACCAAGGCGCAGCTCACGAAGTATTTCTATCCTGTCCAGCGTATGCACATTGCTGTGTATGTATTTAGATTTTATGTTGATGCGGTGGAGGTATTTATCCATTTCTTCTGCCATGCGTTTGGTAAGCGTGGTTACCAAAATGCGGTCACCCATTTTTATACGCTTGTCTATCTCATCCAATAAATCATCTATCTGGTTTACGGATGGGCGCACCTCAATTGGCGGGTCTAACAATCCCGTTGGTCGCACAACCTGCTCCACCACTACACCACCACTTTTTTCCAGTTCATATTCCCCCGGCGTAGCCGATACATAAACCATTTGGCTAACGAGGTTTTCAAATTCATGAAAGTTCTGCGGGCGGTTATCCATTGCCGATGGCAGACGAAAACCATATTCCACCAGCGTAATCTTTCTGCTTCTGTCACCACCATACATGCCGCTTATCTGCGGGACGGTCTGGTGGCTTTCATCCAGTATGCAAAGAAAATCTTTAGGAAAATAATCTATCAAACAGAACGGCCTTGCACCCGGCAGCCGCTGGTCAAAAAAGCGGGAATAGTTTTCAATGCCATTGCAATAACCAAGTTCCTTTATCATTTCAATATCGTAACTAACCCGTTCGGTAATCCGCTGCGCTTCTATAAACTTACCTGACTTTTTAAAATATTCTGCCTGCGCAAAACACTCATCCTGTATCTGGCTAATTACCCTTGCCTGCATATCTTTAGGCGCCAGGTAAAGCGACGCGGGGAAAATAGCAGCATCTATTACTTCTACAATACGCTTACCGGTACTGAGTTCCAGCGTTTCTATCTTTTCTATTTCATCGCCAAAAAAACTGATGCGGTAGCCATAATCCACATAAGGCAAATTAATATCTACCGTATCGCCCTTAACCCTAAAAGTGCCTCTGGTAAAATCTCCCTGGCTGCGGTTGTACAAACTGTTTACCAGTGAATGTAAAAAACCCTGGCGGCTGATGACCTGATTTTTTCGAATGCGGATGATACCGTTTTCATATTCCGCCGGGTTGCCCATACCATAAATGCAACTCACACTTGCCACCACAATAATATCTCTGCGACCGCTTAACAACTGGGCAGTTGCCTGCAGGCGAAGTTTATCAAG
>JAYTCO010000244.1:0-1776 GCA_043736415.1 Ferruginibacter sp. | reverse complement strand
TACCTCCGCTAAATGTAACGGAATATGTTTTCAATTTTGTAGTATTCAAGTCCTGCTCTCTTGTAAAAAAAGTGAGGGAGGCTTGTGGATTTAAATGGGTGTTATTAAAGCCATATCTAATAGATGGTCTAAAGGTGATTCCTGATCTGCTTTTGATACCGGATTTAGTTATATAGCCATTTAAATTTACGACAGCCCCTTCCGCAGGATTGTATTCGGCATTTTTTAATAAAGGATCTATGCCCCATGAAAGGGTATTAGTTTTACTAAAATGGCTTCTTCTTATTCCTTTTAAAAAAATATCAAAAGGTTTTATTTTAGTCTGATTTTTATTTAAGGAATCAATGGAACGCCTCGATAATAAGGAATCTTTGTTTTGAACATAAATACTGTCCTTCTTTTTATAATCCAGTTCTTCTTCTTTTTCTAATGGAACAGCTCGGGTACTATCCCAGTAAGAGGTACTTTTTTTATTTACTCCTGTGTCATATTTAATAACAACGTTGTCAAAATACTTTTTGCCAAAGTTTGGCATCACATTATAATCTGAATAAACAGTTAAAAAATTTCCGCCGGCATCAATGCCTAATTGCTTAAAATTAAAATGAAGTAATTGGTTTTTTACACGTCTTATGCCGCCTTCAATCGGTACGTGCAATTGAGATATTTGTAAAGTATCCATCACTTCCAGTTGCGAAGTTTTGGTCAACGTTAAACTAAAACTTTGAATGCTCCACTCATCTTCTACAATATTTATTATGCCTGAAAATAATGGTTCAAACCTGCGTTTCGGTGTTACCTGGATACTACTTGTAGATCGACCGTTTTCAAAAAAAGTACCCAAGTATTTAAAGAGGTAAAAATTTAAAGCACCATCTGCAATGGGCGAAATAAAACCACGGGGATTAAATCTGTCTGTAAATATTTTTACATTGTTGTTGTACAAACTGATAAAGGACGGAAAATTAAAACCAAAACTGCCGCTTCCACTCACCCGGCTGCTGATAACTTCAAGCTCAATTTTATCGGGTTGTTTGGCACTTACTTTTGAGACTGATTCAGACAAATAAATAATTCCTCCTCCTGTAGAGTCAAGCCCCATCTCTTTTCTGTCACTGTCAGGAATTTTTTGTCCAAATATTTTTTTAGGAAGCGTCTTCAGTTTTATTAAATCCTTTCCATAAATATTGCAGGTAAATTCCTTCACTTGGTTTGCATAAAAGTTTCTTTTCTTAATGGCATTTCTTATTATTTCGTAAGCCGGGTCTTCTCCCCCATTTTTTATTACAACGGTTTCCATTGTTAACTTTTGTTCAGTCAGTACAAACGAAAGTTCCGTATCAGCATTTACCGTTATTTTTTTTTCGGAAGAAGTGTAACCTATATTTTGGCAAATTAAAGTGTAAGTGCCGGGCTCAATGTTGATGGAGTATTTTGCTCTTTCATTTGCACTTGTACCCTTTGTGGTGCCTTTTATTGAAATGGAGGCAAAAGGCAATAAGTCACCATTGGAATTAAATACGGTCCCATAAATTTTTTGTGCTGAAGCGTTCTGAAAAAGAAAAATACTGAGAGAAAGTAAAAATAAACGCATGTACAGTTTTTTAAAAAAACGAATGTAAACCCCAAACTGTTACAAAAATTATAAAACAATTTAATTGGTAAAAAGCTTTCTGGTCAATCGGCCTGTTAAACTCCCAAAACCTGCTACCAATCCACCTATTACACCTGTTATAATAATTAATAAAGCAGGATTATCAACTGGAATAAACAGCA
>JAYTCO010000243.1:0-1777 GCA_043736415.1 Ferruginibacter sp. | reverse complement strand
GTAAAGGAGCTAAAAAAGATATTACTGCCCGTGTAAATCAAATAAAAGCACAGGTAGAAAATACAACTTCTGAATACGATAAAGAAAAATTACAGGAGCGCCTTGCTAAACTTGCTGGCGGTGTTGCTGTATTGTATGTAGGTGCTACAACAGAAGTAGAAATGAAAGAGAAGAAGGACAGAATGGATGATGCACTTCACGCAACTAGAGCAGCGGTTGAAGAAGGTATTGTACCGGGTGGTGGTGTTGCATATATCCGTGCATTGGTAGCATTAGACCCTAAAGTAAAAGGACAGATTGCTGACGAAACAACTGGTATGGCAATCGTACGTCGTGCCATTGAAGAGCCTTTAAGAATTATTACTGCAAATGCAGGAGTAGATGGTTCTATTGTAGTTGAAGCTATCAAGAACGGTAAAGGAGATTTTGGCTACAATGCACGTACAGAACAATATGAAACTTCTATGTTCAAAGCAGGTATTATTGATCCAACTAAAGTTGCACGTGTAGCACTAGAAAATGCTGCATCCATTGCCGGTATGTTGCTTACAACTGAGTGTGTAATTGCAGACAAGCCAGCTGCTGAAGCTGCTCATAGCCATGGTGCGCCTGATATGGGCGGTATGGGATACTAGACAATAATAAGTTTAATAATAAAATCCTCCTAATTTTTAGGGGGATTTTTTTATAAAATAAATTACAATATGCCCTATATAAAAGATATTATTGTTTTTTTATTTATCAACCAAAACTAATTTTATGAACTTTATTGAAGCAGTAAAAAGTGTATTTACAAATTATGCAAATTTTAATGGAAGATCGATGAGAAGCGAATATTGGTGGTATTTTTTATTTAGTATTATTTGTAGTCAGGGACTAAGTTTCATTTCACCAAGTGTCTCTTTGGTTTTTTCATTGGCAACCATTATACCTTCTATAGCTGTTACTGTAAGAAGAATGCATGATGTTGGTAAAAGTGGTTGGTTTATTTTAATTCCGATCTATAATATAATCTTAGCCTGCACCAATGGTGATGATGGCAGTAATGAACACGGTGCGGATCCAAAAGGAAATATGTTGGAAGATGAAATAAATGCCATTGGAACCAATTCGTAATTTTCTAAAAAGTTAAAGTGTTTTATATTTTTTTAATTGGCATGGTTGTTTTATGAGGGTAATTAACTAAAAAAATAATCATGAAAAAATTAATCTTTACCTCTTTGATTGCTGCAATAAGTTTTACAACATTTGCACAGGGAAACAGCCAAAAAAATAAAAATAAAAATCAGAATTCTGTTTCAAAAAAAGAAAAAAATGATGACGATAGAAATGATGATAGAAAAGACAAAAGAAACGATGACAGATATGAGGATAGAAAGGACAAAAGAAATGATGATAGATATGAGGACAGAAAAGACAGAAAGGATGATGACAGATATGGAGACAGAAAAGACAGAAATGATGATGAAAGAAATGATGACAGAAGGAACAACAGTAAGTATTCAAAAAATACTCCACGAAAAGTAAGCGACGCATTTGCAAGAGATTTTCCAAATGCTTCAAATGTTTCCTGGACAAAAAACAGCGGAACATGGACTGCTCATTTTGGTGGAGGTGGAATAATTCCAAAAACAAGAACTGTTACATATAGAGCAAATGGTCAAAGAGTTTCTTCAAATGGAATCTTTAGATAATCTAAATTCTATTTAAATATTTATCCCTATTTTGAGCGCCGGTTGATTTTTTCAACCGGTATTTTTATATCCTTTTTTCTGTA
>JAYTCO010000242.1:0-4322 GCA_043736415.1 Ferruginibacter sp. | reverse complement strand
TGTTTTGTAATCATTTCCAGCCCTTTTTCTTTGGTAATATCTCCCACTACAATTACTGCCATAAGATCTGGCCTGTACCAATCTTTATAATATTTTCTTATAAGATCCGGCTTAAAGTTGGTAATAATACTATCCTTTCCTATTGGCAGTCTGCTTCCAAAACGAGAGCCATTAAAATAGGAGGGCAACCATTTTTTTTGCATTCTGTCGTTGGCACCTTTTCCCAACCTGCTTTCCTCTAAAATTATCTGTCTTTCGTCTTCAATGTCTTCTGTGTTATAAGTTACATTATGTGCCCAATCTTCCAATACCTGAAACCCTTTTTCAAGGTTGCCGGGTTTGTCTGTTGGTATAGGTAAAATGTACACTGTTCTATCAAAAGATGTATATGCGTTTAAATCACTGCCAAACCCAACACCAATATCTTGTAAAAAAGAAACGATCTCATTTTTTTTAAAATTTTTAGTACCGTTAAAAGCCATGTGTTCGCTCATATGAGACAGCCCTTGCTGGTCTTCATCTTCGCTTACGCTACCACTTTGTATAGCCAGACGTAGTTCTGTTTTTTTGTCCGGTTTGGAATTGGGCATTATGTAATAAGTAATGCCATTTGGAAGTTTACCTGTAGTTACTTTAGGGTTTAAGGGTAAAACATCTGTGGGTTTATATTGAGCATGTATATTACTGCCAATAAACACGAAGGCCACAAACAAAAAGAAAGGTTTAAAGATTTTCATATGCTTAAATTATTTATTACAAAATTACTATCAAAATTTAAGGCATACATACCACTCATCTTAAATATAAACCAACTGTCATTATGAGTATATTAAAATAGCTTGTCAAAGGAAATAAACCAATTAAATTGATTAGTTCCGGTAAATTCTAATCGGGAAAAACGCATAAGCTTTATAAAAAAAGAAAGTTGGTGTTATTAGATATTTAAGCTTTGAATTGCAACTTTTGGTAAGTATTTTTTGTGTAATTACCAATGTGCATAATTGTTGAAAAAAGATAAAACGTTGATGGGCTGCGTTGCTTAGCTGGAGCTCTTTTTGTGGCTGCATTTGAGACACAAGAAAGCGGGAAGCGGGCATCGGACCAAAGTTGAAAAACGATAAAATGCTGAGAGCCCCAAAGTATTTTTTTAATAGTTTAATCCCATAGCATTTCGCACTTCCTTCATGGTAGCATTTGCACTTGCATTGGCTTTTTCAGCGCCTTGTTCTAATATATACTGAAGCATTTTTTCATCGGCCAGCAAATCTTTAGCCTTTTGCCTAATAGGTGCTATAAAATTCACCATGTCTTCACCAAGATCTTTTTTTAAATCGCCATAGCGGATGGAAGCGTTGTTAAAATCTGCTGTATATTTTTCAATTTGGTCAGCAGAGCTTACCAGCTTCATAAGTGCAAAAATATTTTCAATATAATCAGGCATCACCGTATTTTTTTCTGTCGGACCGTTATCAGTTTTAGCTTTCATTACTTTTTTTCTGATGGTAATATCATCATCGGCAAGGTATAAAGTTGCAGCCTGGTTTTCACTTTTACTCATTTTGCCGGTTCCATCCAATGAAGGCACTTTAACCAACTCTATGTTGTAATTAAAAGCCTTTGGCTCAGGAAAAATGTTCGCATATCTGTGGTTAAAACGATTTGCAAACGTGCGGGCCATTTCAAGGTGTTGTTCCTGATCTTTACCAACAGGTACATAACTTGCCCGGTGCAATAAAATATCTGCTGCCTGCAAAACAGGGTAGGTAAGCAGACCAGCATTTATATTATCAGGATTCTGACGTGCCTTGTCTTTAAAAGTTACCGTTTTTTCAAGCTCTCCCATGTAAGCAAGCATATTGAGGTATAAATATAATTCTGATGTTTCTCTTATATGGCTCTGGCAATAAAACGCAGCCTTATCGGGGTCTAAACCGCAGGCAATATTTTCTGCAACCACACGGTAAACATTTTGTTTTAATTCCTTGGTATCCGGATGGGTTGTAAGCGAATGCAGATCTGCCACCATAAAGTAGCATTCAAATTCATTCTGCATTTTTACATAATTGCGTATGGCACCAAAATAGTTTCCTAAATGTAAAAAGCCGGTAGGCCTAATACCACTCATCACTATATTTTTTGGTGTGCTTATTAATAGTTCGTTCATGTCTGTAATATTGCGGCGAAGATAATTAAATCTAAAGCCTGTTTTTTTTGATTTTTTGTAATGAAGTCCGTCCATGTAAAAGGCAAATTGCTCTGCCCATTAATTACTAAATTTGTGTAATGGAGATAAATGATGCATTGTTTGAAAAACTTGCAAACCTTGCCAGATTAAAATTTGATGAAACGGAAAAGCTGCAGATAAAAAATGATTTGCAGAATATGATTGGGCTTATTGAAAAAATGAATGATCTGGATACTTCCAATGTAGAGCCGCTTCTGCACATGACAGCCAATGTAAATATGTGGCGGGAAGATGTAATTACAGGAAGTATAACGAATGAAGAAGCTATGCAAAACGCCTCAAATAAAAATGCACCTTTTTTTATTGTACCAAAAGTTATAATAAAATAAATTTTTAAATTTAAAATATGGATTCTTCTCCAATTCTTGAATTGCAAAATATTAAAAAAAGCTATTTTCTTGGAAAGCAGGAATTGCCTGTGCTAAAAGGAATAACCATGGATATTTTTAAAAATGATTATGTGGCTTTGATGGGGCCGAGCGGTAGTGGAAAATCAACTTTAATGAATATTTTAGGTTGCCTGGATTCACCAACGGGAGGAAAATACATTTTAAATGGGAAAGACGTTAGTCGCATGGAAGATGATGATTTAGCTGCGGTAAGAAACAAAGACATTGGTTTTGTTTTTCAGCAATTTAATTTACTTCCCAGATTAACGGCAGCTGAAAATGTGGCGCTTCCATTGATATACAGTGGCATTGGTAAAAAAGAAAGAGCAGAAAGGGCAGAAGCAGTTTTAAAACAGGTAAGGCTGGAAGACAGAATGTACCACAAACCCAATGAACTAAGTGGTGGACAATGCCAGCGTGTGGCCATTGCAAGAGCGTTGATTAATAACCCTGCAATTATTTTAGCAGATGAACCTACAGGAAATTTAGACTCCAAAACATCTCATGAAATAATGGATATTTTGGGAAAAATACACAGCGATGGTAATACGATTGTACTTGTTACACATGAGGAAGATATTGCCGGTTTTGCAAGAAGAGTTATCAGATTAAAAGACGGATTAATAGAGACCGATAAAATAAATGAAAATCCTTCTCTAGCAAATTATTAAATACAAACAAACCCAATTTATTTTAAGATATGGCTTTTAAAATTTACACTAAAACCGGTGATGAAGGAAAAACAAGTCTTATTGGTGGAACAAAAGTTCCTAAAAGCCATATAAGAATTGAAAGTTATGGCACCGCAGATGAATTAAATTCTTACATAGGATTGTGCGGTGATTTAATAGAAGATGAAGGTTGTAAAATCATCTTAAAAGAAATTCAGGATCGCCTGTTTACCATTGGTTCGTCACTTGCTTGTGATCCTGAAAAAGAACCGCTTATGAAAATTCCGGATCTTTTAGAAGAAGATATTATTTTTTTGGAAAAAGATATCGACAGAATGATGGATGCATTGCCGCCTATGAAATTTTTTGTATTGCCCGGTGGTCATCCTGCCGTATCTACCCTGCACATTGCCCGATGTGTTTGCAGACGTGCAGAGCGTATTTGTGTGCACATGAAAGAAGATAATATTTTTGTTGATGAACTTGTAATAAAATACCTAAACAGATTAAGTGATCATTTATTTGCACTGTCAAGATATATATCTCATCTACTGAATGTACCTGAAGTAAAGTGGATACCAAGAATAAAAAAATAAATTACTTTTTTGAATCAGGTTTAAATGCTCCTTCAGGCTGTGTCGGGTTTTTTTCGTTGTATCCTTTTTGAACAGGATTTTTTGCAGTTGTTTCTTTTTTTAAATCTGCCACTTTTTCAACAGAGTTTTTATCAGATATTTCTTTTTTACTTTTCATGTTTTTTTATAAACAGTTGAAAATATTGTACCAAATTATTAAAACAAAAAATCCCTTCACAAAAATGAAGGGATTTAATCTTTAAAATAAGGTTTAACTTTTTTTATTTTTCTTGTAACGCATATCCAGTGTTCCGTCTTTTTTAGTTGGGCCGGTAGATTTTGCGGAATTGTTGTAACGTTTGTCAGGGGTTCCGTCTTTTTTCATAACAACAGTTTTTGTTTGAACTACTGTTTTTGTAACGGGTACAACTTTAGCCATGGG
>JAYTCO010000241.1:0-4323 GCA_043736415.1 Ferruginibacter sp. | reverse complement strand
TTTGTTTGTTTATCCACGCACCAAGGTTTTTATCAGGTGCAAATATTATTTTTTGTTCTTCAGGAAGACTTTCAACAATTGCCTGTGCATTACTGCTTGTGCAGATAATGTCGCTCAGTGCCTTCATACCTGCACTGCAGTTTATGTAGGTAATTACCAAATGATCTGGATGTTTATCTTTAAAGGCTTTAAACAAAGCCGGTGGTGCACTGTCGCTTAACGAACAGCCCGCATTTAAATCAGGCAGTAATACCTTTTTATGAGAATTTAGTATTTTAGCAGTTTCGGCCATAAAATGTACTCCGGCAAAAACAATAATATCCGCATCAGTACTTTGGGCTTTTTGGGCAAGCCCTAAACTGTCACCAATAAAATCGGCCACATCCTGTATATCCGGCTCCTGATAATAATGCGCAAGCACAATTGCATTTTTTTCTTTTTTCAGTTTTTCTATTTCTTCAAAAAGATCAAGCGTTGGATCAACCTCCAAATCAAGAAAACCTTTTTTTGAAATAATTTTTTCAAAATCAATATGTGTGTTAATATCTACCATAATATGTATTAATACTACTTATTTATATAATCCCTTATTACTATTAGGGCTGTTAATTTGTGTAAAAGTCGTTTTTATAAACTATTGTAAAATCAAAAATCTCGTTTTATTAACACATATTAACAACTAATAAACATGTAAAATAAAATTATAAAACCTAATGTTTTACTATGCTATTATAATATTAATAAATTATTACCCATATCTGTTAATAAATAATTCTGTGGAAAATAAAATGAAAAATTTTTTTAAATTATCTGTTAATTGTATGCGGATAAAATGAAAGTAAAAAGAGTTTTTTAAGGTATGGCTTAAAAACTGACATATTTATTAACATCGTATCCCAAAACATAAAAAAATTAAAGTAGTGTTATTAACGCAATTTGGCTGTTGTAAACATTTGCTGTGGATAAGCCTTAAAACTGTGCATTTTGTTCAATTAGAATTAATAAATTTTAATAGCCTAAGTATCTAAATTAACCAACTAAACCCGATAGTATTAAAATCAATACCACAAAGAATTTAACCCAATTATCCACAATTTGTTAATAGGTTTTAATTCCCCTATTTTTGCCCTCCAAAATTAATATTAAAAAGAAATGCAGATTATTCAGAATATTAGGGAAAAAGGGGCAGCTATTATTATTATAGTAATTGCAATAAGTCTTATTGGTTTTATTTTGATGGACTCAAAACCCGGAAGCAACACCAGTTTATTTGGTGGTAACTCAACAAACGTTGGTAAAATTAATGGAAGAGCTATTGAGCTAAATGAGTTTAACCGAAGAGTAACGCAAGAAGAAAATAATAAGGCTGCCCAAACCGGACAACAACCTTCAGGAGCTGCAGTACTTAGAATTAGAGAACAGGTGTGGAACCAGATTGTTGCTGAAGAGGTTTTTTACAAAGAAGCAGATAAGCTTGGAATTAATTTAAGTTCGAAAGAACTTTCCGCTATATTAATGAGTAGTGATCAACAAAATCCTTTTATGAAAGAAAGAGGAATGATTGATCCCACTACCGGAAAACTGGATGAAACAAAAGCGAGAGAAGCTTTAAATAATATTAAAAAATTTAAAGGTGATCAACGTTTATCTGTTGATGCTCAAATCTTGGAGCCTTTAAAATTAAGTACTGCCGCTGCAAAATATGGCGGACTAATTAGTGCAGCTGCATATTACCCTACATGGATGCAGGAAAAAGATATGGCAGACGCAAAAGCATTTTCAACTATTTCTTATGTAGCTGTTGGTTACAATGAAATTTCTGATAGTGCAGTAAATGTAAAAGATGAAGACATTAATAATTATGTTGCCAAACACAAAGATCTTTTTAAACAGGAAGCAGGCAGAACAATCTCTTACCTTACATTTAGCCAGTTACCATCTGCAGCTGACAGTGCAAAAGCTTTACAATTAATTACAGAATTAAAAGCACCTTTTGCAGCTGACAGTAATACAAAAGCTTTTGTAGCAAGAAATACATCTGCGGTAGATTTTGCAGATGAGTTTTTGCCGTTATCAAAAATACAATCACAAGTAAAAGACACTGTTGTTAAACAACAAGTAGGAATTGTTTCAGGACCATATCTGGATGGGAAAAACTATACATTAGCAAAAATAATAGGTACCAAACAATTGCCTGATAGTGTAAAAGCACGCCACATATTAATTGGTGTTAATGATCCTCAAACAGGAAAACCAATAAGAACAGATTCAGTTGCAAAAAAACTTGCTGACAGTATTTTGGCTGCAATAAAATCAGGAGCAGACTTTGGAGCCTTGGCCTTAAAATTTTCTTCTGATGGAAGTTCCGCAAAAGGCGGTGACCTCGGAACTTTTGGCTACGGGGCAATGGTAGCAGAATTTAACGATTTTACATTTAATAAAAGTGTAGGAGAAAAAGCCGTTGTAAAAACACAATTCGGTTATCATGTTATAGATATATTAGCTCAAAGTAATTTTAAACCGGCTTATAAAATAGCATTTCTAGCAAAGCCAATTTTATCAAGTGATGAAACAATAAATGCTGCCAGCCTTGCTTCATCAAAAGCCGCTGCACAAAAAAACGCAAAATCTCTGACTGATTATGCGGCTAAAAACGGGCTAAGTTTAGTTGAGTTGCCAACAACGTTAAAAGAAAATGATTTTTCTGTAGGCAATATGCAGGATGCAAGATCTTTAGTAAGGTGGTCTTTTGAAGCAAAACAAGGAGATGTGAGTGAACCAATTGTAATAGGAGATGATTTTGTTGTAGCAACCGTAAATAAAATTTACAGTGAAGGAACACAAAATGCAGCTACCGCAAGAATTGGTGCTGAGGCAATTGTAAGAAACAGGAAAAAAGCAGAATTGATAACTGCTAAACTGGGCACAACACCTACTCTGGAAACTGCAGCAGCGGCTTACAATAAACAAATTCTTTCTGCAGGCGCAGATTCAACCATAACAATGGCAGGCAGAATTATTAATGGCATCGGTGCAGAACCTAAAGTAATTGGGGCAGCTTTTAATAAAGAGTATACAACAAAAGTGTCTTCACCAATAATTGGAACAAGCGGCATTTATGTGGTAAAAGTATTGAGTGTCCAACAAAAAGCAGAGCCTAGTCCAAATGAAAAAGCAGCACAAACAACAGCACGGTTTGCAGCTATTCGCCAGCAAACAAATAACTGGTTTGAAGCGTTGAGAAAACAGGCTGATATTAAAGATACCAGAGCAAAATTTTTCTAAATTGATACAATTTTATAATCAGACCCGGTTGAAATTTCAACCGGGTTTTTATTTGTTAATGTTGTTGCTGAAAAACAAAGAATATGAGTAAGCAAAACAAATTAATTTAATTTTGCAGCATGGAAACATTGTTTGTAAATAAAGTTGCGGAGAGTGGCATTATAACTTTAAACCTGGAAGACTATTATCCGGAAGAAGAAGTGATTGTTTTTGATATGAAGGACTATCTTTTTATGGGTTTAATTTTAAAAGAAAAAGATTTTAGAGAAGCGCTTAAAATATTGGATACTGAAATTTATTCCAACAAAATTGTAGCGCTTACCTGCAGTGCTGATGCTGTAATACCGGTATGGGCATATATGCTTGTGGCAAGCTTACTGCAACCTATAGCAAGAGAAATAATTTACGGTACAGAACTATTTGCAAAAGAAATAATTTTGTTGCGCAATATTGAACAAATAGATACAGCAATGTATAATGACGCAAGACTTGTAATAAAAGGTTGCGGCGAATTACCAATTGGTGAATCAGCCTATGTAGCCATTACCCAAAAACTGAGACCTGTTGCTAAAAGTATTATGTATGGGGAACCTTGCAGTACAGTGCCGGTTTATAAAAGAAAAGCTGCTGCCCCTCCTATCCTCCCCGGAGGGGAGGGAAATTTAGTATATTAAAGCAGAATAGATGTTTTCTTTTTATTTTAATAAGTGAAACTACTTTTGGTATAAAAAATTATAATGTTCTTATTTTATAAACATTAATCTTCGCTACGATAATTCCTCCCCACGGGGGAGGTTAGGAGGGGCTTAAAACCAACCTCTTTTTCTAAAAGAACGCACCATTATTATAGGCACAAAAAGCATTAGCCCTACGGATATAAAAAAGCCCCATTTATTGTGCAACAAAGGAATAATATCAAAATTCATCCCAAAAATTCCGCCGATAACGGTTGCCGGAGCAAGCAAACAGGTTACCACTGCCATCACTTTCATAACTTCATTCATACGTAGGTTTACATTGCTCAAATATAAATCCTGC
>JAYTCO010000240.1:0-10194 GCA_043736415.1 Ferruginibacter sp. | reverse complement strand
CTTTTTTATTGAAATTTTTTAAAATGATTAAAATTATTTTTTAATTATTAGATTTTTTTTATTGTTTATAATTTTTTTATACCTCGAAAAAAAATTTTTACGCAAACGTTTGCGTTTATATAATTTTTTGTTATTTTTGAAAGCGCAAAATATTTCCTTCTTGAATAATTTGCATACGATTGATGATTATTTAAACCAAACCAAAACCTAAACACTATTATGAAAATTAGTCTAAAACAGATCCGTAAAATCTGCATGATGCTATGCTTTGCGTTTATTTCTGTTACAGCTTTTGCACAATCCGTTATCAATGGTGTCGTTACAAATGTAAAGGACGAAATGCCTGTACAAGGTGTTACAGTATCTGTAAAAGGTACTAAAATAGCAGCCCAAACAAATGCAGATGGCACTTTCTCTATAAGTGCTCCATCAAATGGCACACTTATCTTTACGTCAGTAAATTTTGGCAGACAAGAAGTGGCTGTAAATGGTAGTTCTTCTCTAGCAGTTTCTTTAAACCCTACCACTACAAGTTTAGATGAAGTAGTTGTAGTAGGTTACGGTACACAGCAAAGAAAATATATGACGGGATCTGTTTCTAAAATAGATTCAAAAGCATTTACAAGTACACCTGCACCTAGTTTTGATGCAGCTTTACAGGGAAGAGCACCGGGTTTACAGGTGCAGCAGGCAAACGGATCATTAGGTGGGGCAGTTAGAATTAGGTTAGAGGAACAAGTTCGATTTCCAGCAGCGGTGAACCTTTGTATGTTGTTGATGGAATTCCATTTTCAAACGGAGACAACCAGGCAGGTTTTGGTAGCGGTCTTGATGCTGCAAAAGCAAACAATACAAATCCTTTGGCAAGCATTAACCAAAATGATATTGAATCTATAGAAGTTTTAAAAGATGCAGCATCTGCGGCTATTTATGGAGCTCGTGCTGCAAATGGGGTAATATTAATTACAACAAAAAAAGGTAGAAGTGGTAAGACACAAATTACATTAGATGCTATTACAGGTGGTTCTGAAATTACAAGAAAGCTACCACTATTAAATGGTGCAGAGTGGTACCAGTTGTACAACGAAGCAAGAGTAAATGATGGCGGGTTACCTTTAGGTCCTAACCAAAGCATTCCAGGTTTGCCATTAAGTTATGTTTACGATCCAAAAGTAAATACCGACTGGATTGACCAAACTACACAAAGAGGAGCTTTGTATGAAACAAATTTATCTGCAAGAGGTGGAAATGATAAAACACGCTTCTTTTTAAGTGGTGTTTACCGTGATGAGAAAGGTGTTTTGGTTGGTAATAATTTTCAAAGAATTGGTGGCAGGGTTAACATAGACAACAAAGCATCTGAAAGATTGGATTTAGGTCTTCAAATTGGAATGTACTCAACTAAAACCAATGAAGTGCCTACTTCATTTAATGGTGGCATTGGTGCAGCACAATCAAATGCACTACCTATTTTTCCTGTAAAAAATAGTGACGGTAGTTATTTTGGAACTCAAACAAAATACAATGTATACATCAACCCTGTAGCAAGACTCCAAAATACATTTATAAATAGATCTTTAAGAACTTTTGCCAATGTAAATGCTACATTAAAAATTACAAAAGAACTTTCTTTTAGAAGTGAAATAGGTTTGGATCTTTTAAGACAAAAAGAAAATTCCTATGAACAACCTTATAACAGATGGTATCAAAGTACCATGTTAGCAGCGGGTTCTGAAAGATTTGTAGATCTTACAAATATTAATAACAATAATTATTTTACTTATAATAACAGCTTAGGCAAAAATGGTAAGTTAGATGCAACTGTGGGTTTTGCAGTTAACACAATTAAGTTTCATGAAATTTCATACAGACCGCAAAGCGATGGTGTTGGGTATGTAAATCCATATTTTAAAGAAGGTACTGCAGGCCTGGCATGGTCTCCACTTGCACCCGCAACAATTACAAATGGTTCGCCGGTTGCAGCCTACGGAAGTCCTACAAACGAATCAGGTTTCATATCCTATTTTGCCAGGGCTAACTACCGTTTCATGGATAAATACTTATTAGGCGCTAGTTTTCGTGCAGATGGTTCACCACGTTTTGGAGCTAACAATCGTTATGGTTATTTTCCTGCGGTTTCTGCAGGTTGGATAGCTTCTGAAGAAAAATTTCTTAAAAACAGCACGGTTATTAATTACTTAAAAATTAGAACATCTTATGGCCTACAGGTAATGCAGAAATAGGTGATTATCGTTACCTCGAATTATATAATCCTACTGGTGGGTATGCCGGTATAAACGGACTAAGACAAGGCTCATTGGCAAATCCTAATTTAACTTGGGAGAAAGGTCAGCAATTTGACTTAGGAATTGATTTTGGTTTATTAAAAAATGTATTGAGTGGTAGTATCAGTTTCTACACTAAAAAAAGTAAAGATCTTTTATTGAACAAACCTGTTCAAAGATCAACAGGTTTCGATAATCTTGCAGCTAACGTAGACGTGCAGGTGAGAAACCGTGGGGTAGAATTGGTTTTGAATTCGACGAACGTTGCAACGAAAAATTTTGGATGGACAAGTTCGTTTAATATTTCCCGCAATGAAAATAAAGTATTAACTGTTGCCGGTTTTGATGATCCTGATTTTCTTGATTTGAGTGAGGGTGATACAAGAGTTATTGCAGGGTATCCGTTAGGACAAAACTATTTACCAATATTTGTAGGGGTAGATCCACAAACAGGAGTAACATTAATAAGAGAGAAAGCAACAGGTAAATCAATTCCTCTAACTGCAGCATCTCAAAATGCAAACAGGGTACCTGTTGGTAAACCTATTCCTGACTTTTTTGGTGGTTTCGAAAATACATTTACATACAAAGGTTTTGACCTATGTTTCTTATTTACTTTTCAATACGGTAATGAAATTTATGATGATGGTGCCAAGTTTCAAATTGGAGGAAAACTGAATGAATGGAACCAGCGACGTGAATTGTTGAGCAGATGGCAGAAGCCCGGTGACATTACCAATATTCCTAAAGTTTCCTTAACTGTTGATGCAAATAATAGTAATTCATCAAGGTGGTTATACGATGTTTCTTTTCTTCGGTTAAGAAATATTAACCTTGGTTATAAACTTCCTGCAAACGTAATAAGCCGTGCTAAAATTACCAGTGCAAGAATATATGTTGCAGCATCAAACATTTTAACTTTTACAAAATATGCAGGTTGGGATCCTGAAGTGGTTCGTTATAGATTCAATAACGGCGCATCTAACGGAGCATCAAATGCACCTTACTTACCAAGTCCTCAGGCAAAAAGTATAAATCTAGGATTAAGCATCACTTTGTAATTGTATAAAAAATTAAAAAAATAACAATGAAAAAATTTATCATATTTTGTTTTATAGCGTCCGCAGTTTTTACAACAGGTTGCAAAAAACTGCTTGATCAAATTCCTGGAGATGCACAACCTGGGGATGAAGTACTAAAGTCAAGTGCCAATGTATATGCAGTTTTAGCGGCTTCTTACGAACGCTTTACAAACAACGATTTTATGGGCGGCAATTTTACTAAAACTTCAGAATTATATGGCAATCAAATTAATTTTGTAAACGTAACAGGTGGTGCAGAAGTTCAGTTTACACAGCGTGGTTTCAGTTCATTTAATTCTATAGGCAGAAGCCTTTGGTTTACTGGGTATGATGCAGTTGGAAGAGCAAACGTTGTAATAAAGGCGCTTGCAGAAAACTCTTATTCCGATTTAAAAGACTCTGCAAAAAATATTTGGAATGGTGAGGCATTATTTATTCGTGGTGTTTCGCATTTTGAACTTACAAGACTCTTTGCAAAACCATATACGAGCAATCCAACGAGTGATGCCGGTGTTGTAATTAGACAAAAAGCTTTAAGTGCTACAGAAGCACAAATACCTAAACAAAGAGGAACTGTAAAAGAATCTTATGATGCAGCTATTGCAGATTTAAAACTTGCAGAAACATTATTGCCTTCTGTTAACGGCGGTGCACGGGCAACCAAATGGGCAGCGAAAGCTTACCTGGCCAGGATCTATTTTAATATGGCAGATTATACAAATGCATTTGCTTATGCTAATGATGTAATTACAAACAGTGGTTACGATTTGGGAACTGATGTTTCAGTGCCATTTAAAACCAATGGAAATTTATCATCACCTACTACAGGTGTTGTGATGATGATTCTAGGAGATGCAGGTGTTCAAAGGGGAAGTTTTTGGAACAGCGATTTAAACAATACCTACCTTCCTTTGGGAGGTACTGTTTATTCACTTATTACTGCTAATGGTGGAACGAGATATACTTCTTTAACAGCTATGTCAACTTCTCCTGCAAGAGGTATTTCTACAAAGTGGAGTCAACTAGGTTCTGTTGGAATAAATGTTCCGTTAATAAGATTATCCGAAATGTATCTTATTCGTGCTGAAGCAAGGATACAAAATGGAGGGTTTACCGATGCAGCAGTAAGAGCAGATTACAATGCAGTGCGTGCTGTTGCTGCAGTTACTGCGGATGTTACTACAACCGGTGCAGCTGCATTATTAACCGCAATAAGAAATGAAAGAGTGGTAGAATTTTTTACAGAAGGGGATAGTTACCACGAATTAAGAAGATTAAAACAAAACGTGAGAGGAATTGCATATAATGATGCTACAGGATTATTAAAAATACCTGATGGTGAAGTAAGAGCGAACCTTGGAATTATACAGAACTAAATTTAAAAAAAAACGCAAAATAAAATATAATGAAAAAAATAATCACAACTTGCTTAACTGCATTTATTGTGCTTTCCCTTTTTACAGTTTCCTGTAAAAAAATAAGCTACAACGATGTTGGTGAATCAATCAGCTTACAAAAAAACCTTATAGGCAATTGGAAACTGGACAGTATCATCCAGATAGACCAAACTGCTGTTGATAAAGGCTTTCCTGCAAATGTTCAAAAATTAAATATCACATCATTGTTTTCTTATAATACAGTCAGTGTAAAGTTTACGGATGGTGGCACAGGTAATGCAGGAACGTTTGCATTTACTAACCCTGGTAATGCTCCTTTATTTGTAGCGCCAACAGGTAATTTTTCTTTTTTTGATAACGGTGGTTCCGAAAGGTTAAAGCTTGCTGGTACATCCCGTACTGATAGTATCGACTTTGCAAAAGCCTACAGAGTTAGTGATAACAAACTTGCTTTGCGTTACAACAAAGCATTTTTTACAGGTAGTAAAAAAGTATTTGTTTATTATGATTTCAACTTTTCAAGAAATTAATTTATCAGTACAACAGTAAAAAAAATAACAATGAAAAAAATATTATTCTTAATAAGTACAGTTTTTGCAGGCACCTTTAGCTTTGCTCAAACTGCTACTGTAAGTCCTAGCAGTTTTACTGCGGAGGATCAAATAACAATCACTTTTGATTTAACCAATGCCAATTTTGGTGCTCCTGGTGATGATGTATACATCTGGGGATTTGTTCCTGGTTGTTGCGGTTCTCCATTAAATGACCAAAATGGTTTTGGTTTTGGTAATTCTAATCCAGTTGTAAAGTGTACACGTGTAGGCAACAGTAAAATATTTACCTATACACTTACACCTACAACCTATATGCAGAAAACGGCGGCACAAATTGGCGCACAATTTGGATGTCTTGCAAAAAACCAGAATGGCTCTAAGCAAACACAGGATTTTAATTTTCCTGTGGATCCTTTAACATTTACTCCGTCTGTCTTTAGACCATTTCCATCAAAATTTACGCAGGATGATGTAGTTACTTTTTATATGGATAAAAACTTATTAGACGCATCTAAAGTAGCGTTGAAGGCTGCTACAGAGGTGTATGTATATACTGACATTGATTATGTAAAACCTGATGGAACCGGTGGATATTTTCAGGTATCACAATATTGTGAACCTTTAAATACAGGAGACGGAAACTTTTATACCGGTATGACAACCGTTGCTGATAACGCAGCTTTAAAAGCAAAAGATTTTGGTAATGGTTTATTTGGCTGGACGATTCTGCCATCTAAATTTTTCAGAATTGGCGATCCTGGAAGTAATAAATTTCCACCAGCAGGTTCAAGAATTACAAAAATAAAAGTGCATTTCAGAACAAGATTAAGTCCATATTGCCCGGGCACAGTGGGCGATTCAGGATCTCTTGGAGATAATTTTGGTTTCCCAATAACTCAATAATTTATAAAATAAAGTACAATAAAAGCCAGGTTATTTTTGCCTGGCTTTTATTTTTTGTTACATTAGTACTTCTTTCAGAAATTGTGAATTCAACTGATTGCTCACCATTTTAAAAATATTTTCAAATATGATATTTTTCTCAAAAAATTTTCAACATTACACATTTAAAATTTTACCTTTTTTTGTTTGTTGTTTCGTTGTAACAAAGGTCAATGCGCAAACCAACCTCAAAGAAATGGGAAATGTTTCTGCAGTAAAAATAAATGGGCAAAGAGTTACTATAACCACCAATACGGCAAATGTGGAAGCTATAGTTTACAGTCCAACAATTGTAAGAATCAGAATGGATAAGCAGGCGCTTAAAAAGGATTTTTCCTATGCAGTTATTGCTGAACCAATGCAAACAAAAGTTACCATTACACAATCTGCAAATGATGTTACCGTTGTAACTGATTCATTAAAAGTTTTTTTTCAAAAAAAACCATATTCAGTCACTTTTTATAATACGGATGGTATTGTAATTAATGAAGATGAAACTGGACTTTCAACTTCCTGGACTGGAGAAGAAGTTACAACGTATAAAAAAATGCAGGAAGGTGAACGTTTTATTGGTCTTGGCGAAAAAACCGGTGACCTTGACAGAAAAGGCAACGGTTATACAAACTGGAATACAGATGCTTATGGTTACAGCACAGGACAAGATCCTCTTTATTCAACTATTCCTTTTTATATAGGTATACACCACAACATGAATTATGGTATTTTCATGGATAATACCTTTCAGTCTGATTTTAATTTTGGTGCAAGCAACGATCGGTTTTCTTCCTTTGGTGCAAGAGGTGGTGAAATGAATTATTATTTTATTTACCACAGAACTGTAGCAGATATTATTAAGTCTTACACATCACTTACAGGTCGCATGAAAATGCCGCCGTTGTGGAGTTTGGGCTATCAGCAAAACCGCTACAGTTATTATCCTGATACAGAAGTGTTGCGCATAGCACAAACATTGCGTGAGAAAAAAATACCTGCTGATGGTATTACCCTTGATATTCATTACATGGATAAATACCAGTTGTTTACCTGGAACAAAGAACGTTTTCCAAACCCAAAAGGTTTGACTGATCAGCTGAAAACTATGGGTTTTAAAACGACAGTTATTGTGGATCCCGGTATAAAGATTGAACCCGGTGCAGCAGCATACGAAAGAGGATTGAAAGCCGGGGTGTATTTAAAATACCCGGATGGTAAAAATTATGCAGGACAGGTGTGGCCCGGATGGTGCAATTTTGCTGATTTTACAAGCGAAGCAGGTCGTAAATACTGGAGAAATGAAATGAAGTTTTTTGTTGATAATGGCATAAGCGGCGTGTGGAATGATATGAATGAAATAGCAACATGGGGGCAAAAAATGCCAAGTAATGTTATGTTTGATTTTGAAGGAAGAAAAGCATCTCATTTAGAAGGTAGAAATGTTTATGGATTAGAAATGATACGATCCAGCTATGAAGGTTTTAGAGCACAAACATCAACTGAAAGACCATTTGTATTAACACGTGCAGGCTATGCAGGGTTACAGCGTTATGCTGCAATATGGACAGGTGATAACAGATCTGAAGATAATCACATGCTTGCAGGTGTACGATTGATAAACAGTTTAGGTTTAAGTGGTGTGTCATTTACAGGGATGGATGTTGGCGGTTTTACCGGAAACCCTTCTATTGGTTTGTATGCACGCTGGATGCAGCTTGGCGCATTTATTCCATATTTTAGAAACCATACAGGTATTAATTCTAAATCATCTGAGCCCTGGGCATATGGTGAAGAGGTAACAGAAATTGCCCGCAATTATATTTCACTACGATACAAATTAATGCCATATTTATACAGCAGTTTTTATGAATCTACCCAAAGCGGTTTGCCTGTAAACAGATCACTTGCTATTGAAAATACTTTTGATAAAAATGTGTACAACGGTGCATTTCAAAACCAGTTTTTATTTGGACAATCAATAATGGTTACACCGGTGGAAAGCGGAAAAGATTTTGTAAAAATATATTTTCCGCAAGGCAACTGGTATGATTTGTACAATGATGAAATGACAAAGGGCAACAGCGAAAAAACTTCTGATTTAAGTTTGGCAAAGTTGCCGGTGTATGTAAAAGAAAGCAGCATCATTCCCATGCAATCTCTTGTGCAGTCTACATCTATAGCACCTACAGATACACTGATGGTGCATATTTACAAAGGAAATGTAAATAATAATTTTATTTATTACGAAGATGATGGGAAAAGTTTTGATTATGAAAAAGGTGTGTTTTATAAAAGAAATATTATGTATAACGCTTCATCTAATCAAATAACTTTTGAAAATGCAGAAGGGCAAATGAATTCAAAATTCAACAATATTGCAGTTGTGTTACATGGCTTCAATTCCATGAATCAGTTGCAGGTTAATGGCGCAGGAGTAAATACACAACAAACATTTACTGAGTTGCTAAATCCTATTTCGCAGTTTGATCCACAGGGAACAGGTAAGCAAGCTGAAGGAAGCAAAACGCAGACTGTTATTGTGAAAAACAGCAAGGATAAAATTACTTTTCAGTTATAAAAATAATTTTTTAAATCAACAAAAGCGCCTTAATTTTTCGGGGCGCTTTTTTTTAGTATTGTATTTAAATTATCTTTGAATAAGAAAAAGGAATATTTTAATGGGTATAATTATAACAGATATTAATCAGCTTGACCTAAATGGGTCATATACCTATGCAGATTATTTAAAATGGAAATTTAAAGAAAGGGTTGAATTATTAAAGGGTAAAATTTTTAGAATGAGCCCTGCACCCAGTTCATCGCATCAGCAGATATCATTAAAAGTCACAAGAAAATTAGACAAGTATTTTATCAATACCCATTGTAGTTTATTTGTTGCACCATTTGATGTAAGGCTGGTAAAAATAAAATCTAATGACATTAAAGTTACAACTGTAGTACAACCTGATCTTTGTGTGATTTGTGACCAAAATAAACTTGATGATAAAGGATGTAATGGTGCGCCTGATTTAATTGTTGAAATCTTATCGCCGGGTAATTCAAAAAAAGAAATGGGTATTAAGTTTGATTTGTACGAAGAAAACGGTGTAAAAGAATATTGGATTGTGGAGCCTGCAGAAAAAAGTATTTTCATTTATATGCTGCAAAATGAAAGATTTATAGGATTAAAACCATTAATTGAAGATGATAAAATGAAGAGTCCTCTTTTTCCTGAATTGGATTTTGATGTGAGAGAAATATTTTAAAATCTTAAACCTTCTTCTACCTTATCACCTCCCCCAAAACCTTTCCCACACTGCCTGACGGCATTTGAATGTGCAACAGCGCAGCAAGTGTTGGAGAAATATCCGTCATGTAGGTTTCCCTGTTTGTTTTACCGGACTTTATATTCCAGCCATAAAATAGTAAAGGAATATGCGCATCGTAAGGATTCCACAAACCATGTGTTGTCCCTTTTATACCACCATCGAAATAACCAGGCTTTACAATAAACTGTATATCGCCACTTCGGGTTGGTGTAAAACCATTTGCCAACATTGTTTTTATTGGTTCGCCTAAAGCTGCACTGTTTAATTTTTCTGTTTCAAAAGCATTTATAATAAAAGGGTAAGTTTTTAAACTTTCTGTTATCATGTTTTTTACTGCATTTACATCTTTGCCTTCATTTTTTAATTTTACCTGATCAATATATACCTGATAATTTTGGACAGATAAAACATCATTCTTTGTAATGAAATTATCTTCAATCATTTTATTCAGCTTCTGAAAAATAATATTGTCGCTGAAGACGCCTGCATCAATATTATGTGCTTTTAAAAATCCCGGAACATGCGCTGCACCATGATCGGCGCTTAAAAAAATCAGGTAATTATTTTTACCCATTTTACCATCGAGGTAATTAATAAAATCTGCAATGTCT
>JAYTCO010000239.1:0-1782 GCA_043736415.1 Ferruginibacter sp. | reverse complement strand
TATAAATATGAATTACGTTTTTGTGCAGCACAACCGTATTTATACCGGAGCGCAAAACTTTTCTGTGCCGTGGAACAACAAACAATTAAAAATTTCCTACGAAACATTTAGAGATAAAATGGAACCCGGCAGCGCTGAAAAATGGAAAATAAAAATTACCGGCGACAAGGCAGAAAAAGTAACAGCAGAAACATTAATCAGCATGTACGATGCATCGCTCGACCAATTTAAACCACATGCATGGGGGTCGTTAAATAGTTTGTGGCCGCTAAACAACAGTTATTTTAATTGGAGTGGAAACACGTTTAATGATCTTCCTTCAAATGAAAACGAAAGTATCAAAATTGAATATTTGTTTCAACAGGAAAAATCGTATGATATAATTTCAAACAATGGATGGAATGAAAGAAATTATTATGGTAGAGGCAATATTTATCCATCAGCTCCATATAATAAACAGGAAAATGATTTACAGGAGGTGGTTGTTGTCGGATATGGTGTACATAGAAAACAAAGTGTTACTTCTAGTTTAACGAGATCTGTAGACCTTCAAACACCACTTAAAGGAAAAGTTGCTGGTCTTGCAGTTGTTGAAAATAATAAAATTGGTTCATTTAACAACGATATAAATGAGACTCGAAATCTTGATGACATCCAAATCCGCAAAAATTTCAACGAAACTGTTTTCTTCTTTCCTGATTTAAAAACAGATAGAGATGGCAATGTAGAATTTTCTTTTACCATGCCTGAAGCACTTACGCAATGGAAGCTGCAGGTGATGGCACATACAAAAGAACTGGCAAGTGCCGTAAGCAGCAAAACGACTGTAACACAAAAGCAATTAATGGTTCAGCCAAATGCTCCACGTTTTTTACGGCAGGGAGATCGCATGGAGTTTTCTGCAAAAATTGTTAACCTAACTGCCAACGAAATTACCGGGACTTCTCAATTAGAATTACTTGATGCCGCTACAAATAAAGTTATAGATGGCTGGTTTAAAAATGTTTTTTCACAGCAATATTTTACCGTTCCTGCAGGACAAAGTGTAGCAGTAAAATTTCCAATAGATATTCCGTTTAACTTTAATTCTGCCATGATTTATAGGATTAAAGCAATTTCCTCCCCTCATGGGGGAGGTCAGGAGGGGGCTTCTTTTTCTGATGGTGAAGAAGCGGCCATTCCTGTGTTGACAAACAGAATGTTGGTAACAGAATCGTTGCCATTAAACATGCGCAATACAGATGCTAAATCATTTAAGTTTGATAAATTATTAAACAGTGGTAACAGCCCAACGCTCAGCAACCACGCACTTACCGTTGAATACACTAGCAACCCTGCATGGTATGCAGTGCAGGCTTTGCCGTATTTAATGGAATATCCGTATGAATGTGCAGAACAGACTTTTAGTAAATTTTATGCAAACACACTGGCATCTTTTATCAGTAATTCATCACCTAAAATAAAGGAAGTTTTTGAGCGTTGGAAAATTACTGACACTGCTGCCTTAATGAGCAACCTTCAAAAGAACGAAGAGCTAAAAGCAGTACTGTTACAGGAAACGCCATGGGTATTGGATTCACAAAATGAAACGCAACAAAAGAAAAATATTGCATTGTTGTTTGACATGGTTCGTCTTGCAGCAGAAAAAAATAAAACGCTTGCAAAGTTAAAAGAGATGCAAAGCAGCAACGGCGGTTTTACTTGGTTTAAAGGCGGCAGAGATGATCGTTACATGACGCAATATATTCTTACCGGCATTGGACATTTAAGAAAATTAAAAGC
>JAYTCO010000238.1:0-4367 GCA_043736415.1 Ferruginibacter sp. | reverse complement strand
TGTACTGCTTTGTATTGATTGCGGGTATCTATGGCAGCATTGTAATCCATTATTGTTGCCCCATATAAAACCTCCAGTTTAGAAGCTTCAGACAAGGCGGGCTTTTTAGTGGTGAATGTTCCATCGTTTACCAGGCAAATACACCCAATAACATCCATTCTCGATACTATAAAATCCCAATCAGTTGTATCAAATTGTACCAGGTCTTTATGTTGAATAGAAGTAGATTCTACATCTGCAGTCACGCCTGGATATTTGCCTATCAATTCTTCAGCAACATCGCTGTCGGTTACACTATTAAAGTGTTTACTATTTCGGCCAATGGTCAGCCTGACTGCCTCGTCTTTGCACTCAATATTTAACTCCGACGAAGCTGTTGTAACCGTATTGGAATGGGTTACTATAATGCCTTTAAAAACGGTGGTTTCCCGGGAGTGGTAGCCCAATGTTATTTCGATGGTTTTGCCAGGGATAAATGAAGGACCATCGCTTATGGCAAATGTTTCTTCGGCGGGATTGCCATCAATTAATTTTATATTGGCCGTAGGTATTTTATTGATCTCTTTATGAACCAAAATTTTGCTAACCTGGTAGGTACTGCTAATAGTTTCACCATCAATTTTAATGGTAAATGTTATCAGGTCGGGGTTAGCCTGTGTGGGTATGGTTCTGGATACAGCCATATTTTGTTTTATTATTTTTCAACAGGTGGGAAAATCAATCTTGTTCCTGTTGCAATTTTTCTAAAGCCTGAAAGACCATTGGCCCTGGCCACATCTATGTAATAAACCGGGTCTTTGTAAATTTTGCCCACTACTAAATCAAAACGATCATCTGCTTTAAACAACCGCTCATGTGTAATATCGGGTGATAAAGAATTTTCAAGCGCTACCCGCAGGTCTTCTTCAATCGAACCCTTAAAGTCGACCCTTGCGAATGCACGTATAGGTGTACCATCGGGTTTAAATAATTTGTAGTCAATATCCATACTCATCATCTGGCCCTTAAACAATAAGGTACCCCACTTGATTGCAACAAAATTTGGTCGGTGGGTTTCGCTCTGGTAGTAAAACATTAACTGTTTAAAAATCTCAATCTGCTCAATAATGTTTGCAGTTTCGGCAAAGGGATTTACAATGCCAATGTTGATGAGCGCCGGTTCTACTACTACACCTGAACTATCAAACACAAAGTCGAAATGAATGTCCTGGGCAGCTATATTATTAAAATGCAATTGCGGATGAGAAGTGCCCTGACCCTGGCTTTCCGTTTGATCGACCCTGTATTTTATGGTATACGATTCCGGGTTGATGAGCACAGTAAAGGGATCACCTTTCTTTTCAGAAAAAGCTTCGTCGGCATAGGCCTGTAATTGCATTTTATCCAGCTTGCCCAGCATTATCTTTCATTTTTTTCTTTAAGCGTTCTAATAACTTCCTTCACACATTCCTTAACGATTTCCTTTTTTAACCTGGCTTCATCCAATTTTAAAGGCTGGCTGTTTTGCTGACGGGTAGTATCGCTAACTACCGCTTTTATGTACAATTCTTTTATTTCTATTGGCATGGGGAAAGGTTGATCGTTGATTGTTGGTCGTTGTTAATTAGTTGTTGGTTGGTCGTTGGTAGTTGATAGAAGTAACCATTAAAAATGCTTAATGCTTCATCCCTACCAATTCATTTTTTCATAATTCGAAATTCTGCTCCCTCTTTTGTTCAATTCATAATTCTTAATTCATAACTCATAATTCTCCCTTCTCTCTCCTATCTACTTATCACTGACTTATTGACTAATGACCAATGACCTGCCCCTATCTTAAATCGAAACACTTGCACTTAAAGATGCGGCTCCACCAATCAACGATTCTACCCCTATTGTGCTGAAATAATTATAACTCAATACCAATGATTCAACCACTACTGAGTTTTCCTGTGCATTAAAGTTGGATACGGTTATTTTTTTTGGAATGGCATTGATAACATACCAAGATTGCAACGGCAAATGTTCAGGAGTTAGCAAAGAGATCAACACATTGGTAGGTACAAAAACAAAATTTTCAATAGCATTTTTGCACCACAGGGTTATACCCGACCCAATAAATAAACCCCGTTTCAGTGTAATGTCGGTATACCTGTTTCGAACGGGTAATTGGTGGGTAAACCGGTTTTGGCCTCCTTCTTTTATTGGTTCCATTTCTAATTCAACATCTAAACCCGACACTTCCTGGAAACGGAAATCCTGGGGTGTTTGTGGAAACAACTCGAAGACTACTAAAAAATGAAAGCCTACCGGTGGTGCAAAAAGATCCATGCGTTAATCGTTTTGAATCGTTAAGCCTTCATGAGCAATTTCGATGGTTTCAATGGCTACCTCGTTGCCGTCGCCCTTAAGATCAGTTGACTGCACTTTTACCGGCCAGGCATTTTTTATCTTCCAAACCACCACAGGCTCGTGGGTTTCGTTTAGCAGCGATATGGTAATATCGCGTCGCTCAATCGTATTCAGGGCCACCGTATTCCACCAGTTATAATACTCGTTGTCGTGGGCAAATGTGCCCCGCTTCATGGTAATGTTGCCAAACTTTTGCATGCCCGGCATTTTTATTTTGGAGTATTCAGGGCTGGCACCGTCGCGGTATTCTATAACGTCGGTACTAACTTCTAAACCGGTAACCTCGGTAAAACCAATGCGGGTACCACCCCACTCAACACGAAAATGAAACTTAGGTATGGGATATGTTGCCATGGTAGATTGTTTTTATTTTTTGTTTGATAGATGAGGTGTAAGGAATAATCTGGATGTATTAAATAATTTGGTTTGGCTGCGCCGGTTTTACAATCAACTTCGTTGTGTCACTCACTTTTACCGCATACCAGCAGGCGGCATTGCATGGTCTTGTGTTGTATATATATGTTGACCAGGTATACATTTCCGTACAGTGTGCGACGCAAGTAAAGCTTCACAATGCTAAACAGCCAGGCCCATAAATTTTCCCCGACTGTCGATTGTTCTTTTATGACTCCTGCAATTTGTGCATAAACCTTAGGATTATAAACTCAGCAGGTCTTACTGCTGCCAAACCAATTTCGACAATCAATCGCCCCTCCAAAATATCGATGGCTGTCATGGTTTGGCCGAGGCCCACTTTTACAAAAAATGCATGCTCGGGTTTGGCTCCGGCCAGTGCACCTTGCCTCCATAATAGTGTCAGATAATTTTCGATCATAGCACGCAGGCGAACCCAGGTGTTGGCATCATTGGGCTCGAACACAAATTGCGCCGTTGCTTTTTTTACTGATTCTTCTACCATAATAAAGAAGCGTCGCACAGAAATGTAGCGCCACTCATTGCTGTTGCCATCAAGGGTACGTGCACCCCAAATCAATATGCCTTTTCCTGAAAAGGCACGTATTGCATTTACAGACTTTCCTGAGTCGGCATCTATGTTCATGCCTTCCTGCTCCTGGTCGGTAACAATATCGGTAATGTCGTACACGGAGGTAAGTGATACATTTGCAGGTGCTTTCCATACACCACGAGATCCATCAACCGCTGCATAAATGCCGGCCACGGCAGGCGAAGGCGGTAACGTTAGTACCAACTTTTGTATGGAACTTACAGCCTCAAAAAAGGTAGCCTTTTCGTTTGCAAGCAACGTGTTTAATTTAACCGCTCCGGCCGCTATCCCATTAGTTGTTATCACCACATCCACCTCTGTATCGAGGTATTGAAATCCAAACGTGGTTTTCACAGAAGGATAATAAGCAGCACCATAATTCAGGTTGGTAGTTTTGCCAAAGTTTGTTCTAAACAGTGTGATGGCTGCAGTAGTCGTTGTGAAGGCGGCCATTGGGTACACATCAACAATTGTAAAACGGTCTTGTAGTTTTGCGCACTGGTCAATAGCCTTACCTATTAAAGTATAATAGTTGGTTTCACTTATGGCAAAACCTTCGGGAAATATGAGTAATGTTGGCTCGTCGTACGCTTCAATAATCGTGAGGCCTTCTTCCAGGTCGGTATTTACAATAGTACCCGCAGCACCCATTGCACCCATTGAAAGTATGTAGCACGGACCCCCACCATTATCAAAATACAACCTCATGCTGTAATACATGTTATGGGCCGAAGCAGATGCAATAGAGGCAGATGCTTTTAAAGAAGTAGTTACACCACTGTCGGTAGTTTTGGTTACAGCAACGTTGATATCAGACTCATTAAAAGCCCTGCCGTAATACTGGATATACTCAAGCAGTGAAAATATTTTAGTTGGCTTTTTGGTAAGTGAACCACCGGCCGCGTCAATTGCCTTTTCGGTATAACCTATAAACACGGGGATGGCCGTTGACACCTGGGCAACCGAAGGA
>JAYTCO010000237.1:0-26001 GCA_043736415.1 Ferruginibacter sp. | reverse complement strand
CCAAAAGTTTTACGGCAGGCGGGAATGACCTTAAACGATATTGATTTGTTTGAATTGAATGAAGCTTTTGCATCTCAATCTTTAGCGGTAATAAGAGAACTTGGTTTAAATACAGATATTGTAAACGTTAATGGCGGTGCGATTGCACTTGGTCATCCATTGGGTTGCAGCGGTGCAAAATTATCTATACAATTGATACATGATATGAAGCGTTTGAATAAAAAATATGGCATTGTAACGGCCTGTATTGGGGGTGGGCAAGGCATTGCAGGGATTATTGAGAATATAGAATAAGTCTTAAACTATACATTTATTAAAGCTTGCTAATTAGCAGGCTTTTTTGTTTAGGATTTTATTATTAAAATCTTTTGCAACATCATTCATTTTGTATATTTGCAACATAGTTTCAAATAATTCACAATGGTTAAAAAATCTTTTACAGTTGTATTGCTGTTGATTTCAATATTTACGTTTGCGGGTAAGTCTGCATTTTTTTTAAGAGGAAGTTTTTCAGGCAAAGTAACAGATGCGCTTACCGGTAAACCAATAAGTAATGTTTCTGTTTATATTTCGGATACAAGATCGGGCACTAGTACGAATGCCGAAGGGGAATTTTTTATCGGGAATATTTCTGAAGGAAGCCACCTCGTAGAATTTTCGCATGTTGGTTTTAATACTTTACCGGTTCAAATAATTATAAAAGGAGAAATAAAAAAAGATATTATACTCAGTGAAGCTGTAGTTGAAAATAACGCAGTAATTGTTACCGGGGTTTCCCGAGCATCGCAATTAAAAAAAGTTCCTTTTCAGGTTGCGGTAATGAGGAAAGAAGAATTGCAACAGACAACTTCAACCAATATTATTGATGCCATTACAAGAAAAGCAGGCGTGTCTTCTATTGCAACTGGGCCGGCAATTTCAAAACCCGTTATTCGGGGGCTTGGTTATAACCGTGTGCTTACTTTAAATGATGGCGTGCGCCAGGAAGGACAACAATGGGGCGATGAGCATGGAATAGAAATAGATGAAGCAAGTGTAAATAAAATTGAAATCTTAAAAGGTCCGGCATCGTTGGTTTATGGTAGCGATGCTATGGGTGGTGTTATAAATATTATTACCAACGTACCAACTGCAATGAACACCATAAAGGCAAATATTGGATCTAATTTTCAGACGAATAACCGACTGAGAAGTTTGTATGGAAATGTTGCGGGTAATATAAATGGATTTAACTGGAATTTTTATGCAACACAAAAAGCTGCTGCAGATTATAAAAATAAATACGACGGTTATGTTTTTAATTCAAAATTTAATGAGCAAAATGCCGGTGGTTATGTAGGTTACAACGGTGGATGGGGGTTCAGCCATTTACTGATAAGCAGTTTTAATTTAACAACGGGTTTAATTGAAGGAAATAGAAATGCAGCAGGCAAGTTTATGAAAATTTTGCCTGGTAGAAATGAAACGGTAGCAACGGATGCGGATTTTAAAAGTACAGATCCATCAATTCCTTATCAACATATTCGCCATTTTAAAATAGCTACAGATAATAATTTTAAATTAGGAAACAACAATCTTACCCTAAATATTGGTTACCAGCAAAACAGGCGGGAAGAGTTTGGGGATATTGATAAACCTACACAACAGGGATTGTTTTTTGATTTAAAAACTACCACATATGCTGCACAGTTTCATCTCAAAGAAACTAATGGATGGAAACCTTCAATTGGTGTAAACGGTATGAATCAAAGAAATAAAAACAGGGGAATTGAGCAGTTGATACCAGATTATAGCCTTACTGATGTTGGTTTTTATGGTTTTGCAGAAAAAGAAATTAATAAATTAAACATAAGTGGCGGAGCAAGGTTTGATACAAGAAACATTAGTACGTCTGCTTTGATAGATGAAACAGGTGCTGTTAAAGGAAACGGATTTAAAAAGGATTTTAAAAACTTTTCAGGCAGTGCAGGGCTTACTTACGAAGCCAATAAAAACGTAAACCTTAAATTAAATATTGCCCGTGCATTTAGGGCGCCAAGTATTCCTGAGCTTGCAAGCAATGGGGCTCACGAAGGAACTATACGATACGAATATGGAAATGCAAACCTTAAAAGTGAAGTGAGTACACAGGCTGATGCTTCGGTGGAATTGAACAACCAACATGTGTCTTTTAACCTTGCAGGATATGTAAATTCATTCAGCAATTTTATATTTTACAGAAAGCTGAAAAGTAATAACGGCGCTGATTCAACCATTAATGTAAATGGCCAAGACCTTGTTGCGTTTAAATTTGACCAGAGAAAAGCAACGTTAGCAGGATTAGAAGCAACGCTTGATATTCACCCGCATCCAATTGACTGGCTGCATTTTCAAAATACATTTTCATTTGTAAGAGGATTATTAAAAGAACAAATTGAAGGCAGTAAAAATTTGCCTTTTATACCTGCGCCAAAATTATTAACGGAGCTAAGAGGTGACTTTAAAAAAGCAGGAAAAAACATTAGTAACTTTTATGTAAAAGTTGAAATGGATAATACTTTTAAACAAACCCATGCTTTCACAGCATTTGATACAGAAACCCCAACCCCTGGGTATACATTATTTAATGCTGGAATAGGAACCGATGTGGTGGGTAAAAAAGGAAAGACATTGTTTGTAATTAATTTTTCTGCAAACAATATCGGTGATGTTGCTTACCAAAGCCATTTAAGCCGTTTAAAATATGCACAGCAAAATTTAGCTACTGGCAGAAATGGTGTGTTTAATATGGGCAGAAATTTCAGTGTGAAATTAAATGTACCGCTGGTTTTTAATTTGAAGAAAGGATAGGGGAAGAAATTACGAATTACGGGTTGAGATAAATTACGAATTAAAAATTACGAATTACGGGTTAAGATGAGTTACCAATTACAGATGTGGGTTTATAAAGTAAATCATGTAGAATAAAATAAAGTGAAAGATGAAAATCGATTGCCAAATGCTAACTGCTAATTGCCCATCGCTAATTGCCAACTGCCTATTGCCCACTCACAATTAATTATTCACCATTGCCAATTCAATAATCAAATTTGGTTGGACTTGTTTTTTTATAATCCTTATCATAGCTAACAAAAAAGCGAATATATAAAACCCTGCTTATGCGCATGAGCCATGGTTGCGCTACAATTAATATTACCGCATTAATGCCAAGCCACCAGTAAATTCTATTATCGCCATCTTTGACGGATACGCCAATTAATACAACCCAAGCAACAAACGTTGCTACAGATAATGCAACAGTAAGCGCATAACTCACATAACTTGTACCATACCAAAAGCCGGGTTCCATGTCATATTTTTGCCCACATTCAGAACAGTTTTCGGGCATATCAAAAATATATTTCAAAGATAGTTTTCTATAAGCGCTTTTGTGGGTAAACATATTTCCCCGTCGGCATCTTGGGCATTTCATGGTAAGCATACTCCAAAGGCCATTCGGTTTAGGCGCACTGATTTCTGTTTCCATTTTATTGTTCCTTAAAAGTGAGTTTAAAATAAATCATTATAAACACCATTGAAAGAACAATGCCATTTGTAATAATGATCGGATATAAATTTGTGAGAATTCCGTAAAGTAACCAAAGGGAAACATTTAAAACAAGAAACAACAATGTGCCCATACTTAAATCTTTTGCAGATTTTGTTTTCCATATTTTTATAACCTGCGGCAAAAAAGTTACAGAAGATACAATGCCACCTGCGGCTCCAACAATATTTATAATATCCATAAGCCTACACTTTTGCTGTTAACTTTTTTCTTTCTCCAATCTGTTGGCGCCACATTGCATAATACAATCCTTTTTCTTCCAGTAGTGAGTCATGCGTACCGGTTTCTACTACTTCACCTTTTTCCAAAACGTAGATTCTGTCTGCATGCATTATCGTGCTTAATCTGTGCGCTATTAAAATAGTTATTTGTTCTTTTAAAGCAGATATTTCTCTGATGGTGTCTGTTATTTCTTCTTCGGTAAGAGAATCCAATGCAGAAGTTGCCTCATCAAAAATGAGCAGTTTTGGTTTGCGTATTAGTGCACGGGCAATGGAAATTCTTTGCTTTTCGCCACCGGATAATTTTAAACCACCTTCTCCCAACATCGTATCTAAACCTTTCTCTGCTTTTGCCAAAAGATTGGTGGCACTAGCTTTTACCAATACTTCATTCATTTCTGCTTCGGTTGCGCTTGGGTTTACAAAAGATAAATTTTCTCTTATGCTCCCGCTGAATAAATTCGTATCCTGTGTTACAAAACCTACCTGGCTGCGAAGGTCTTCAAAACTTATTTTTTTCTCCTCTATACCATTATATAAAATTTTACCATCCTGCGGCCTGTAAAGCCCCACAAGCAGTTTCATTAAAGTAGATTTTCCACTGCCTGATGGACCAACGAATGCTATAGTTTCACCGATGTTTGCAGTAAAGCTGATATCATCAATTGCTTTCACATAAGCCGTTTGATGTTTAAAACCAACGTGATCAAAATGAAGCGAATTTATAAAACCAATATGCGTTGGATTTGCAGCCGTAGGTTCCGGAGCTTTCTGCATTAATGCATCAAAATTATTTAAAGAAGCTTCTGCTTCTCTGTAAGAAACGATGATGTTGCCTATCTCCTGCAAGGGTCCAAAAACAAAAAATGAAAATACCTGCATGGTAACTAACTGACCTGCGTTCATATCATTTTTAAAAATTAAATACATCAGCATAAACAAAATTATCTGGCGCAGCGTGTTTACAAAAGTTCCCTGTATAAAGCTTATGGTACGTGTCCGCTTTACTTTGCTCAATTCCAGGCCTAAAATTTTAAAAGTATTTTTATTGAGTCTTTTTACTTCCTGCCCCGTAAGACCAAGGCTTTTTACCAATTCAATATTTCTCAGAGATTCTGTTGTTGCACCGGCAAGCGAAGTTGTTTCTGCAACAATCGTTTTTTGAATTGATTTTATTTTCTTACTTAATAAATTTGTTATAATGATGAGTAAAATTATTCCGCCAAAATAAATGAAGGGAAGTTTAGGATCAATCCTGGTAGAATATACAGCTACAATAATTATCCCCACCACTACCGGAAAAAGTATATTTATAAACGCTGCAATAAACTTTTCTGTATCAATTCTAACTTTTGAAAGAATGCTTAATGTTTCTCCACTGCGCTGGTCTTCAAAATCCTGATAAGGAAGTTTCATTGCATGCTGCAGCCCGTCTGTAAAAACGGTAGCTCCAAACTTTTGTGTGATGGTTGTCAAAAAATAATCCTGAAATGCTTTTGCAATTCTGCTTACCATAGCAACGGTAATCGAAGCTATCAGCAAAGCAGCTACTCCATAATAAGGTTTGGAAAAGGAAAAGAAAAAATCGTGAATGCTCATTGCACTTTCCGGTTTTTGGTGAGCACCCGCAAGATTCACAAGCTTACCAAGTATTATCGGATCAATAAGTGAAAAACTAATGTTTATAGCAGCTAAACAAAGCGTAAAAATCATGAGCCCTTTGTAAGGCTGAAGATATTTTAATAATAATTTCATTGTAAAATTTATATTTATTGCAGATAGATATTTGTCGGATTATCAAATTGGATGCAACTTCGTAAAAAATGACGGAAAGGCAAGAATGTTCAACAATAGTTTTAATAAAATTGCCTATTTGGCATTTATGTTGCTCTTCTTGTAAATTCAAAAAACTATTTATTAAATTAGAGTATTAAAATAACTTCATGAACATTACTACAAAGCAATATCCTTTTTATATAAAAAGTACAGTTATTCTTTTTGGGCTTATGCTGCTTGTATTTGCATTGTTTACTTTAAAAGGAATTATAGCGCCAATTGCATTTGCTCTTATTATTGCCATTCTTTTAAACCCGCTGGTAGGAAAATTACAACGCAAAGGCATTAAGAGAATATTAGCTATTGTTATATCGCTGTTGTTGGCATTCGTAATAGTAGGTGGAATTTTGTATTTTATAAGTTCGCAGATTATGAAATTTGGTGATAACCTGCCACAACTTAAATTAAAATTTAATGAGCATTTGATGCAATTGCAAAACTGGATTGCAGCTAAATTTAATGTGCCTGTAGCAAAACAGCAACAAACAATCAGCGATGCGCTTAATGGAAGTAAATCATTTTTTGGAAGTGCATTGGGAGGTTTTTTAGGAACCCTGGGAGTTATTTTTTTAGTGCCTGTATATTCATTTCTTTTACTGTTTTATAAAAAATTGATTGTTAATTTCTTTCATGAATTATTTGCAGAAGAAAATTCAGAAAAGGTTTCTGATGTATTGACAGAAACTAAAACTGCCATTCAAAGTTATATGGTAGGCTTAATGCTGGAAGCTCTGGTAGTTGCCGTACTCAATACAACAGCGTTACTTATTTTAGGTGTGGAGTATGCAATATTGTTAGGTGTATTGGGAGCTTTTTTAAACATGCTCCCTTACATTGGCGGGATTATAGCAATTGTATTACCGATTATAATTGCATCTGTTACAAAGGATGGATTTACAACTCAACTTTTAATATTTGGTGCTTATATTTTAATACAGTTTATTGACAATCATTTTCTGATTCCATTTCTTGTATCATCAAGAGTGAAGATTAATGCTTTCTTTTCTGTTGTAGTAGTATTACTGGGAGGAGCATTGTGGGGTGTTGCAGGTATGTTTTTATCAATACCATTTCTGGCCATTTTAAAAATTATTTTTGATAGATTACCAGACTTGAAACCATGGGGTAAATTGTTTGGTGACCATGTACCAACAAGAGACAAAGGAGAAATTTGGTTGTTAAGAAAAAAGCGAAAAGAAAACGCCATTCCAGATCGGATAGATGAAATTGTAAAATAACTGCTTAATAAACGGTAGCAAAATATTGCAAAATCTATTGCACAATAAAAGCTAAATTATTTGTTGAAGATGAAATGTGGTTCCTTTTATCTTTTTCCCAAAAAGATAAAAACAACAAATCAAAATTGCCACAAATGCTGAACAATGCTTTTTATTAGCCTGTCTCATAAAAAATCTTTTTTAAAATATAATTGACTAGCAAAGGTCACCGAATTCAAAATTGAGATTGCTTTAAATAAAATCTAAAATCTACAATCTCACATCTAAAATCTTCTTATCCTCCCCAGCCTTCTCTATCCAAACTCCTGTACTGTATTGCTTCTGCAAGGTGTTCAGGTTTTATATCTGCCGATGCTGCAAGATCTGCAATGGTGCGGCTAACCTTTAAAATACGGTCGTATGCTCGTGCTGAAAGATTTAATTTTTCCATAGCAATCTTTAATAAATTTGCACCTGCGGTGGAAATAATACAAACCTCTTTTAATGTTTTGCTGCTGATTTGTGCGTTTGCATAAACGCCTATATTTTCTTTATAACGGGCTGCCTGTATTTCTCTGGCTGCTATTACTCTTGCACGAATTACTTCGCTTTTTTCATATTCTCTTGATGACTGCATTTCGCTGAATGCAACCGGCGTTACTTCCACATGCAAATCAATTCTATCTAAGAGTGGTCCTGATATTTTGCTTAAATATTTTTGAACCACACCTGGTCCGCAACTGCAATCTTTTTCAGGATGATTAAAATAGCCGCATGGGCAGGGGTTCATAGAAGCAATAAGCATGAAGCTTGCAGGAAAATCCAATGCTATTTTTGCACGGCTGATAGTTACTTTTCTTTCTTCCATTGGCTGGCGCATTACTTCCAATACTGTTCTTTTAAACTCGGGCAATTCATCTAAAAACAACACGCCATTGTGCGCCAAAGAAATTTCGCCTGGTTGTGGATTACCACCGCCACCAACAAGTGCCACATCAGAAATTGTATGGTGTGGACTGCGAAACGGCCGCTTACTTACAATCGTTGCATTTTCTGCAAGCTTGCCTGCGACGCTGTGAATTTTTGTTGTCTCTAATGCTTCGTGTAAACTAAGTGGCGGCAAAATGGTAGGTAATCTTTTTGCGAGCATTGTTTTGCCCGCGCCTGGCGGGCCAATTAATATGGCGTTGTGGCCACCGGCAGCAGCAATCTCCAAAGCACGTTTAATATTTTCCTGACCTTTTACATCACAAAAATCTATTTCAAAATCACTCTGTGCATTTGCAAATTCTGCACGGGTATCTACAATGGTTTGTACCAATGTTTTTTCATCTTTAAAAAATTCGATGACCTCGTTTATATGGGTTACGCCAAAAACTTTTAAATTATTTACCATGGCCGCTTCACGTGCATTTACTGCGGGCAATATCAAGCCTTCAAAACCTTCTTTACGTGCCTGGATGGCAATGGGCAAAGCACCCTTAATTGGCCGCACTTCACCATCTAAACTTAGCTCACCCATTATTACAAACTTTTCTAACCGCTCGGGGTTTGCAATTTGTTCAGTTGCACCAAGTGTACCAATTGCAATTGGAAGATCGAATGCGGAACCTGTTTTTTTAATATCTGCAGGGGCAAGATTAACCACCAGTTTGGTACGTGGCATATAATAATGATTGCTCTTTATTGCACTTTCAACCCTTTGTAAACTTTCTTTTACTGCATTGTCCGGCAGGCCTACAATAAAATAATGCTGCCCCTGGTTTGTAACATTTACTTCCACTGTTATCGTTATTGCTTCTACACCATACACAGCACTACCAAAGGTTTTTACCAGCATTTCTTTTTTTTGAAGATAAGTAAAATTGTGTGAGGAAGATTTTAATCCACAACAACTACATTATAGGTTTTATTTTAATTTCTTTAAATGTAAATTGTTCGATAAAATAAAACAACTATTGCATTAAGAAATTATGTTGCTCCGAAATGTTACATGGTAAAATTTCTTTGTAACATAAAAACAATTATGCCTGCCGCAAAACCTATAATTGCCAGCCAGCTTATTTTTTTTAAATACCACATAAAATTTATTTGTTCAATACCCATTACTGCAACACCGGCGGCAGAGCCAATAATAATTGCGCTGCCACCTGTACCGGTAGTTAATGCCAAAAATTCCCAGAAGGGATGATCGGTTGGATAAACAGATAAATCATACATGCCCTGCGATGCAGCTACGAGCGGTACATTATCGACAATGGCAGATAATAACCCTAAGGCTGTACCAATTAAATAATCATTTTTTAAAGTGTTGGTTAACCCTCCTGCCAATTGTTTTAATAATCCAAAAGACTGCAAGGCAGATACTGCTAAAAGTATTCCCAGAAAAAAAAGTATGCTCGTCGAATCTATTTTTTGTAATGCACGGGCAACCGAAAATTTTTCGAGTACATTATCATCTTTGTCTTTGTGAATTATTGTAGTAATAATCCACATAAGTCCCAAAGCAAGCATCATCCCCATAAAAGGAGGAAGGTGCGTTAATGTTTTAAAAACTGGAACGAACAGTAAAAAACCAATCCCTGCAAAGAGTATGGTTTTACCATCTTTTTTTTCTTTTGCTGTGCCGTTAGTTTCAGCATTTTGCTGAAACTGCTGATCTTTAAAACGGTAAGCAATTATTAAAGCCGGAAATAAACAGACAGCTATACTTGGCAGTATAAGTTGTTTCATAATGTTGAGCGCAGTTATTTGTCCGCCTATCCATAACATAGTTGTAGTTACATCTCCCAAAGGCGACCATGCACCACCTGCATTGGCAGCAATAACAATCATACCGGCAAACCAGAGTTTATCATCTTTTTCTGATAATATTTTTGAAGAAAGAGATGTCATTACAATTGCCGTCGTTAAATTATCAAGCAGGGCTGAAAGGAAGAAACTAATTACGGTTATAATTAATAAAAGTTTTGATTTGCTGGTAGTGTTTATTTTTTGGGTAATTACATCAAATCCGTCATGCGAATCTATCAGTTCAACAATCGTCATGGCACCTAATAAAAAAAATAAGATAGAAGAGATTTCGCCAAGGTGATGTAATAGTTCTTCTCCAACAACATCAACTGCATTGCTCTGCAAAATATAAATGGTCCAGCACAGCACACCTATTATTAATGCTGATGCAGCTTTGTTAAGTTTTATAACATGTTCAAAAGCTATAGCAATATATCCTGTAATAAAAACTGTGATGAGAAGGGTAGTAACCATATTCTGTAAAATTGTAAAAACAATTTACATTTTGTAAATCTATTTACAAATTAAAGAACAGGAGTTTGCTAATAAAGTTGAATGTAAAAAAGAAAATGATTAATTTCTATAAAAAAAATCAATCATTTTCAGAAACTATTTTTTTTGAAGGAGCACCATTTGGATACATCATATTTTGAATCCGCAGGTTCATTAATTTATCATCTTCAAATTTATTTACCCAAAATACTTCGTAAAAAGCTTTTATAATACCGGTAAGTGGAGCGGCTAACAATAAACCAATAAAACCAAAAGCCACACCCATTGCCATTACTGCAAAGAGTATAGAGACGGGATGAATCTTCATGGTATTTGATCTTACTTTAGGCATAATAAAATCTGCCATTAATTCATCTGATGCGAGATAAAAAACAGAAACCCAAACAGCCGTTGTACCACTAACTGCCAAGGCAATTAAAATGGGAGGTATTGCTTTAATAAAAAAGCCAACCCGGGGAATAAATTCTGTAAAAAATGCCAGCGCCCCCCAAACAAATGCGCCGGGTACACCCATTATGTTTAAGAAAATTGTAGCGGCTACAGCATTTATAACCCCGCCTATTAATATCGATTTCATCCATCCTCTTATCATAAAAGAAATACGTGTAAATGCCACTGTGGCTTTATCACGCTTGGCAGGTGGAAAACTGAGTAAGTACAATTCAAACAGCGGTCGTGGACTTGTAACCATATAAGCAACCATGCTGATGAAAACAATAACAACTAGTAACTGAGCTAAAATAGAAAGAGATAGCGAGCCAACCTGCATTAAAGTTTTTGGAATAGATGGCAGTAGAGAGGAAAGTTTTGTAGGGTCCAGTTTAATTTCTTTCTGCAGCTCAGGATAGTTGCTGAACCAAGAACTGACGGTTATGGAAGCCTGCGTTGCATAAAATGGGAGATTGCTTACTAAAACTGAAATTTGGTTATTTACTTTTGGCCCTACAAATATGGCGATTGAAATAAAAGAAAGCAAAATCAAAACAAACACTATGGTTGTGGCCAATCCTCTTTTAATATTTCTTTTTTCGAGATTTGTAACAGGACCGTTTATAGCAACTGCTAAAACAAAAGCAAAAACAAGCAGCAAAACAACACTTATCATTTTATAAATTAAAAATAACAAGACGACAACGCCTGCTGCCAAAAAAATAGCTTTAGAAAGTTGTTTGTATAGATTGTTAGATTTAAAATCGTACAAAATAAAATATGTTTAAAATAAATTTACTGGGTCTGTAGTCAACTTCAAATATATAGCCATACTTTTCACATAGGGATTAAAAAAAGTATACCCACATTATCTAATTGTTAGTTTTTAAAAACAAATTGAAAAAAATTTCTTAAAAAACTTATTTAATAATTTAAAAAGCAGCTCATTTTTAAACTTGATTTATTTTATTCTGTTATCAAATTTAATAAAAGAGCTGTCCATCCTGTTTGGTGAGATGCACCGAGACCTTTTAAAGTGTCACCATGAAAATATTCGTGAAAGAGCACAAGATTATTTCCTTCGTTTTTATAAAATGAATTGTATTCTGCAAAAACCGGTCTGTCGTTATTTTCGTCTTTTTTAAAAATACTGATGATACGTTGGGTAAGCATATCTGCCACTTCTGTTAATGTATAATCTTTGCCTGAACCCAATGGATATTCAACCTGCAGGGAATCTCCATAAAACGCTCCATATTTCTTTAATGCTTTTATAAAAAGATAGTTGATGGGCATCCACACCGGACCACGCCAGTTAGAGTTACCTCCGTACATGCCGGAAGTAGCATCTGCTGCATCGTACTGTATGCTGTAATCTTTGTCATTTAGAGTAATACTGTATGGGTTTTGTGCGTAAAATTTTGACAAGGAACGGATGCCGCCTGATGATAAAAACTCCTGCTCATTTAAAAATACTTTTAAGAGGGTTGCCAGTTTTTCTTTGTGTATTAAAGAAAGTATCATGTCCTCACCATCAGCATGCTTTTCGCCGGGGAGGTATTTATTTTTTTCACTACGGTAAGCCTGGTACCAATGTATTCTTTTTTTAAAATCTTTTAATTTATCCGTTTCGTTTAAATCAATAACAGATACAGCAAATAGCGGCGATAACCCAACAACAGAACGAACCCTTAATGGTGCCACAGGGTAACCCGTTACTGCAAGCACATCGTAAAAAAAATTATCCTCTTCATTCCATAAACCAAGCTCATTAAGCGCTGCAGAGATAATTACAAAATGCTCATAAAATTTTGTTGCCATATCTTCAAAAGCTTCATCGTGCAGGGCAATTTCTATGGCAATGTCCATCATATTAAGTGCATACATCCCCATCCATGCGGTGCCATCTGTTTGCTCCAGTACAACATTGTTATCAAGCGGAATATTTCGGTTGAAAATGCTGATGTTATCCAGGCCTAAAAAACCACCTTCAAAAATATTATTACCGTTTGCATCTTTTCTGTTTACCCACCAGGTAAAATTGATAATAAGTTTCTGAAATACTTTTTTAAGAAATATTATATCGCCCTGCCCTAATATTTTTTTTTCAATACTATAAATTTCAAGTGCGGCAAAGGCATGTACGGGCGGGTTTACATCACTAAAATCCCATTCGTATGCCGGTAACTGTCCTTCAGGGTTCATGTACCATTCTCGCATAAGTAAAAGCAACTGGTTTTTTGCAAAAACCGGATCTATCAGAGACATGGAGATAGCGTGAAAAGCTCCGTCCCATGCGGCGTACCAAGGATATTCCCATTTATCAGGAATAGAAATTATATCCTGATTTTTAAGTGTAATCCATTTTGAATTACGGCCATTTAATCTGTTATTATCCAAAGCAAGGTTGCTATCTGTTTTATTTAACCAGCGCTCAATATCGAAATGGTAAAATTGCTTGCTCCATAAAAGTCCTGCAAATGCCAATCTTTGTATTGCAGCAAGTTCTTTATCATGCTGCACAATTAATTTGCTGTAAAACTGATCTGCTTCTGTTTTTCTTTGCTCAAAAATTTGAAGTCCATCTTCAAAAGGATCCTGTAATATTTTATCTGATAAACGCAGTAAAATAATTTCACTTTTACCTGCTGGAATAGTAAGTTCATAAACAGGAGAAAACTTTGTGCCTTCTTTTTTATCTGATAATTCTTTTTTGTTTTTACCGGAAATAACTGCCTCATGAAAAGCATCTTTTACAAAGATGGATTGGTTAGCTGTACCAAATATTTTTTCATTGTTGGTTTCATTTTCGGTGAACAGTCTTTCTTTTGATTCCTGAAAATAAAAATAATAAGTACCTGTTCTTTCATGGAATGCTTTTACACAATTTTTTGCGTTGAATGTTAAAGATGGTTTTGCAGATAAGCCACCATACTGCCACCTGTTGTAAAACCAAAGTGTTGGTAACAATGTTATAGAAGCCTTTGCTGCACTCCGGTTCACCACTTCAATCTTTATAGAAATATCTTCGCTGTCTGTTTTTGCATAGGTTATAAAAACATCAAAATAATTGTTGTTATTAAAAATTCCTGTGTCTAAAATTTCGTATTCAGGTTCCTGTTTACTTCGTGCCTGGTTTTTATTTAAAATGTCATTGTAAGGAAATTCAGCTATCGGATATTTATAGAGGTATTGCATATAATAATGTGTAGGAATATTATCCAGATGATAATACAGTTCTTTTACATCTTCACCATGGTTGCCTTCGTGGTTGTTGAGACCGAATAATCTTTCTTTTAGAATTGCATCTTTGCCATTCCACATTGCCAGTGCAAAACAAAGATCCTGTGCCCGGTCGCATATGCCGGCAATTCCATCTTCACCCCATAAGTATGCTCTGCTCCTTGCCTGGTCATGTGTAAAATAATTCCAGGCATCGCCGTCCTCGCTGTAATCTTCCCTAACTGTTCCCCATTGCCTTTCGCTGAGGTACGGACCCCATTTTTCTAATGGAATTTCATTAAGAGCATTTGCTGCAAGTCGCTTTGCTTCTGCATTATTCATAAAGAAAAATTGATTAATTTATTGAAATTACAAAAGCTTTTTTAAGAGATTAAATAATTGGGCAACTGATTTGTAAACATTTGTTTTCATAAATTTACTCCTCAAATATCAAACAAATATTATGCTGTCTCCTGATGATAAAATACTGGTCATAGATATTGGCGGTTCTCATATAAAAGCTACGTTGCTAGATGCGGGTGGTAAATTGCTGAAGGATTATGAAAAACTTATAACACCAAAAGCCGCTACCCCAGCGGCTGTTGTTGCCACCATAATGCAACTGGCAAAAACTTTACAAGGCTACACAAAGGCTGCGGCAGGTTTTCCTGGTTTTGTAAAAAACGGTATTGTTTACACTGCCCCCAATCTTGACAATAAATCTTGGAAAAATATTGACCTTAACAAAGTTCTTGGAGATAGCCTTGGATGCCCGGTGAGAGTGCTGAATGATGCTGATATGCAGGGCCTTGCTGTGGTAAGTGGAAAAGGTTTTGAAATAATGATAACCCTGGGTACAGGTTTTGGTACAGCTTTTTTAATGAACGGAAAATTACTTCCGCATTTTGAATTAGCTCATCATCCGGTTTGTAAAAACCAAACTTACGATGAGTATTGCGGACAAAAAGCATTAGATAGATATGGAAAGAAAAAATGGAACAGGCGCATGCAAAAGATACTGGGTATTTTACAAACTGTTTTTAATTATGACAGACTTTATATTGGTGGTGGTAATGCAGCACAATTAACAGGATCTTTTGCAGACAATATAAAAATTGTTACCAATCTTGATGGAATACATGGAGGAATAAAGCTGTGGAATGATCAGGCTTAGTGTGAATAGTATTGAAGATAAGTTTGCTTTGTTAATTGGGTTTTGCTGGAATACAATAACAGTAATTCTTTTACCAATCATATTAATTTAGTAAGCCTTCAAAATTAATTAATAGCATAATTGGTCTCACAACAGCTACCTAATAAATTTAAGTAGATTTAATTTTTTTGAAATGTCTCCGTTATTTGCACAACTATAAAACCAAATTTGCGCAGTACACTGCGGATAATCATGGTATTTCCATCAGGCATTAAGTACATGTTTTGAGACATACGAAGGTGTTTAATAAATTTTCTTTGCGGAAGTTTAAGCCTGAATGTCCAGCTGAAATTGTTACCGTATAACAGACCGTGGGCGGTGCCGTCAATATCGTTTGCAGTAGCATCTACGTGGTGTTCATCTACTTGGCGCAATTGCCACGAACGATGGTTTTTCCTGCCGCCGTCGGTAAAAAGATCCTGTTCAATTTTTATTAAACTGTTATTAAGCACACCGATAGTTTCAGTTTTTATACGGGTAGTTGGTTTGCCTCCAGAGTTTTCTACAACACCATCAGAGTGGGTTTTACCTATAAAAAACTTTACAGGATCTGAGTTTGTATAGCCTTTTTCAAAATCCGCAGGCTTCATACTTGCACAGCCTGAAATGTAAAATAAAATACCTGTTAAAAGAAGGAATAGTAAAATGCGCATACAAGAAATACTTTACGATAACTATATTTTAAAAGTTTGCAATGCACACATAACTTATCGCATTTAATAAAATATTATTCTCTTTAAAACCGTGTTCTTTTAAAGTACCATAAACCATAACTACATTTTATGTAATTTTAAAAATATTATTCCTTAAAATAACAAGAAATAATCATCCAATAGAATTTTAGATCAATTTACTAATCCTCATTAGAAACCAACGATTGCATGAACATCAACATTACCCAAACTACAAACTCAAAACTGGCAGATATAGATTTTAATGATATTCCTTTTGGAAAATACACCTCCGATCACATGTTTATGATGGATTATGATAATGGAGCATGGGGTGATTTTAGAATTGTTCCTTATCAGGCATTAATGCTCGATCCACAATCAAAAGCCTTACAATATTGCCAGTGTATTTTTGAAGGTATGAAGGCAAGCATTGGCATGGACGGTGATCCAAAACTTCTTCGGCCTGATTTAAATATTGAACGTTTTAATCTTTCAGCAGAAAGAATGTGCATGCCTACAGTGCCCGAAGAAATCTTTATGCAGGCTTTAAAAGCAATAACACTTTGTGAGATAAACTGGATACCAAAAGAGGTTGGAAGTGCTTTATACCTGCGTCCTACAATGGTTGCCACGGAGAGTTCGCTGGGCGTTACACCATCCAGCACTTACACTTTTTATATTTACACCGGTCCTGCACAGCCCTATTTTAATAAACCGGTTAAACTGATTACAGAACAAACATTTATAAGAGCAGTACCCGGTGGCACCGGTGAAGCCAAAACCGGTGGTAATTACGGAGCCTCTTTAAAAGCAGGACAGCTGGCAAAACAAAATGGATACGACCAGATCATCTGGCTCGAAAGCCCTGCATTTAAAAAAATACAGGAAGCAGGTATGATGAATTTATTTTTTGTAATAGGCGATACAGTCATCACTCCGAAACTATCAGGCGCAGTTTTAAAAGGCACTACCCGTACTTATTTTATTGATATTTTGAAAGAAAAAAATATTAATGTAGAAGTAAGGGATATTTACATTGATGAAATACTGGAAGCATATAAAAACAACAATTTAAAAGAAGCATTTGGTGCAGGTACTGCAGCAGTAGTTTCGCATATTGCTGAAATTACACATGGCGATATACAAATGGTTTTACCGGCAGATACAGAAAAAATAAGCACCATGCTTTACAACGAAATAACAGGATTAAGGGCAGGAACAATAGAGGACAAACGTAACTGGTTAGTATCAGTAAAATAAAATATTTTAACCCATTCATAAATACATACAACATGAAAAAAATTAATTGGAACAACATTCCTGTAGACCAGGTGAATGAAAAAATGAAAAGACAATTCATTTATGGTGAGAAAATAATGGTAGCCAAAATGGAATTTGAAGATGGGTTTACAGTGCCATGGCATTCACACGAAAACGAACAGGTTACAGAAGTTATAGAGGGTGTGTTGCGTTTTTGGTTTGATGACAATGAAGAGGAACACATTGATTTAACGGCGGGTGATTCAATTATCATTCCGGGCCACCGCAGGCACAAAGCTTTGATGGTTGGTAAGGTAATAGAGACAGATACTTTTTCACCTCCAAGACAAGATTGGATTGATGGATCTGATGCTTATTTGAGAAAATAATTTATGCTAAAAGCAAATCATTTACAATGGATTTAGGAATACAAAATAAGGTTGCACTTGTGCTTGCATCAAGCAAGGGATTGGGGAAAGCAGTAGCATTAGAGCTGGCAATTGAAGGTGCTAAAGTTATTATTTGTGGTACTGATACTGATGCACTTGCCGCTACGGAGCAAGAAATAAATGCTGTTGCACAAAATAAAGTACTTGCGGTTGTATGCGATATTACAGACGAAGGACAAAGAAAAAATTTAGTTGATGAAAGTGTAAAAGCTTTTGGAGCTATAGAAATTTTAGTGACCAATACCGGCGGCCCGGCTGCAGGTCCGTTTGAGCAATTTAAATTAGATGACTGGAAAAATATTTACAATTTACTTTTTTTGAGTGCAGTAGATATTATTCAACAGGTATTGCCGAGCATGAAGAAAAAAGGTTGGGGGCGCATTTTAACCATTACTTCTGTTGCAGTAAAACAACCTGCTGATAACCTTATTTCATCCAATGCAGTAAGAACAAGTTTGTTGGGGCTGGTAAAAAGTTTATCAAACGAAGTTGCCATACATGGCATTACTGTAAATAATATTTTACCCGGTTACACAAGTACTAACAGGTTACAAGGACTGATTGAGAAAAATCCAAAAGTAAATGAGGTAAAAGAAACCATACCTATGAAACGATTTGGAACAACAGCAGAGTTTGCAGCTGCCGCTGCATTTTTAGTAAGTGAGCGGGCAAGTTATATTACAGGTCAGTCATTGGCAGTAGATGGCGGGTGGATAAAAGGGCATTAAATATAATAATATCTGCGGCTTATATTTCCTTGAACAAAAACTGATTTACTTTTTAAGAAAATTAGCAATATTATCATTAAGAAATTTTTCATCTGCAGGGTTGCTTGCAGCTCCTGCAGTGTGCCCCCAAAGAGAAGGAATAGGTTTGAATATTACCTTTTTAATAAAAGCCGATTCGTAAGTGGCATCGCCAATTGGGAAATATAAATCTGTTGCAGAAGGCATATATAAAAACGGCACTTTTATAGATTTAAGCGCAGCTTCTACATTGCCATTAAAACCAGCTGTAGTGCCAACATCGTGCTGCTCCCAGGTACGCATTTGCAGTATAAGGTTATTGGCATCAGCACCCGGAATAAAATTTGTTTTGTATTCGTTTAGCACCTGTGCAAATGTGGTGCCCGGTGCGGATGTCGTACGCCATAATTCCTTGCGCCACCACTCCTGTGAGTAAAGCCAGGCCGTCCATACGATACCAAAAGCCTGCAATCCTTTAACCGGTGGTTTGCTGTAATCGCCGTTATTAAATACTTCGTCAGCAGCTAGTGCAGCAATTTGTCCTTCGAGTCGTACAAAGCCGTGTGGGTATGTTTTTGCTGTGCCTGATGTAGCTACAATACGATCGGCAAAGTTGGGATAACTTACCGCCCATTGAAAAGCCTGTTGTGCACCCATTGAAAAACCTATTAGTGCTTTGAGGTGTGTAATTTTAAGATTTTCTGTAAGCAAATGATGGACAGCTTCAACATTATCTCTAATGGTCATAATGGGAAAACGTGGTCCATGAAAAGGTTCTGCTGTATTGCTTGGAGAAGAAGAATTGCCATTGCCAAAAAGCTCTGTGGCTACTAAAAAAAGTTTGGTTGTGTCCAATGCATGTCCGGATCCAATAAGCCATTCGTAACCCTGGTGATCTGCCATGTAATGAGATGGAAGCAGCACTGCATTATCATGCGCAGCATTTAAATGCCCATAAGTGCCATAAATAATATGAGCTTCGGGTAATACAATACCACTTTCGCTTTTAAAATTCTTTAATACAAAATCGTATCGTTTTGCATGGTCAATATTGGGATTATTTTGCGCAAAGATATTTTGTGATAGTAGCAATAATATTATAAGATTTTTCATAAAAACATCTGCATTTAAATTATTAGGCTAATGATTATTCTTTAGTGGGGATATTTAGGTTTAATAGATTTTAAAGTTGAGCGTACTAATTATATTACTCTTTAAAATATGATGGGTTGCATTTATTTAAATAAAAGTAAGTGTAATATAATGGCAATCGTAAACTGTACTGGTGGAAAATTTTTCGAGTAGCGAAAAAAAATTAAAATATAGATCGATATACGTCCTAAATTATTTTTAGTATTTACTTTTTAAGTGTTCACTGATTCTTACATAATCCAGACTCGATAATTATTTCTAGGTATTAATGTATGATAAATCGTAGGTTATATTTATTGGTATACAAAAATTTTTATAATAAGTTTTACTTTAATTATTAAATCATTTACCAAAAAGCCAACACAATTGCCATTGCTTCATTTCTGTAATAGTGGATATAACAGGTTATTAAAAAAATTGTAATGAAATATTACAGTAATTATTTAAAGCACTCGATTTTACTTAAAATATTTTGGCTTTCTTAAACTTTTATAACAATTCAAAGTATACAAGTTATTATAGTATTAATTCAAAAAACTTACACTTTTTGTTATGAATGAAATTATTTCTTCCAGTATTTTTTTATTAAAGTTTTGTAAAAATATTTTCATTTTAAATATAAAAAAAAGCAATATTAAAATTAATAACTAGGAGCAGAGAAATAAAAAAGTGGACTGAGATTTTTTAATTTACAAATAAATCATAAGCATCTTTTAATAAAAAATTATTTTATGGTAAGCACAATCGATAGTGTAAATCACGAACAACATTCACTACTTACGGAACTCAAAAAATTATTAGCCAATGAATATATGCTTTATGCCACCCGCTATTATAATTGGAATATAAAAGACTTTAAATCGATTAAATTATTTAAGTTTTATGAATCACAGTATGAAGAATTGGATATTGTAATAGATGATATAACCGAAAGGGTAAGAAACATAAAACCTTTTGCAGCAGGGCGTTTAAGCAATTATTTTAAATTGGCAACACTGGCTGAATATGAATATCAGGTTAATCAAAAAGAACAGTTGTCAAATTTACTTACTGACCATGAAATAATAATACAACAATTAAGAGAATTAGCAAATGATTTCTCCGAAAAGTATAATGATTATGACAATACCATTTTTGTAATTGATTTAATGGAGAAGCATACAAATATGGCTTTGGAAATACGTTCTTATCTAAATTAAATATTTATTTTTTGTCAAATAACTAAGTCTTGTGTTTTTACCAAATGCAATCCGAGTAAACCCAAAAAAATAAGTTTTTATCAAGTCAATTTTAATATTTAAAGAATTTATTTAGGGGATTTGATAATTCATATACATTTTATATCCTCAAACAATTCCTTAGCCTAAATTTATTCATCTCGAATACCTCAAATCAATAGCCGTCAAAGTTTTTAAAAAATATCTTTATCATCTAACTTAATAATTTTAAGGTTATTTAACAAATAAAACAAGAAGAAGACAGTAATTCTTTAAATATTTAATAATTAGAACAGGTCAAATTATAAAATCTTTTATGTATATAATATTTTCTTATATTTAATAAACTAAAACATTCAACTATGGCAACAAAAAAAGCTACTAAAGCAGCTCCTGCAAAAAAAGCAGCTCCTGCAAAAAAAGCAGCGCCTGCAAAGAAAGCGGCTCCTGTAAAAAAAGCAGCTCCTGCAAAGAAAGCGGCACCGAAAAAAGCGGCACCCGCAAAAAAAACGGCTCTTAAAACAGCAATTTTAAAACCGGTAATGCCTTCAAATTAATCTTCCGGAATTTTGACATCTCCTGAATTGATCGTTTCAGGAGATGATTTTATCTCTTCTACATCTACTGTGTCGGGAAAAGAGATGTTGCTATTTTCTTCCAGTTCATCTTCATTAATATTTGTTTCGTTACCAACTATTATTAAAGAGTCGTCTTCTTTTTTCTCGATTTCTTCCTTTGCATTATTTTTATTTTTTGTAAGTTTTTCTAAAACCAAATGCTCTAACCGATGGTGTAATGGTACCAACCCAGCGCCTATACAAACCAAAAGGAGTAACTCATAAACTTTGTTGTGGTGCATGATCTGTTCAATGAGTGGGTGCAATAACAAAATTATAAATTCAAACATCAGCAGTAAAGAAACTACCCCCATGAAGCGTACAATATTTCGGTGAATTCTTATTCGGCTTACAGCAACGGTGATGATAAAAAATGCAGGAATAAAAAGACAGATCGCAAGGATCTGTAATTGCTGACGCCTGTTTTGTTTGTCAAGCTGGTTCTGCGCTGCTATTTCCGCCTGCCTTGTTTGCTCATTGCTGCTTATGATCATTGCTTCTCTTGTTTTAGCCTGGCCCTTTAGAGAATCCTGCAACATCACAGCATGCTCCATGTACACAAATGCACTATCAAATTGTTTTTGTCTTTTGTAAAAGCTACTCAGAAAATTTGCTGCATCAAGTTCCCGGCTCAAAAACCCATCTCTGTTGGCGACATTATATGCGAGCATTGCATAATGGAATGCAGAGTCCCGCTGTGCATTATTTTGAAAAACATTGGCAAAGCCAAGAGCTGTTTCGCAAAGCATATCGTTGTTGGTACCATCATTTAATATACCCAAGGCTTTCCGATAATTTACCAATGCAATGCTGTCACTTCTTTCGCCGGCGTACACATTGGCGAGGCCAAGAAATGCTACTCCCTGCGAAAAGATATTATTTTGCAGCGTTGCTATATTTAATGATTCAGCAAAAAAGTATTCGGCAGAATCCTGTCTTTTCATCCTGTAATAAGTTTCGCCAAGATTGATGAGAATACCAATTTGCAGGTCTTTTTTTGCAACGCCACCAACTGCATTAACGATCGAGTCAGCCCTCGACAAATAATTTAATGCAGCCTTGTAATCAGCCAACAAAATATACATGAGCCCAATATTATTTAGCGCACTTGCATAGTTGCGAATACTGTTTCTTTTTTCTTCGATCTTTAGCTTCTGCATATAATTGTTAAGTGATGCAGTATAGTTGCCCAATAAATATTGTCCCGTTGCCATGATAGCAAAAGCCTTGCTTTCGCCCTCAATAAATTTTATACGGCTTGCCAGCAGCTGGGCTTCCTGCGCCAATAATATGGTAGTATCAGGTTTAAAAAATTCATATTGCTCTGCCAGTTTCCAAAGCAAAGTAACCCTGTTGCTGTCTTCCTGTCTTTGTTCCAATAGTTTTTTAAGGCTGTCTATTTTTACATATTGCGCATTTGCAGTTATGCCGCAAAAAAGTAAGAGCAAGAAAATAATATGCTTTGCCATTTTATAAACATTAAAAAAATTATTGTTTATTATTTATATCAATAATTAAATCTACATTTATATTTTTTAATATGTGTACATACTTTATTTTAACATTGCTTAAATGAATAGAGAAATGCCATCAACCAAAACTAAAATTTTTTCTACAAAATTAGGAAAGTTCAAAACTACAATAGAAGGGTTAAGCGCCGCAAAAAAACAGCGGCTTGTTCTTATCATTATGTCTAATACGCATGATCCTATTTTAAAAATTAGTGGCGCAAAAGATGCAATAGAAGTAAAAAAAACCTTTGCAGAAATTTGTGCCTACACGGGTTATCACTTTTGTTCTATAGAAATAACGGGTGTCAATTATAACTACAAAAACCTTTTTAAAACGCTGGATAGTGTAGGTCTATATAATGATGTAACTGTATTTTATTTTTCAGGTCATGGCTTTAGATATCAAAATGATAGCCGATATAAATATCCACAACTTGATATGCGAAGTCATGATAACCAACCTGATTTTAATAAAATAAATTTTATAGAAGAGAATACCGAAAACCTTAAAGTGCTGTTACAGATTATGCGCCTTTATGGCGGGCGTATTAATATTGCTATTGCAGATTGCTGTAATACTGTTATTAAATTTCCCCGCAAAAAAGAAAGTGCAACTGAAATTGATATCGCCAATGATGTAATGGTTGCTGCAAGCAAAACGTTTACAAAACAATTATATGCGGACCATAGTAACCAGGTTTGTGTTTTGGTTTCATCCTCTACGCATGGGCAGCCTGCCCTTGCAGACAATGAAATAGGCAGCATTTTTACACATTATTTTACAAAAATTATTAAAGGTTTATTCACAAAACAATCTAAAACTGGCCAATATTTTCCATGGGTAAAAGTGCTGAAAACTACCGCTGAAAAAGCTTTCAAAGAAAGTAATAAATACAACATTGGTAACGGCGTTGCCGGAAAACAAAAAGCCGTGTTTGAGGTTTACATTGAGAGCGATGATAATTATGAAAAGCGTATGATTAAACAAGGCTTGTAAAATCGCTAGGATATGTAAAGCTTTCGGGGGCAAGGGCGAGTGTACAAAGCCAAACATCTGTTACGGGCTATCCGCTGCAAGTCCACACTCGTTCCTCGTTTGCGGGCTTTGCGCTTCTATCCCTGCAGCCTAGGTTCTTGTCTTCACGAAGCCTTCGCTTTAATCGCCACAAATAAATTAAAAATATTTTTCAAAAGATCAAAATTATTAATATCTCTTTTTTAAAACTTTGGTGATGAGAAATGATAATCGTTCGCATCTTTTGCCAATTGCCATTTTACAAATACCGGATTAAAATGAATATTTTTTCATTTTTTGTTTTTCTAACGGTTGGTTTCGGAACAAACCAGTTAATAAAAGATTGCTATTTTTTACAAGCTAAGAAGTGGTCTTTAGGCAACCAGCCGAAACACAGGAAATATTTTCTTCTAAATAAAAAACTCTTTAAATAGATCGGCTGATCATAAGTTAGGCCTCTGCATTTATAAGATTGAAGTGTGGAAACTAACGAAGGCGGTAAAAATAATTTATTGTGGCATTTTTGCAATCGCCACACCAACAAAAGAATCTGCAGTACCATAATATACATACCATTTCTTTTTAAAATAAACAAGCCCTTCGGAGAAAGTAGTTCCTGCTTTATACTGCCCGGTTACTTCATGTGGCAATGATGGTTTTAATAAACAAGTATCTGTTCTAAAAACAATTTTCTCCATATTTTTTATGTCGAATACAACTTCGCCTACAGAATAAGTTCCTTTGGGAAGATATGGATCTGCATTTTCATCATTGGCATTTTTACCATTGTACATTAATAGAATCCCTTTATCTGTGATCAATGCAGGCGGCCCACATTCTGTAAGGTCACTGTCAAATTTCCCCGGGCGGGTAATCATTGCTTTTTTTAACTCACCATATTTATCCAGTAATGGATACCAATCATAGAGGTTAGTTGACCAGGCAAGGTTTACAAAATGTTCGCCCCAATACATCCAATACTTTCCTTTTATTTTAGCAAGGACTGGCTTGCCATTTTTCATTTTTGTAATCATCGAGGCAGACTTGGAAGCCATGTTTAAAAACTTACCCTTGTAAGCTGTGGCAAAAGCAAGACCTTTTTTCTGCCAGTGAAAAAGGTTTTTCGAAACAGCAATAGATAAACGAGGTATATCATAATTCCATGCTGTGTAAGCCATCACATATTGCCCGTCTGCTGTTTCCACCACACGAGGATCTTCGCAACCCCCGGGATAATCATATTGTTTAAATTTACTACCATCGGGATACAATATCGGTGTAGGGAAATTTTTAAAATGAACTCCATCATCACTTACTGCTATGCCTATTCGTGAAGTTCTTCCACCCAATATTGCTGCAGGATTATCTTCACTTCGGGTAAACAAATATACTTTTCCATTTTTAACTATGGCGGCAGGATTAAACACATCGGCTTTTTGCCATTTTACATTTTGTTGTTTCAGAGAATCGTAAAATACTAATGTAGAATCTGCTTTTAAGATGGGGTTTTCGGCAGGTTTGTAAAATAAAGATAATTCCGATAGCTTAACATTTTGTGAGATGGCAACTAATGGAAAAATAAATATCACACTCAGGTAAACAAATTTTTTCATTGATAATCGTTATTAAAATTTCATTAAATGACTGTTACAAACAGCCTCTGATTCAATTTTGAAGATAATTTTTAAACCACAACAATTAATAATTTGATTTTATATTATTAAAAAAGTTATACCCAGTGTTCTTGTTGCACAACTAATATACTCACAACATGTTAATGAACAAAACGCTTTTGTAGCGCAACTATGTTGCCAAGGAAAAATGTATTTAATCTGCTGATAGAATACCAAGCCTCTTCATTTAATTATTAAAGATGTAAGCACCAACGAAGGCTGAGAAACCGCTAGCCTATTTCGGAAACACCTCTCTCAATTAAAGATGGAAGCTGTTTATCAAATTCTGATAACATCCTTTTTTTTTAATTGCATAATTTTTTAATGCAGTTCTATACTTTCTTTTGCTTCACTTGCCACCTGAGGAACAGTAATATTTCCGCCATAAAAAAGAGCATTCAAAAAGAGTTTGTTTGTGCCATACCAGGTTCCGCGGAAGTTAGGGTTATCACTAAACATAATTACTCTTCCGCTTCCTTCTCCTCCAACTAATATGGCAGCTGAGTTTTTAATTTTTTTCAACGTATTCTCATGTACATAACCTCCAATTAGTGGATTTGCGGTATACTGCAATACCGTACTGTAGGGACTAAGACTGGGCTGCAAAAAAGTCAACCCATTTCGGTAAAGAGATATTTCCCTGTTTGTAAATCCAAA
>JAYTCO010000236.1:0-4379 GCA_043736415.1 Ferruginibacter sp. | reverse complement strand
ATTTAAATTTAATTTTTTTGTTGATGGATTGCAAAAGTGATACGCCGATCAGACTTGATGTATAACTGTCTTTTTCCTGTCCTTCAAAAAAAACATCTAATCCAAGGTTTGCGGTAAAGAAGGGAGAAAATACCGAGGTTGTTTTCTTCACAGATTCCGGAAAGAACGTAAACCTGGATGTTGAAATAATTCCCAATAATTCTACCTGAAGCTTTGGTGAAATTGTATAACTTAAAAAACCCTGCGCATCAGATGCGGAAGGAATGTATGCACCACCTGTAGGTTGGTTGCTTAGTAAGTTTCTGTTGCTTTTATTTCTAACACCCGTGAGGTAAGAGAATTTTCCGTTTTTTGAAGCGCCTTCTAATTGCAATCCCTGCTCTAATAAACTAACATATGCAGTACCGCCAAAACTAGCAGGTTTTTTATATTGGATGTCAAGAACGCTGCTCATTTTATCGCCATATTTGCTTTGAAAACCGCCGGTGTAAAAGTTTACATTTTTGGTCATGTCAGGGTTTATAAGGCTCAGGCCTTCCTGCTGCGCGCTGCTTACCAGGTATGGTCTGTATATTTCAAAATCATTTATGTAAATAAGGTTTTCGTCATAGCTGCCGCCCCGTACATTGTATTGAGATGTCAGTTCATTGTTGCTGCCCACAAGGGTTTTAATCAATCCCTCCACACCGCCTACTGTACTCGGGTTTATAACTGCATTGCGGGGATTTATTTTTATAAGACCTGTTTCTTTTCTTTCCTTTTCGTTACCTACGGTCACTGCATCAAGGGTTTTGCCGTTTTGTTTTAATTGTATTAAAATCGTTTCTGTTTCTTCATTGCTTAAAAAGAAATTTTTTTGCTGGTCTGCAAAACCGGTGTAGATAAATATGAGTGCCAATGATTTTTGTGCCGGAACTTTTAATGAAAACGTTCCATTCTTTGCCGTAACAATCCCTGAGTTTTTACCAAGAATAACAACAGATACATTTTTTAATGGGGCATCATTCTCATCAACTACAGTTCCTGTAATGGTTGCAAATTTTGTTTGTGCAGTTGCGGAAATGGTAAGAATGGTTAGTAACAAAACGAGTAAAACTCTCATAAAATGAAGATAGAAAAAATTTAAATGTGAAGGTGAAACGATGCGGGAAAAAGATTTTATGCAGCTTTTCGTTTTATATTTGGCAAAGCATAAAATTTTACTGCATGAAAAGAGACCATGTTCTTAAAATAAGTTTTTTCATTTCCGTTATCGGAATATTGTTTGGCGCTGTTTTAAAAATAATGCACTCCCCATTTGCTGATTTATTATTGGAATTATCTTTTGCATTTTATCTGGTATTTGCTGTTCTGGCTTTTTATGAAGTTTTTCAATCTAATAAAATAGAAACAGCTGAAAAAATTATGTGTACGATTGGCATACTGTTTTTGGGTTCTATCACAGGAATACTTTATTTATTATTGGGAAGAAAAAATATCGTAAACAATCTTGCAAATACTAACACAACAGCATCATTATATGAAAATTAAAAATTGCTTTTTCGCCCTCGTTATAATTTTATTTACAAGTTGTGCAAATACTGAAAACAATAAGAAAATTTTAGGTAAATGGGTCGGTACGGACTGGTTGGTAAACAATGCACCGGCAACTATGGACGCTACTAAAGCCGTTTTCATTTTTGCTGAAAAAGGAAACTACAGTTTTGATTATGCAGGTACCAAAGAAGAAGGAACTTACAAAGTGGAGAAAGATATGCTGTTTACCAAACCTACAAACCAACAGGAAATAATGGTGAAGATATTTAAGCTTACCACAGACAGTCTTGTATTTGATATGAACAGAGGCGGACAGGCAGAACGCTTAACCCTTCGCAGAAATTAAATGAATTTACTTTTTTAAAAACCACTTCCCATGAAAATATTATTACTACTTGCCGTTTGCTTTCCTTTCATAGCTTCTGCACAAAAACTTTCTTCTTTAGAAATAAACCGTTGCAAAAAACAGGCAGCAAGCGTTACCATTTTCAGAGATAATTTTGGTGTGCCGCATATTTATGGTAAGTCAGATGCTGATGCTGTATTTGGTTTGCTGTACGCACAATGCGAAGATGATTTTAAAAGAGTAGAATTAAATTATATAGAAAAACTTGGCAGGCTTGCAGAAGTAAATGGCGAAACGTCTCTCTACAGCGATTTATACATTCGTTTGTTGATAGACAGCAGCGATGCCATTGAAGATTACAAGAAAGCACCACTGTGGTTAAAGAAATTATTGATGGCTTACGCAGATGGAATTAATTATTACCTCTATAAAAACCCTGCCGTTAAACCTGCATTGCTCACACATTTTGAACCATGGTTTCCTTTGTTGTGGACGGACGGAAGTATAGGCGCCATCAGCACCGGCGGCATTACAGAAGAAGAAGTAAAGAATTTTTATACCGGCAACAGAACATCATCTACTTATAATCCTAAAAAGTTTGAAGAGATTTCAACAGGCTCTAACGGCTTTGCTATTGCTCCCAAAAAAACAGCATCGGGCAATGCATTGCTTTATATAAACCCACATGTAACTTTTTACTTTAGGCCAGAGGTGCACATGGCAAGCCAAGAAGGATTGAATGTGTATGGTGCAGTTACATGGGGACAGTTTTTTATTTACCAGGGTTTTAATGAATACTGTGGCTGGATGCATACCAGCAATAATGTTGATGTTGCAGATATGTATGCAGAAAAAATAACGGGTGATAAAAATGATCTTGAATATTTATATGACAATAAAAAAAGTAAAGTAGAACGTAAAAACATTGCCCTTCGTTTTAAAAAAGGCGATGTTTTTCTAACAAAAAATATTGATGCATTGTACACACAGCACGGCCCTGTGATGGCTTATAGAAATGAAAATTATATAACCGTGAAAAGCAGTAACAGAATGATGAACGGGCTTATTCAAAGCTGGCAGCGCACTAAAGCAAAAGGTCTTGCAGATTACACCCGAACAATGGAACTTAAAGGCAATACCAGCAACAGTACGGTGTTTGCAGATAACAAAGGCAATATTGCATACTGGCATGGCGATTATATACCCGTAAGAAATACGAAATACAACTGGAGCAAACCTGTAGATGGCAGCATTGCAGCTACAGATTGGAAAGGTATTCATGCATTAAAAGATATTGTGCAAATGATCAATCCTGCCACGGGTTTTATACAAAACTGCAACTCTACACCATATACAGTAAGTGGTGCAAGCAGTCCGGTAAAAAATAATTATCCAAAATATATGGCACCGGATGGTGAAAATTTTAGAGGTATAAATGCCGTAAAGGTTTTACAAAATCAAAATACTTTTACTATTGATAAATTAATTACTGCAGGCTACGATAAAAACCTAGCAGCGTTTGAAGTATTAATGCCTGCTTTGATAAATGCTTTTGAAAAAACAACACCCAATGATAGTTTGTATACTTTGCTAAAAGAACCTATTGCCTTATTAAGAAAATGGGATTACCATGTAGCTGAAAACTCAGTAGCAACAACCCTTGCGGTAGAATGGGCACAGCGATTAACAGCCGCCATAAGAAAAGTTTATGTAGATGAAGATGAGGCAGACCAGGTAGCAACCACCAAACAGTTTGCAGCCACTGCAAAAGCAAACGAACTTTTATTACCCTTTGCAAAAACCATCAATGATCTTACACAACGCTATGGCAATTGGATGGTGGAGTGGGGAAGCATAAACCGTTATCAGCGCATAAGCAATGAAATGAATCAGGCATACAATGATGCAGGAAAAAGTTATCCGGTGCCGTTTGCTTCCGCATTGTGGGGAATGTTACCATCTTACAACAGCCGTTATTTTGAAGGCACCAATAAGCGTTATGGCGTAAGTGGAAACAGTTTCGTTTGCGCTGTTGAATTTGGCAAAAAGGTAAAAGCAAAATCTTTGCTAGCCGGCGGAAACAGTGGCAATCCATCATCGCCACATTTTACAGACCAATTATTAATGTACACACAAGGCAGGTTTAAAGATGTATTGTTTTACAAAGAAGATGTATTAAAACATGTTGAGCATAAATACAAACCGGGAGAATAATATTGTCAAGTAATATTCCGTTTTTTTTATACTCTTTTGCGAAAGAGTATTTAATGTTTCCGTTCGCACCAAGCACTCTGAGTTGCTGCAGGGAAGTCCCGGGAACGTTCGGGTCTTCAAAGGCACTCGAGGGCATAACAGCATTTCATTTCTATAGGCTTCTAATGAACCATCGTAGGGTAATCGTAGGGTAATGGGTGGGTGAGTGAAGAATGGCGAGTGGTTAGAGGCTAGTGGGAAGCGGCTATTCCTATTGAACATGCTACACGTAGTTCATTTTTGC
>JAYTCO010000235.1:0-4380 GCA_043736415.1 Ferruginibacter sp. | reverse complement strand
GATTAAATTTTATCGAATTCACACCAACAAAGTTATCTCTATCTGCCATTTGGCAAAATTATGATATCGTGCGATTTAAGCGCCTATACCTAAAAATCAAATTCATTTTGGTTTTCCCTACTAGCGCAGATTTCTAGCTCCTACTAGCGCAGATTTCTAGCTCAGAAATGAGGCTTGACCTTTATGCAATGGCTTTCTGTGCAGGGCTATAATTATATTCTCAAAGAAAAACATTGGTTAAACCAGCGGTACAAATATCTGTCCGCAGCTTTCTATGCTGCAGATCTGCCCCCTACTAGCGCAGAGATGCAGACTCTAGCGCAAAAATGAAATAAGGCTTTTGTAGAATGGCTTTCTGTGCGGTGCTTCTATTATATTTCTAAAAACACAAAACCGTTTCAATTAGCTGCACGACTTGTGCCGTCCTTACGTTACGGCAGATACCGTTCCGCACTTTGCTATGCTGCATATCTGCGCTAGTACGGGAATCTTTTTCGACATTTATGATTCACGATTTACCATGAGACTTGATATCAAAAAGAGGAGGAACTTAATGCAGGCTAACAAACACACTTACTAACATTATATTGAATTTATTTGCGACGATTTTACCAAAGAAACTTTGTTGAGAAAAAAAACTTTATTTAGATTACTGGAGGGTAAACTTTACTAGAAGTGTAGTGTACATTAGCATAAATACTTATATTTTGCACAACGCAGTCGTGAATCCGGTCATTGAATATGTTTCTTTCGGGGATCTAAAATTTCCGAAAACGGTTTATAAATATCGTACAGTTAAGGATGAAAATCATTTGAGCGTTTTGACAGATCAAGTTGTATTTTTTGCAGCACCGAGGACGTTTGATGATGATTTTGATTGTCGAATTCCTGAACGATTTGATTTATTAACCGATGATGATATTTTAGATCAGTATTATAAAATATTTCAAAAACAACAACCAAATTGGGATCCTATTCTATTGAGAAATGAAGCTATAAAATGGACTAATATGGGGTTGCTCACTGACAAGGCTAGACTACAATACATAGAAAATACATTTTGGGAGGAGTTTAATGAAAAATTTGGAGTCTTGAGCTTAACAGAAAATAATTCTAGCTTATTTATGTGGACTCTTTATTCTGACGATTTTAACGGATTTTGCGTAGGATTTGATTCAAGAGTTTTATTTCGTCTTGCAGGTGGCGGTGGCATTGTTAATTATGTAAAAGAATTTCCTTTAATTAATCCTTTTGACAGTCCCGAAACAAAAAGAACACTTCTTACCTTTTTTAAATTAAATAAATGGATACATGAAGAAGAATATAGGCTTCAGATTATGTGGAAAGAAAATGTATCCATTGCAGAAAGACGGATAAAAGTACCTGCCGTAGCTTTTAAAGAAATCATTTTAGGTGACAATCTAATTGAATCAGTACGTGACGAAATAATTTCTAAAGCAAAAATTGTCAATCCGAATATCTCGGTATTTCTTGCAAAGAGAAAATTGGACACAGTCTCTATCTCGCTTTTAAAGACATAACCGTAGAGTTATCAAAGCATCTTAGAAAGTTTAAAAGATATTTGACTCCATCATAGCCAATAGTAACAATAAGTTAGATGGATTTCATTACGCATCCGCTAAGCTTGTAGTAGCCCACGCAGGCATATAAAAATATAAATAAGAAGATTGTATATTTGAGTAGGTACTAAAACTAACGCAAACTTCAACAACCAAAATTTCAAACTCATTTACCATGACTGTCAAGATAATGTTTTACCTAGCTTCTGTTCTATTATTAAGTTGTAACCGCACTCACAATTCGGCGGAAAATTCTGAATTACAAGTTGTAAAACAAACAAGCCAAAAAGAAACAAATAAACTTGAACATAAATATAACTGTGATGTTACAATTTTGGAAAAGAGAACTAAAATGGATAAAAAGTCAGAGAAGGAAAATTTATTAGGACTAGTTTTTTTGTGGAAATTATATGCAAACATTATAAATGAAGACAGAGCATATTCAAAACAGTATCTAAGACAATTACTTACCTCAATTCAGGAAAACAAAATGAACAAAGCCAAAGCTTCATGTGACTCTTTAATTGCAGGAAATCAAAAAAATCTCGACTTCATTTCAAAGAAAAATAAAGGTGAGGAATTTGAACATTTTGAAAAATTACTTTATTGTTATTATCAAATCCAATCAGAAAATTATAAGATGTACCAAAGTATTCTTCTTGAAAATTCCAATTATAATAAAAAGTATGAACAAATCTATGATTTACTCAATAATTCATTAGACTCGGATGACAAAAACTGGAATGAGCTATACGAGGAATATGATATCCTTCCTAAAAAGCATGGCTTTGATAAATTAAAAAAAGCTAATTGAGAGAAAAAAACTCAGAAGAAAAAATGCTCGCTTAATGCTATTATTCGAGATCTAACTTTCACTCAACAAATCCAAGTAAATGTTTTGTAAAAATTGTGGAGCGAAGATTCCCTCCGACAGTCTCTTCTGTCCGTTATGTGGTAAGAAACAAGGTTTTGAAAATTCTATGGCTGCCAATCAACCATTGCAACCTGAAACAGTAAAGGATATTGATGTAAAAATTAATAATAAGAATAATGAATTCATAGTTCCAAAAAAATTAGAAAATCCAAATGTTATAGACATTAAATTTATAATAGTAGGTTTTATATTTTTATTATTTTACACAATGCTTTATTTTACTCCTAGCCCACCTTATGTAGATGAAGAAACAAAACAAAAGGAAGATATAATAATATATATCGTAGGAATTATTTATTTGCTTATCAGAGTTTTAATAATCTTTTGGGTAGTAAAGGATTCAGTCAAACAAAAAAGGAATTCACTTATTTGGGGATTATTGACAGGGTGTTTCCCTTCAATTGGTTTGATCATTTATGGATTTACAAGTAAAGAAAAAGTCAATAAATAACCCTTCGCCTCCGTTGGTGCCAATGGTAAAAATAAATGAAGTGCACCCTACTTGCTCCTACTAGCGCAGATTTCTAGCCCCAACTAGCCCCAACTAGCGCAGAGATGCCTACTCGAGGGCAGAAATGAGGCGTGGCCTTTGTGCAGGGGCTTTCTGTGCGAAGCTATCATTATCTTTCCGAGCCGGGGCATAGGCTAAGTTAGCCGCACAGATACCCTCCCGCACTTTGCTATGCTGCATATCTGCGCCAGTTTAGGAAGGCTTTTAATCATAATTTTTAAATCTTTTACTCATGCGTTAGCCGATAAATTAAAATTGCCGCCCGTTGAATTAAAATTGGATATTCTTTTAGATTAATCGTTTCCCCCGGTGCATGCGCACCTTTACCTGATGAGCCTAAACCATCTATACAATCTACATATTTAGCAATATAAGAAATATCACCTGCGCCTCTTGAACCGGGGTCACCCGCCGCAGTCTTCCCAATACCCATACTTTGAGAAACAGCATCTACTATTGCTAAAATGCGATTGTTACCTTCTGTTGGCGCCATACCTGGTATGCCATCACTAAAGCTGATGGTTGCCTTTGTGCCATTTAAATTGTTGTTTACAATAGCTCTCATCTTTTCTCTTGCAGTATCCTTTTGGTCTTCGGTTAAAAATCTAAGATCTCCTGTTACAGTAACTGCCGGTGAGATAATATTTGTTTTACCTAAAGCATCACCTTTTGCTTTAGCAACATCATAATGCATTTCTGATCCGCCGAGGAATAACCCGGGGTTAAAGGTTAAATATTTTTCATTACTTAATTGTAATCTGAAATCATTTAAAATTCTTGCTGCTTCATAAATAGCACCATAACCGGAGTTGCTGCTAAATACGCCGGCCGAATGACCGGTTTTTGCAGTAACATTTAACAGCCAGTTACTTGAACCACGGCGTGCAGTTGCAATAGTATTTAGTCCTACTGCCGTTTCAAAACCTAAAGCCACATCAGCTTGTTGGGCACGTTCTATAAAATCTTTACGGCTCACACTTACCGGTGTGCCCGCTTTCTCTTCATCTCCTGTAAAATAAACAGTAACGTCAGCATCCTTCATTAAACCCAAACTATTCAGCGCCTGCAAAGCGGCAATAACTACTACATCACCACCTTTCATATCATTGGCACCTTGCCCCGTTGCAGTTGAGTCATTCAAAATCTTCCATGGATTAGCAGGCATGTCAGGTTCAAAAACGGTATCTAAATGCCCAATGATAAATACTTTCTTGCCCTTCTTTCCTTTTTTATATGCTACCAAATGCCCGGCACGGTGCAGGCTGTCAGGTAAACTTATCCATGTTGTCTTTAAACCTGCTTTTTCTAATTCCTTGGCGTAGACAGCTCCTACTTTCTTAACACCTTCAATGTTT
>JAYTCO010000234.1:0-26120 GCA_043736415.1 Ferruginibacter sp. | reverse complement strand
TTTTCACAGATATGCAATAATATATCAGGCTCAGTGGTTTTGCTGTTGCTGTATTTTATATATCTATTTGCAATTCTTATAATTTTGCGGATGGTCTTTTTAGCAAAATACAACTGGGTTTTGTTAACGGTTAAAAATAACTCATCCAATAATTCCTTAACACCGGCTACGTAAGATTTTTCATCATGCGCTTCAAACAATAAATAAGTAAGTAACTCCTTATTTTCTTTTTTAAATTTTGTGAGTTTTAGGCACAATTCCAGTAACAATGAAGGAGATAAATTTTCCAGTTCAGTTTTTATTTCTTTTAATGATGCTGTTTTCATATCCGTACTAAAAGGCAGAAATCTTTTCAGTTTGTTCCTCTTTAATAAATGTATTTACACATTTTTTAATGTCTAAAGAAACGTTGTAAATAAAAGTGAACTGATCGGTAACTGATTTTGTTTCAATAAATTTTGTTTTGGTATCGGTTTCAAAATTGCCTTCTAAAATTTCAGTTTTTCTGGTTTGTAAAAGCAATTCGGTTTCTGTGCTAAAATATTCCTTCATATTTAAAACATTTTCAGCCAAAGAATTTACGTTTATGCCATTAAGCATATCATTAACCGATTTTAAATTGTTTGTTGTATTATCCATCACCGATAAAAATACATCAGATTTAAATGAGCTTTTATTTTCTGTAAGATAGTAGGATAAAGCAGAAAAATGTGAAGTTAAAATATGATTTAATACAACGAATCTATACACCTGTTCTACATTTTTTTGAAATCTTTTTGGTTCAGATAACATCCTGTTAAAAGCATCAGATACGTTGGCTAACGCTGTCAGTGCCTGTTGCCTGGTATGTTTTAATTCATCTCTGTTTAATATACTTACTTGTGTATAGTTTACTGCAAGTTTATTATAATATTGAATATTTTTTTGGGTAACCGACTGCATGTATTTTTTTATAGTTGTATGCTCCCAAATAGGTACAAAAAATAAACTTGCTACAAATGCAATAGCAGATCCTAAACTTGTATCCAGCAGCCTGTCATACAATAGTGATGTTATAGCTGAAGGATAAATTAAATGAAAAAAAATAACCAGATACGGTGTCATCAATAAAACGCTTATAAAATATTTTGTTCTTATAAACATGTAACAACCTGCCATAAAAACCAACATTATAAACATTAATGCAAAATTGTTTTTTACAACAAATAGAATTAACACCCCAATTATTACCCCAATAAAAGTTCCAATAAGACGATCTTTATTTCTCGATTTTGTAAGGCTGTATGCCGGTTTTAATATCACAATTATGGTAAGTAAAATCCAGTAATTGTGCCCTATATGAAACAGCAGCGATATTAAATATCCGGCTAATAATGATGTGGCAACTCTTAAAGAGTGCCTGAAAATATTTGAGCTGAAATTTAGATTATTTAAAAATAAATCAGGATCAATATTTTGAGCTTCGTTAAAGTTTTGTGCTGATAAATCAGTCTCTTTGGTTTTACGCTGGCTCTTTTCGTAATGTGTATAATAATGAAGTCCGTTTATTTTTTCAGTAAGCCCTTTAATATTGTTTAAAATTCTTCCAAGACCAATAAAATCATTTAAGTTTTTTTCATTCATGAAATTTTGTCTTAGATGCTCAAATCTTTCACTTATAAAAGTTAGGTTAATGGTTGATGAATCATTGTTTTTTGATGCATTACCTGCTGCTACAGCATTTGCTATCAGATGCAGTTCTGCCGATAATATTATCAATTGTTTGCGGAATTCTTCCAGTATTCCTGTTTCATCAAATCTTTTATGCAATACCTCATATTGCTGGTAGGTACTCATTATACTTTCAAAAAGATCAGATACATCTAAATAAATTTTTAACAATGAACGCCCGGCTTTGGTTGAATTTTTTGTAATTGCTCTTGTTTTAAAAAGGATTTCATTTAAGGATTCCTGTTGTGCCTGTATTTGAATTTGCTGGAGCAATAAAGATTTATATGTTCTATCATAATCCGGATGATCATCATAAAATGAAGCACGTGTTTTTAAGTAATCTGCAACACCTGTAAGAAACTCACCGGAAAGTTGTTGTATGATTTTATAAGGTTTTAGGCTGTTTAGCGTTAGGCTAAAAAGTAAATACCAAATACCACCAATTATTAAATAAAAAGAATGTAAAAAAATTGCTGAGCCTGTGAGAGGCGTTTGCATACTGAGCACCATAATAAGCAAAGCAGACAAACCAATGGAAGACACTCTTGCATTATAAATGCTTAGCATAGAAAATGCAAAACCAAATACAAAAATGATTAAGGCTGTAAAAAAAGCTGAAAAAAGTGCAAAGCTTGTTATAATAGATACAAGCGAAATAATTAATATACAAAATATCATTCCATTTGCACGATGTTGAACGGGGCCGGCACTATCGGTAATACTTACACAAAGTGCGCCTGTTGATAATGCAATACCAATTGGTAGCTCGTTAAAAAATCCAAATAAAAATGCAGGAATAACAATACCAAACGTAATTCTTAAGCCTTCACTAAAAAATCTGCCGTTAATAAAATTTATATAAGCTCTTGAATTTATCATAGGTAAAAGCGCTGAACTGATTCAAATTTAAACTGCTTTTTAATACGGTGGCAATATAATTAGCACATTCTATTATATCTTTGGCACAGTTTTTAAAGTGTGTGTGCTACTAAACTAACTAAAATTAAAAAAACAAGTATGAAACAGTTAACAATAATACTCTTAGCAACTATCGTTTTCGCTTCGTGTAAAAGTAAAGACAACCTGCAAACCGATAAGAACATCGTAATTATGACTGATACCAGCAAGGCAGCCGGAAGTTATTTAAACGATACAGGTTTGGCTAAAAAGCCGGTTGCAGTAGCTCCTGTTGCAGCTGCTCCTGCGCCTACAAAAAGGACAACAACATCAAGACAACGTTCTAGTACAAGATATGGTAACTCAACGTCTTCGACTACTAACAATAACTCAACAGTTAATAACTCAGGTTCAGGAACAACAGCGCCACAGAGCACTAGAAGAAGGGGAATTAGCAAAGGTGCTAAAGGTGCAATTATTGGTGGTGTTGGCGGTGCAGTTATTGGTGGTGTAATTGGTAAAAATGTAAAAGGTGCTGTTATAGGTGGTGCAGTTGGTGCAGCCGGCGGTTACATTATAGGTCGTTCTAAAGACAGAAAAGACGGTAGAATACCTTAGTCTTTAATTATTAAATTTATAGCCTCATTTTATAAAATCCATTTCTCTTGTAGGAATGGATTTTTCATACAAAAAAAATAAAAAAATGTCAGCATGTAATTTTTCAATACCGTTTACTAAATCTGTAACGGAAGTATTAGCAAAAGCAAAAAAAACAGTAGAAGCGCAAGGGGGAAATTTTAATGGTGATGAAAATGAAGGTAATTTTAATGTAAGTATTTTTGGTAATACAGTAATCGGCTCTTACATGGTAAAGGGAGAGGAATTAAATATAGATATTAGTGAAAAACCATTTTTAGTACCATGTAATATGATAGAAAATTTTTTAAAATCACAACTTAATTAAATACTTTTTTCTAAAAGTTTATAATTGAAGCACCCTTTAGTGCTTCTTTTTTATTAATTATAAAAGCCTATTTTTACAAAGAATTTGGTTTGCTGCTATTATTTTAGCAGTAATTAAAAGGGAATCCCGTGCAAATCGGGAGCTATCCCCGTAGCTGTAATGTCGTTTTACTTAGGTAAAAAAAGTCTAAACAAATTAGCCACTGTTTAATAAACGGGAAGGTTGTTTAGATACGATAAGCCAGAAGACCTGCCAATTTTAAAATAATCAAAGCTTTCGGGTGAAAGGCTGTAGATGTATCATAATGCTGCATTTGCATACCCCTTCTCATACCTTAAGCTGTACTTTTTAAACAGCTGTTTTTGAAATTTTCTATATTTCTATATTTTATTTTAGTACTTATTCCTGCTTTTTGTGATGCACAAAAACACGACACCCTTATTAATGTAGAGGTTCTAGCGAAAAAAAAACTGATATCTATTGTAAGCCCTACCCCGGTTCAATTATTAAATACAGTTGATGCTTCAAAAACAAACAGCACCTCTGTTGCAGATGCATTAAAACATTTTGCAGGAGTTTATGTAAAAGATTTTGGTGGAATTGGGGGATTAAAAACCGTATCGGTAAGAAGCCTTGGGGCTAACCAAACCGGAATATTATATGATGGTATTGCTTTGGGAAATGCACAGGCCGGACAAATAGACCTTGGTAAGTTCTCCCTTGATAATATTTCTGAAATAGTATTACATAATAGTGGTCCGTCTGATTTGCTTTCAACCGCAAAAGCCTTCTCATATGCTTCATTATTAACTCTGAAAACTATATCCGGTGTTAACAATATTGATACTACAAATGCCATTAATTTAAAAATTCAAAGTGGTTCATTTGGTTATATATCCCCTTCTTTGGCAATTCAAAAAAAAATTAATAACCGCATTATTGTGTCTTTAAGTGCTCAGTATCAAAATGCTGTTTCAGATTATCCTTTTATTTCTTATGAAAACAATAAAAACCGCTTAAGGCGTAATAACTCGGGTATAAATTCATTTAGAATTGAAACAGACATAGGTTTTCAGGTAAATGAACACAATAAAATTAATTTTAAATCTTATTTATATAATTCTAAAAGAGGATTGCCGGGAGCTATTGTTTTTTTTAATCCAATAAGCAACCAACAGCTTGATGAAAAAGAAATGTTTGTGCAGGGTTCATGGCAAAAATCATTATCACTAAAAAGTGAAATTCTTTTCAGTGGAAAATATGAACAAGATTTAAGTTATTATCTCGATCCATCATATCCGAATAATTATGGAAGATTGGAAAACGAGTTTCATCAAAAGGAAATTTACCTGTCAGGTGTTTACAGTTATAAGTTTAGCAATAATTTTAAAATGAGTTTTGCAGTTGATGCATTTAATAATAAACTTACCCGGACAGATATTTTTGCTCAGAATTTTGCTACACCTACACGTAATTCTTTTCTTAATAATATTGCGTTTCAGTTTAAAGAAAACCATTATGAATTTACGGGAAATTTACTTTACACAATAATTGATGAAAAGGTAAAAACAGGTGAATCGGCAAATAGTTTTAATCGTTTTTCAAACGGATTAGCTTTTAGCATACAACCTTTTAAAACCGTACCATTTCGTACAAGATTGTTTTACAAACATATTTTTAGAGCGCCTACGTTTAATGATTTGTATTATACTAATGTTGGCAATACAAAACTTAGTCCGGAATTTGCCGATCAATATAACATTGGTTTTACCTACGAAAAAAATCAGTTGCTTATTTTTAAACGTTGTTGGATTACAATAGATGCTTATTACAACGAAGTACGGGATAAAATTTTGGCAGCTCCCAGACAAAATCTTTTTCAATGGTCTGTGCAAAATATAGGTGAAGTAAAAATAAAAGGAATTGATATTGCCCATCATACAGTATTAAAAGACTGGAAAAATATACAGGTAAATACAGATATTACTTACACTTTTCAACAGGCATTAGATGTAACAAATGCGGCTTCTCCCCTATACAAAACACAATTATCTTATACTCCAAAACACAGTGGTAGTGCTACTTTAAGCGTTCAACACAAAAAATTTTTTTTAAATTATAATATTTTATTTTCTTCATATCGTTATAAGCAGGGTGATCAGGTTTACCAAAATTTATTACAGCCGTTTACAACCAATGATTTTTCTGTCTCTTATTTTACAAAAAAAAAATATGCTGATTTCAAATTTATGTTTGAAGCTAATAATATTTTCAATACGCAATATGAAATCATAAAGTATTACCCGATGCCTCTTTCAAATTACCGATTAACATTAAATATTTCTTTTAAACAAAAAAAAACCAAATAAGATGAATTTTAGAAAAACCAGTATTGCTTTTGTAAGTGTTGTAACCATTCTCGCAGCTTGTAAAAAAGTGGATGTTCCTGTTGCAGTTGCACCCGTACTATTGTCGCCTGCTGTGGGAGAATATATTTTAAGTGAAGGAAGTTTTGGGGGTAACAATACAAAATTGGCTTTTTACACAAATAATACAGTTGTGACAATTGGCGATTTCTTTCTGCAACAAAATCCAACCTTAACAGCGGGACTTGGAGAAATCGGTAATGATGCTATTGTTTATGGTAGTAAAATGTATATTGTAATGAATGGTTCTGGAAGAGTAACTGTTTTAAATGCCGCAAGCGCAATCTTAATTAAAAATATTTCATTCTTAAACAATACTGTAAATAAACAGCCAAGATATGCTGTGGGAGCAAAAGGTAAAGTTTATGTTACATCTTATGATAACACAGTAAGTGTAATAGATACAACATCTCTTGCAATAATAAAATCAATAATCGTGGGTGCAAATCCTGAAGGTATTGCAGCTTCTTCAAATTACTTATATGTAGCAAATTCCGGAGGATTTAATACAACTCCTGATTCAACTGTATCTGTAATAGATTTAAATACTGAACAGGAAATAAGGAAAATAAAAGTTGGCGTTAATCCTTACAAAATAGAAATTAATACTGCAGGAAATATATTTGTTAGTGCTTACGGAAACTACGGTAATATAGCTGCTTCTGTGTTCGTAATTAATGGTTCAACCAATACTACGAGCGTGGATTTAGGTAAAAGTTTTGCGTACTCAAATATTAGAATCTTTGGAGATATTGCTTACTTATATAATAATTATGGCGGAACAGGAACTGCAAAAGTTTATAATACTGCAACAAACACAGTAGTTAGAAACGAATTTATTACTGATGGCACTGTTGTACAAACACCTTATGGAGTAAATATTGATGAGCAGAATGGAGATGTGTATATTGCTGATGCAGGTAATTTTACGACTGCGGGCAAAGTGATTTGCTTTAACAGTATAGGTGTAAAAAAATTCTCCTTTTCTACAGCACCGGGAATAAATCCAAACAAAATATTATTTAAACGATAAATTAGATTTATCAAATTAATTAAATGCCCCAATTGATTGGGGCATTTTTAATAAATTAATTTTTAAATTATGTGTAATTTTTACGATATTTTACGGTATCAAATTTGTTTGCCTAACAGAATATTTATTTTACTATTAAACACAACGAAATGAACAATTTATTTAAGACCCTAATTGCAGGCTATGGCGCAAAAAAATTAGGTGGCGGCTGTTTCTCTACTGTGCTTATTTTTATACTTATTTATTGGGCACTGGGCACTTGCAACAAACAAACAAACACGGGTAACAATACACAACAGAGAACCGGTTATATTCAGCATCAGATTAAGGTAAGTAAGAGTTAGTTTATTTGTTGAATTTTTTATTTTTTATTAGCCAGGCTGCAGCCTGGTAAAAGGATGTAGCCATTTTTACCAAACTGTCGTTATTGTTGGTAACGGTGGCTGTTCCGGTTTTAAAATCAGGTTTATACTGGTTTATTTTTCTTACCGGGGACTGTATTACCAATTGATTTTCTTGAATAAAACCGAGACCCTGATAAGTACTTATAAAAGCCCTTCTCTTTACTGTTGAGGGTTTAAACATATCCTGTCCAAAAAATTTTGAATTATAACTAAAATTGAGTAACTCTAAAACAGTTGGAGCAATATCAATTTGTGCAGTTAAATCATTTACCTGCACAGGCAAAATATTTTTTGGTGAAAATATTAATAATGGAATATGGTAACCTGTCACAGGTAGTTGAACGCTCCCTGCACTTCCGGCACAATGATCTGCTACAATTACAAAAATTGTACTATCAAACCAGGGCTTTAATGCCGCCTCTTTTAAAAATTTATTTATACAATAATCAGTGTATTTTACTGCCCCGCTTCTAGATTGGGTAGCAGCAGCAATATCAATTCTACCATCAGGATAGGTAAAAGGACGATGATTAGAAACCGTCATGATGTGTGTGAAAAATAATTTTTGTTGTTGATAATTTTTATCAATTGTATTTAATGCAAGTGTAAACTCATCTTCATCTGCAACGCCCCAAATATTTTGATAGTGAATGTCTGCGGGCTTTATTGCAGTTCTGTCAATAACTTCATAGCCATTACCACTAAAAAAAGCCTGCATATTATCAAAATAACTGTAGCCTCCATAAATAAATTGGGTAACGTAACCTTTGGTTTGAAATATGGAACCAATGGTGAACATATTCGCATTATCAGGTCGCTTAATAATGCTTTGCCCGGGTACAGGTGGTAAAGATAAAGTCAATGCTTCCAGCCCTCTTACCGTTCTTGTACCTGAAGCATAAAGGTTCGTAAAGAACATACTTTTATTGGCAAGCGAATCTAAATACGGCGTTATGTTTTCAGTGCTGCCAAAATGCTGCATAAAACTTGCACTTAAACTTTCAACACTAATTAAAACCACATTTAATTTTTTTTCGGCTTTGCCGGAAATTATTTTTCTTTCAATGTTGTAAGGGTCATTTGTTGTAAAGAGGCTGTTGCTGTCACTAAGCTGTTCCCTAACAGTTTTAAAAGCTTCACTATCAGGTATCGTTTTATAAAATTTGTAAAAATCCAGATCATTGTTTTTAAAAGCTACACCAAACTGGTAAATACCGTTTCCTGCAAGCTCATTTGCAAATTCATTTTTGCTGAAGTGATGCCATTTTTCCTGAACAGTAAAATAAAAAATAATCGGCAAAGCCAATAATAGCAATGCTTTCCATGTTCTTTGCTGTATACTTTCGCAGATATAGGCCCAACGTAAAATTATTTTCCTGATTGTAAAAAGCAACGCAAAAACAATAAGGAAAAGTATGGTGACAATTAAATAAATAGGGTACGATTCTTTTATGTTTCCAATAACTTCATTTGTGTAAATAAGATAATCTACCGCGATAAAATTATATCGTGTTGAAAACTCTTCCCAAAAAAACCATTCGCTAACTGCATTAAAAATGATTATCATTAATGTAATAAGCAGCATGATATTTATTAAAACTATCCTTATTTTAGCTCTTACAGCAGCACTTACAAATGCCATTAGCAGGTATAAAACAAAACGAAAAATAATGTAGTAAAGGAAAATTTTAAAAACCAGTGCATTAAATTCTTTAGGAATAATATTGGTAAATATTAATAATCCGATCACAATGCTGAAAACTGCAATTATAAAAGGGATAATTTTTTTTCGATAAATAAAATCATTTTGTAACCAAACGTAAACTACAAAAGGAACTATGGCAAATAAGGCAACAGAAACATCATATAAAATTCCTACCACAAAAGAACCAGCATATTCTGCAAAATTCATACGTGCGTTTAGCCCGGATTGAAACATAAGTGCTAACCGAAGCAAAACAGAAATAGCTATAAAAATTATAAAAACAAAACCTGCAGGAATAAATCTTTTACTGAAAATATTAATCAACTTTTTAAAGCTTTTAGGTTATCCAAAATCTAATAATTAAAGCAAGTTAACCACTTAAAAAATATTCTGTTTTAATATCCATACTTTAATAAAAAAGCCGGCTGTATTTACAACCGGCTTTCAATTATCAAAATATATCTTTTAAATACTTACCTTCTTTTCTTCCATCCATTTATTTCTTCCCCAGTTTTTTATCACATGTTTTTCGCTGTGGTAAGATGATCTTACCAAAGGTCCACTTTCCACATAATCCAGTCCTAACTGGTAACCTATTTCTCTGTATTCTGCAAACTCATCAGGATGAATAAATCTTTCTACAGGCAAATGTTTTTTTGTAGGCTGAAGGTATTGGCCAATAGTAACTACATCTACCCCACTGTTAAATAAATCTTTTAATGTTTGAACAACTTCTTCTTTGGCTTCTCCCAAACCTAACATTATACCGCTTTTGGTACGCATACCACCTTCTTTTAAAATTTTTAAAGTCTCCATGCTTTGCCAGTATTTGGCTTGTATGCGAACCTGTTTTGTAAGCCTTTCGGTTGTTTCAATATTATGGCTAACAACATGTGGTGCAGCATCTATTATTCTTTGTATGTTGTGTTTTTCTGCTTTAAAATCAGGTATAAGCGTTTCTAAAGTTGTATCAGGATTTAAAGCGTAAACAGCTTTAATAGTATTTTCCCAAATAATGCTTCCACCATCTTTTAGTTCATCTCTGTCAACTGAAGTAATAACTGCATGTTTTACTTTCATTAGATGGATTGCTTCTGCAACTCTTTGCGGCTCATCCCAATCAACTGCATCAGGTCTTCCTGTTGCTACCGCACAAAATCCGCAACTGCGTGTACAAATGTTACCAAGAATCATAAATGTTGCAGTGCCTGCACCCCAACACTCACCCATGTTAGGGCAATTTCCACTTTCGCAGATTGTATGAAGTTTGTGGGTGTCTACCAAATTTCTAACATGTTTGTACTCTTCGCCAATAGGAAGTTTTACACGCAACCAATTTGGTTTTTTTATTTTTTGTTCTTCAGATGATATATTGGAATCCATACTTGAATTGTAATCTCTTTTAGTATGTAAAGATACAGACGATGCACTATTTTCTTTTGCCAAACATAATGGTTACATATGCAGAAAAGAAAAACTTTTCGTGTTTGGTAAAGGCCATTTGAGGAATTGCTTTGCTGTAAAATTCTGCAACTAAGCCAACTTCCAGCGCATTAATCATTTCATTATATTTTCCGTAATCAAAACGCAAACCTGCTTTTGCATAAGCACCGGGTGTTACTTTTAATTTATTAAAACCGGTTCCAAAATTTGGTCCGCTTACGGGGTCTTGAGTTAAAAATCTTGTGCTGTCATCTGCCAAGCCTTTAAAAATTTGTATGCCTGCACTGTCATAACCCAGTAAATATGGTCTTAGCAATCCAATACTTATTCCACCGCCAACATTTCCACTTACGCTTACACCATTTTTATTGCCTTTATTGCCGAGTAAAAATTGTTGCTGTACCCCCAATTTTACAGGATAGAAATAATTTATTTTCCCGTAAATAAATGGTCCGGCATTACTGCTTTGGCTAAACTGTTTTTCTTCTTTTGGATGTTTTCTTTCAGAAATATCGAGCTGAAAAAGCAACGCTTTTTTAACAGACTGCGCTCTGCCGATTTCCAGAAAGCCACCATATCCATCAGTTGTTAATTTAATTCCAGCCAAAAAATGTTTACTGTAAGTGATTACACCTTCTTCTTCCTGCCTCGCAATTGCAGTTATTCTTTCTTTACGAATTTCTTTTTTAAGTTCTTTTGCACTTTTTGTTTTTTCCTGTGCCATTAATTGGACAGAAATGGATAAGACGAGGAGCGAAAAAAATATTTTCTTCATGTAGAATATTTATCTGAGTAAATTTATACAAAAATATACTGTTAGCAGACAGTTACTGCCATTTAAATTCTTATTAATTCAAAATTAATTCTTAAAATATGACTGCAAATATAATTTATAAAGGAACGCTTAGATGTGAGGCAACACATGTGCAAAGTGGAAGTGTAATAGAAACGGATGCACCAACTGATAACCGTGGTAAAGGAGAACGTTTTAGCCCTACTGATCTTTTGTGTGTATCGCTTGCAACGTGTATTGCAACTACGATGGGCATTAAAGCAGATGATATGAAAATTGACCTTACCGATACGACTGTTGAGGTAACAAAACACATGCTCCCGGATCCAAGGAGAGTGGCAAAAATTGAAGTGAAATTAACTATGCCTTCCATACTTCAGTTAGATGAAAAAGATAAAACTATTTTAGAAAGAGTAGGAAATAATTGCCCCGTAACCAAAAGCCTACATCCAGATTTGGAAGTAATTACTGAATACAGCTGGTAACCGTTAATTAACTGTTTCTTTTTTTAAAATACTGTTGCCTATTGCACATTCCAGGCATCTTTTATTGTCACAATATTTATTTTTTAATTGAATAAGTGATTGTGAATCGTAAGCGGATTTATTTTCAATACCCAGTTCTGCAAAACCTTTTGTAATATAATTCTGTTCAGGTAATAATTGCGATGCCCACAACAATGCTTTTTCTTTATAATGTTCCGCATTGTTGTACCAGCCATATGCGTATAAAAATGGCAAAACAGTATTCACAATTATATTTTGAATCATCTGCCTGCCAAGTTTTTTCTTTTTAAAAACAGTTTCTTCATCAAATAAATAATGATAATGCCTGTAATCGTTTGCTGTTATATCAAATAATTTTTCTACTTCTTTTAAATTAGTTGATTCCTTAATAATAGAAAATAAATGACTGCTGTTATTAACCAACGCAGCTAACTGAGACAATCTTATGGTTGGAAAATTTGCCGGTCTCATCCGTAAAAAATAAACAGGTAAATGCGTTGGCTGAAGATCATATTTCTTTTGAAGAAACCTGTATTCTTTTTGCAGCATTACGGCATAATCATCATTAAGGTCTTTGTTTAAAAGTCCGCATTGGCCCATCAGCATTGCTTCCAGCTGATGAAGTTGGTTTTTATGTTTTGCCAGTATACTAATCGGGATAGAAGCGGCCATACTTTCAAAAGCATCGCCGTTTATTTTAATACCAAAATTCTTTGCCAGTAATTGCCAGAATATTTCTTCCCAATGGTTATTGTATTTCTTTAATTTTTCAGAAATGATTGCAGCTTTTTCCTGTAACCTTTCCACCATTAATCTTTCTTTCCAGGCTGTGAAAGTAAAATGATTAACGGATGCAATCTGTTCTTCGCAAGGAATAAAATTGCGGTTCATCATCAATTTTTCATACTGATAAAGCAGTAGACTTGAAACCCTACTGTTTAATTCAAGTGTAGGTATATCAACATCCAAATTTTTATCGTTCGTCCATACTACATGTAAAATTACATTGTTGTAATTACTGTCGCTGCTGTGTTTGTGTAAATTCCATTCGCCTGCGTTTATATGAATTTCAATACTTCCGGCAAGTGTAGTATCTGCAATTTTTATTCTTGCATTTAAAAAATCCGGTCCTTGGTTGTTATTGTGAAAACCGGGATGAATAATCTGTATTTCTTCCCCTTTATTTGAAATTAAACTGGTCTTATTGTAGTACTGAAACTGCCATATAAACTGAAGAAGCTGTTCGGTCATAAACAAATTATTAACCAAATGTAATATAATATATGATACGATTTAGGATATCAATATTGATATGGATGTGGCATTTTTATTTATAAGGGAATTGCTGTAAAGCCTCGACTACCCTGCTTATTGGCAGCCCCATTACATTATAGAAATCACCATTAATATTTTTAATTCCTACTGCTCCTATCCATTCCTGTATGGCGTATGCTCCCGCTTTGTCAAAAGGCTTGTATTTATTTACGTAGTATTTAATTTGTGTTTGTGTAAGGCTGTGAAATGTAACTTCTGTTACATCTGCAAAGAAAATCTCTCTTGTTTTTTGAACCATGTAAACCCCTGTAATAACGCTGTGTTTATTTCCTGAAAGTTTAGAAATAATATTAACAGCATCCTCTTCATTAGTAGGTTTACCAATTACTTCCCCATCACAAACTACAATGGTATCTGCAGCCACAATTATTTTATCCGTTGTATTTTGATTAGCTACGGCAAGTGCTTTATTTTTGGCAATGTGAATAGCAATCTCTTCAAACGATAAATCTGTTGGGTAACTTTCGTCTGTACCTGCAATAATAACATCAAAATCAATTTCTGCTAAATGCAATAATTCTCTTCGCCTTGGCGATTGTGAAGCAAGTATTATTTTTTGATTGAACATTATAAAATGAATTTTACAAACAACATGGATAATATTCCTGCAAGCATTACAAGTTTTACAATATTACTTAACGAATGGTAATTGGTAGAAGTAGAAGCTTTAGATAATTTGATAAGTAAAATAGCTAAAGGCAAAACAGTAAAAAAAAGAATATAGAGTGCTGCCCACCACCACCCGGATTGCCAGGCATATAATTGTAAAACCGCTAGTATTGAAATGCAAACAAATATCCAGACAGCCGTAAATATTTTTGCAGCGGGTACTCCCCACAAAATTGGCATAGTTGTACAATTATATTTTCTATCGCCTTCCATATCTTCTAAATCTTTTATTACTTCTCTTATTAAAGTCATAATAAATGCAAAAGATGTGTACAGCAAAGTAAATTTAAAAAATCGGCGAACATTTAAAGTTGAAACTGCTGAAGACCAACCCCGGAGCGAAAATATTTCTGCGCCGCCAAAAAGATAAACTATTAAAATAACCCAACCTGTAAGAGCAGCAATTATAAAATTACCCGATAAAAGTTTCCGTTTAAATGTAGTTGAATAAAATAATAATATGGCAACACAAAAAACGTTAACCAAAGTAATAAGCCACTCGCCTGTTTTAAAACTTACATAAAAACTCAGCATAATTCCTATTGCAGAAAGTAATAAATGCCAAACAATAGCCCATCGTCTTTTTATAAATCTGTTAATGACAATTCTTTGCGGCTTATTTACAATGTCAATCTGAATATCAAAATAATCATTAATAATATAGCCTGCAGCTGCAATAAATATTGATGCTGCCACTAAAATATAAAAAAGAAACTGGTTATTTTTTGTCGGAAAAGTTGTTAGCAGCGGTGCATAAATACAATAATAAAAAAGAGCCTGTGTGATAACAATAAAAAGCAGATTGGGCCATCTTATTAACCTGAAAAATGCAATTACTAACTTCATTTATTGTATTGTCAGGTAAAAGATTTATTGTTTACATGGAAGATAAAGTATTAGGTTCATTCCAATGACCATTAAGTTTTAAAACTTTTTCAATTACATCTCTTACACATCCTTTGCCGCCCAAAGCGGGAGAAATGTAATGTGCAATACTTTTTATTTCAGCAACTGCATCTGCAGGTGCACATGCTACTCCGGCTTCTTTCATTGGTAAAAGATCGGGTACATCATCGCCCATGTACAAAATTTCTTCTTTTTTAAAATGATGCTCTGCAACAAAGTTTAAAAGCAAATTCTTTTTATCAACTACACCAAGAAAAATATGTTCTATACCTAATTTTTGAAGCCTGATTTTTACAGCGTCGGAGTTGCCGCCTGATATAATTAAAATATCGTAACCATTCTTTATTGCGAGTTGTAAAGCATATCCATCTTTAATATTCATTTGCCTTGCCATTTCCCCATTATCAAGTAAAATGAGTGAACCATCTGTTAGTACACCATCCACATCAAAAACAAACAGCTTTATGTTTTTTATAAGGGCTAAAGCATTCATACTTTTTATTTTTGGTTATCTCTCCACTCGTAAACCCATGTACTTTGTATCATTTCCAAATGGCCTTCATTACTTTCTTCTCTTTTGCCAACAAAACTTGGAATTTCCAAAACCCAGTTTAAAAGATCAGTAAAACGAAGCCTGTAAATTTTTCCCTCATTAAAATCATCTCCAAATTTTTCGTACAATTTAATAGCTATATCCTCGTAATCGTTCCAGTGTATGGGTAATTCAAAACTCATAAAAATGTGTGCTTATATTTTTAAATTAATGCTATTAATTATTCCCCTAAAAACTGTGATTGATCGGGTAATGTAACGTCAATTACACCTCCGTCTTCTACCAAAACACATTGGCATCCCAGCCTGGAGTTCAATCTGGGATTAATAGCTCTGTCAATAAAATCTTCTTCTCTGTCACTTATTTCTTCAATTAAACTTTCGCCTTTATCTACATATAAATGGCAGGTACTGCATGCGCAAACGCCACCGCAGTTGTGGTGCAGATCAATATTGTTTTTTAAGGCGACTTCTAAAATAGACTGTCCTGCTGAAACATTGGAAACTGTTATAGGATCTAAACCCTTTTGTTCAAAATTAAAAGTAATGCTATACATGATGCTGTTTTCGAAGTGCAAACCTACTGTAAATTAGCTGTTATCAAAAATATCGAAGAATAAAACTACACTACCCGTAAAATTTAATTGCTATTTTGCAAGCTCATAAAATTCTAAAAAATGAAATTTTATTCTTCTGTAATTTTAATAATATTTTTTTCAGTGGTGTTTTTAAGCTGTAAAGATAGCAAGGAAAAACCGCCACCTCCGCCGCCATTGGTAAAAAAAGAAACTGTTACAAATAATAAAATTGAAATACCACAGAAAGGTCCAATTATTAATATTGTAGATACTGTTGAGATTAAAAGAATTGTGCTTTGCTTTAAAGACAGCTCAGCCACAAGTGCAGGCATGAGTACTAAACTGAACAATATTTACAATAAAAAAATTCCTGTTGCAATTGCAGCTGCAAAATTAAAAAGAGCTGGTCAGCCAATGGCATGGTATAAATCGCAAAAAGCACCTTTCTTTTTTGAAGCTGGTATACCTGTAGATAAAGCTCCTGCAAAAATGCCAAAAGGTTTTTTTATAAAAAAAACGGGTGGCGACAGTGTATTGGTAGCACATTTTTTTGGTCCTAATGTAATGAGTAATGTTGGTTATGATGCAGTAACAGAAATGTTGAAAGAGAGAAACAGAAAAAAAGCTGCGCCGGCTTATGAAATTTACATTGATAATCCATTTGAAATTAAAAAAGGAAAAACTGATCCATATAAACAACAGACGGATATTGTGATGCCCTACAAATAAATCAATTTATTTTTTACCAGCTCCCATCCACCATTTATAAAATGAAGGAAACCATTTGCGCCAGGTTTGCTCATTGTGTACACCATTTGCATCTGTGTTAAATGAAAAATCGTTTTTTACATTTTTTGCAATACTGTTTTTTATCCTTTCCATGTCAGATACCATATCGATGTTTTCTTTTTCACCGGCGTAAAACCAATAACGGGCTGTTGTTAGTTTTGATAACGACTTAGTCAATGAATCGATTGAAGGTGCTATCCAATATGCAGGGGAAAATATGCCGGCTGTCCCAAAAGTTTCCGGATGTTTTAAAACTGCGTATGTACTTATTAAGCCGCCTAAGCTACTGCCGGCAATAGCTGTGTGCGATTTGCCTTTTTTTGTTCTGTATTTTTTATCAATAAATGGTTTTAAAGTGGTTGCTAAAAAATCAACATAATTCTTCCCTTCTGCTTCTCCGTATTTTGTATTGTCTTCAAAATTATATTCATTTATCCTTTTCTCGTTACCATGGTCAATTGCTACAACGATTGCATATTTACCTGTTTGTTTTTGGAGAGTATCAAGTGCTTCATCAATTCCCCATTCACCAAACGGAGCAATGTATTCATCAAATAAATTCTGACCATCGTGCATATAAAGTACCGGATAACGTTCATTCGAATTTTTATAATTTGATGGAAGATAAACAGAGATTTTTCTGTAACGGGCAAGTTGAGGAATGTAAAAGGAATCTGTTATTTGGTAAACGTTGTGGCTTGCCGAATGTTTTTTTGGTAGGGATGGTTGATTTTTCCAACCATAAATATCTACCTGTATCGAGTAATCCTTAGCAATTTTTAAAATGTGATTACCTACATTTTCTCCTGTTGCTGTTAATTCTTCTTTATCCCACTGTCCCTGTGTAAATTTATAATTGAAAGTGCCTCCGGGTAAATCCTTTAAAAGAATTTCCCATTTGTTGGAATCTGATTTTTGTAAAGCATATTTAGTTTCTCCGGGATTCCAGTTGTTAAATGTACCTGTTATAAAAATCTTTGCTGCTTTTTGCTTGGACAAATCATTTACAATTATTTTTATATTGTTCTGGCTATAAACATTTAAGTTCCAAAATAAAATAAATATCATCCAGCTTTTATTCTCCAACACTTTAAATTTTATGGTTTTAAAAGGGATATTTTAATTATTCATAATTCCGTCAGACAGTCTCATATAAAGTGTACGTAATTTAGGGTAGTCAGTCAGCAATCGCAGATGTTTATCGAGTGTGGTAATATCACCTCTTACCGCAGGCCCTGTCTGCACGCTGCTTGGTGAGTGATATTGCACCCTTTCAGAAGTTTGTTTTATAAGGGGTAACAACAACTTAAAATCAACCTTTTCATTATTACAAAATTTTTCAGCTACGCTAAAAAGATAGTTGGTAAAATTATTTACAATAACCGCAGAGGTATGAAGCCTAAGCCGCTGTTCAGCATTTTGTATAGTAACACTTTTGCTTAATGTTTCTGCAAATGTTTTTACAAATTCCAGCGTTTCTTCATTATTACCTTCTATTAAAAAAGGGATTTCAGGAATGATTTCCATTTCCTTTCTTAAACTTTGCAGTGGGTACAATACGCCAAAGTTTGAGGACATGTTTTGTAACACATTCATATCGCATGAACCTGCTGTATGCACAACAGGCACAGCACCAAAATTTAAATTGTGGATCGCATCCGGTAACGAATTATCCGAAAGTGCTACAATTACCAGATCGGTAATATTATTGGGCTGTTCATTAAAATTTTGCAGCGAACATTTAAATCTTTTGGCAAACTCCTCTCCTGCAATTTTATCTCTGGCAATTACCTGTTGAATGTTGTGTCTCTTATCTTCACAAAGCCTTGCGATTACTGTAGCAGCATTGCCACAACCAACAAAAGTTATATTCATTTATGAGGCGAAAAGGGTTAAATAATATGGATTAAAACAATTGTAAATATATTGAAAGTACTTTACTTAAACCAACCATTGTATCAAGAATAAAATCATTTAAATGAGTGTTTTTTTAATTTTCATTTAATATTGCACAAACTTTGCATGTACAGGAATCGTATGGTTTAATGATTGAGTTTAGAAGAAAACGGATTAACAGAAATTTAAAAAATATTATGGCTAAGAATTTATTAATAGTGGAGTCTCCGGCAAAAGCTAAAACCATTGAAGCAATTCTTGGTAAAGACTTTGAGGTGAAAAGTTGTTTCGGTCATATAAGAGATTTGGAGAAAAATGATATGGGGATAGATGTCAATAATAATTTTGTCCCAAAATATATTATTCCCGCAGATAAAGACAGGGTGGTAAAAGACTTAATCAGTGCTGCTAAAAAATCTGATGAAGTTTGGCTGGCTTCGGATGAGGACCGTGAAGGTGAAGCTATCAGCTGGCATTTGGCTGAGGTTTTAAAACTGGATCCTAAAACAACCAAGCGCATTGTTTTTCATGAAATTACAAAGCCGGCTATACAAAAAGCTGTAGCAAACCCGAGGCTTATAAATATGAATCTGGTAAATGCGCAGCAGGCAAGAAGAGTTGTAGACAGGATTGTAGGTTTTGAATTAAGCCCGGTACTCTGGAAAAAAATTGGAATGCAGGGTGGTTTAAGTGCCGGCCGTGTACAAAGTGTAGCTGTAAAACTTATTGCTGAAAAAGAAAGGGAAATAAACCAGTTTACTGCCGTAAGCAGTTTTAAAATTGAAGCGTTGCTTGGTGCTACAGACCTTAATGAGCGCACGCTGAATTTTAAAGCAGAAGGTGCAAAATTTGACCAGCAAACAAACGCTGAACAGTTTTTACAAACATGTATTGGGGCAGATTATACGGTAAAAGATATTCAGGTAAAGCCAGGTAAACGCACGCCTGCAGCGCCATTTACAACATCTACTTTACAACAGGAAGCAAGTAGAAAACTTGGCTATGGTGTAAGTAAGACGATGCTGCTTGCTCAAAAATTATACGAAAGCGGTAAGATAACTTACATGAGAACAGATAGTGTAAACCTTGGGGAAACGGCTATGGATGCTATTAAAAAAGAAATAAACAGCAGCTTTGGCGATAAATATTTGCAGATAAGAAAATACAAAAATAAAAACGAAAGTGCACAGGAAGCGCATGAAGCTATTCGCCCGACTTACATGGATGCACGTGCTGTAGCAGACCAGGAACTTAACCGTTTATACGAATTAATATGGAAACGTACTATTGCATCTCAAATGAGCGATGCCATATTTGAAAAGACAACAGCAAAAATTGAAATAAGCACCAACAAACAGGATTTAAGTGCCAGTGGTGAAGTATTAAAATTTGATGGTTTCTTAAAAGTTTATTTAGAAAGTACGGATGATGAAGAAGAAAATGACAATGAAGAAGGTGAAAGCAGATTGCCAAATTTAATGGTAGGACAAAAACTTGCATTCAGAGAAATGACTGGGTCAGAAAGATTTACAAGACCCGGTGCACGTTATACGGAAGCATCATTGGTAAAAAAACTGGAGGAGTTGGGTATTGGCAGACCGAGTACTTACGCACCTACTATATCAACCATTGCAAAAAGAAATTATGTAATAAAGAAAGATAAAGAACCAACAAAAAGAACAGTGCGGTTGGTTACTTTAAAAAATAATGCGATCACAAAATCATCTTCTGAAGAAAATACCGGTGCCGAAAAAGGAAAATTATTTCCGACAGATTTAGGACTTGTTGTAACCGATTTTTTAAGCGAGCATTTTAAAAGGATAATGGATTATTCTTTTACTGCAAATATTGAGGAAGAATTTGATGCCATTGCCGATGGAAAAATGGTATGGAATAAAATGGTGGGCGATTGGTATATTCCTTTTCATACCGGTGTTGAATATACTTTGGAAACTGCAGAAAGAGCAAAAGGAGAAAGGATTTTAGGTACTGATGAAGTAACGGGAAAACCCATAAGTGCTCGTATGGGCCGATTTGGACCCATGGTGCAGATTGGTGCGCAAACCGACGAAGAAAAGCCAAGGTTTGCAAAACTTACTGCACAGCAAAGTATAGAAACCATAACGCTGGAAGAAGCCCTGGAACTGTTTAAACTAGGTACACCATTGGGTGAATATGAAGGCCTGGATGTTACAACGGGTATTGGCAGATTTGGACCTTATGTAAAATTTGGCGATGCATTTATTTCTATGCCGAAAGGTGAACAGGCAGCCTCAGTTGATATAAACAGAGCTATAGAAATTATTATAGCAAAAAGAGTGGAAGATGCGCCCATAGCCCATTATGAAGAAAAACCAATAACAAAAGGCAAGGGCAGATTTGGTCCGTTTATAAAGTGGAATGATATGTACATAAATATACCCCGTGCATACGATTTTGATATACTCACGCAACAGGATTGTAATGAATTAATAGAAAAGAAATTAGAAAAAGAGTCCAACCGTATCATTCAAAACTGGCCTGAAGAAAAAATTACTTTAGAAAACGGACAGTGGGGACCAATTATAAAATTTAATAAAAAGAAACTGAAAGTTATTGGTGCAGGTGCTAATGGAAAATATTCGGCTGAAGAACTTGCTGTTATTGATTTAGACAGCATTAAAAAAATGATACTTATACAAGACCCAAAAGCATTTGATAAAAAAGCTCCGGTAAAAAAGAAAGCAGCAACAAAATCAGCCACAAAAAAAGCTGCTCCTAAAAAAGCAGCCACCAGAAAATAATAATGGTTTCTTTAAAATATATCCTGACCAAAGATGACTACATTAAATTTTATACACATGTTTTTTGGGAAGAAGGTAAAAAGAAACGCAGAATAAATTTTTTAAAACAGGGAGGTTTTTTAATTACTTTTTTTATTGTACTTTATTTTGCTGGAGGCACAGGCTCATTTAATAATTTTTCCACCGCAATTTACGGTCTCATATTTTTATCCACTTTACTTCCATTAATCAGCGGCAGAGCTTCTATTATCAGAAGTGCAGAAAAAATAGCTGACAATCCTGAAAACGATTCTTTATTTACAGAATATAATGTTACTGCCATTGATAGTGAATTATTGATAAAAACCGAATTTGCTGAAACAAAATATTACTGGAAAGCCATCATAAAAAAAACAGAAACGGATACGCATTATTTCTTATTTGAAAATTCTTTGCAGGCAATTATAATTCCTAAAAGTGCTTGTAAAAGTGAAGAAGAAAAATTAGCTTTGAGTAAGGTCTTTTCCAGAAATTTATCGCTGGATGCTGAATTTAACCAAACACAAAACTGATGCAGGAAAATAAAGAAATACAGGCACTGCTAAAACTGATTGACGATCCTGATGAAATTGTTTATGAAACAGTCAGTAATAAAATAATTTCTTTTGGAAAAGATATTATCCCAAACCTGGAAAATTACAGTGAAACTTTTGTAAATGCTGCGCTTCAGGACAGAATTGAATATCTAATAAAACGATTACATTTCGAAGATATTAAAGAGGATTTTTTAAAATGGTCTTCCGGTACTGCCGATTTATTGGCAGGTTGTTTATTACTCTCAAAATATGTACATCCAAATATGGATGCAACAGTTATTTTTAAAGAAATTGAAAAATTAAGAAGAAACATATGGCTGGAAATGAACAGCTATCTCACCCCAATGGAACAGATAAATGTTATTGGGAGTATTGTTTATAATTACTACAAGCAAAAAGGAATAGAAATTAATTATGAAAATGCTGACGGATTTCTTTTAAATAAAACCCTTGAACTGCGCAAGGGAAATGCTTTTGGTAATGGTACCCTTCTGCTTATACTTTGCGGGTTGCTCGATGTTCCTGTTTATGCAATAAATATTCCCAAACAATTTATACTTGGCTATTTTGACCAGCATTACGATGTACTAAACCCGAAAGGTCACGCTTCTGAAAAAATTAAATTTTATATAGATCCTGTAAACGGACAGATGTACTCCCATAAAGATGTAGAAAATTATTTTAAGAAAATGTCTTTACCTCCTACTTCCTCCTTTTTTAAACCATTTGATAATAAATCAATCATGGTTTTAATGTTGTCAGAATTGAAAAAATGTTTTGAAAATGAGGCACAATATTTAAAAATAAAAGAAATAAATTCTCTCATAGAAATGTTGGAATTATGATTTACCATATAACGACCAAACAGCAGTGGAAAATAGCTCAGGAAAAAGGGTTTTTTGATGAACCTTCTTTGCAAAACGAAGGGTTTATACACAATAGTACAGAGGCTCAGGTAACCGGCGTTTTAGAAAGATATTACAAAGGCAAAGCAGATCTTTTATTAATGCATATTGATGAAACAAAATTAGAGGCTGAATTAAAATACGAATTAGCACCCTCTGTAAACGAATTTTTTCCACATGTATTTGGAAATATAAATTTAGACGCTGTTGTAAAAACCACCGAAATATGATTTCTTGGGAAGATTTTGAAAAGCTGGATATGCGCACGGGTACTATCCTTGAAGCCCGGCTTTTTGTAAAAGCAAAAAAGCCCGCCTATAAACTGAAAATAGATTTTGGAAAAGAAGGTATAAAAAATTCATCTGCACAAATAACAACTCTGTATGAATTAAATGAATTGATTGGCAAACAAATTATTGCTGTTATCAATTTTCCCCCAAAACAAATTGCCAATTTTATGAGTGAATGTCTGGTACTCGGTGTTTACAATGAAAACAAAGATGTTATTTTATTACAACCAGAAAGACAAACTGATAATGGTAATAAAATTGGATAATCGCAACCGCAAAAAAGGTTATTTCATACTCTCGCTGCCAAAAGAAAAAGGTAAAAGTTGAGATGCACTTTCAATCACAATAACTTTCCCCTCCATACCTGATAGTATTAATCTCATTGGCTGCTTTGTGCGTGCTTCATATTCTGCAAGACTTTGCCTGCACATTCCACATGGCGAAATCGGGATATTGCTATTTCCGGTTCTGGAAAGATTATTATAACTTATCGCCATCGTTTTAATGGGTACCTCGGTTTGTATCATACTTGCAGATGCTAGCAATACTCGCTCTGCACAAATACCTACAGGGTAAGATGCGTTCTCCTGATTGGTACCGTAAACTTTTTCTCCATTATTAAAAATTGCTGCTGCACCAACTAAAAAATTACTGTAAGGAGCATAAGCCTTTTGTGTGGTTTTTCTGGCTTCTTCCATTAAGGCTGCATCTTCTTTGTTAAGCTCGCTGATATCATTAAATATTTCAAAACCAAAACTATGTTGTTGCTGCATTTTTTTTCTGTTTAAGCATTTAAATGGCATCATTTTTAAAATTATTGCCAAATTAAAAATGAAAAGTAATTGAGACAAAAAATCCTCTCAGCTAAAAGCAGAGAGGATTTTTTTATTGTTATAAATTTAAGTAATTGTTCATAAATTATTTAATGCTGTTAAATAATCTTTTCCATCTCGGTCCGTTTTCCCAGCTAAACCAAATAAGAGATGCTTTTCCTACAACATGATCTTCTGGCACAAAACCCCAATACCTGCTGTCAAGAGAATTGTGTCTGTTATCTCCCATCATCCAAAAATAATTCATTTTAAATGTGTAAAAAGTTGCGGCCACACCATTAATAAAATACTGACCGTTTCTGTTTTCAAAATTATTGCCTTCGTAAACCTCAATGCAGCGCTGGTAGCGGATTAAGTTATCAGTCGTTAATTGAATGCTAGCACCTTTTTGTGGTATCGTTAATGGACCATAATTATCTGCAGACCACCCACTGACAGTATCATAATAAGGGAAAAGTTGTTTGTCAGGTGACATGATATAATCAGTAATAGTGTAACCAGCGGGCAGTTTTAATTTCGGTTTTTCTTCGTTGGTAATATTTACAAGCCAGTTGGATTGATCAATTTGCCTAACATCAAATTGATCAATTCGTGCATAAATTCCCATAGCAGCAAGAGTTTCTTTATCTACAAAACTGTTGGCAGGTACTGTCATTACTGAATATCTTTCAGACTCAGAAAAAGCAGGTTGCGGCTGCCCATTAATAATAACTTTTCCATTTGCAACCTGTAAAACATCGCCACCAACCGCTACACATCTTTTAATAAAATTTTCTCTTTTATCTACAGGCCTTGTTATTATATCTGAGCCATACCGGTTCCATGTTTCTTCTCTACCAATATCTCTTACTACTTGGTAATAAGTGGTCTGGCTTCCAAACTGCTGGTCCTTGTCATTAATCAACGTATCATTTACAGGAAAATTAAATACAACTACGTCATTTCTTTTTACAGGTGTTGCCAGCCATCTTGTGTAAGGAATATGAATTGCTTCTGAATAAGATTTTACAGGAACAAAAGGCATGGTGTGGTGCACAAAAGGCATTGCAATTGGTGTGTTTGGAATTCGGGGACCGTAAGAAAACTTACTCACAAATAAAAAGTCATTTACCAGTAATGTTTTTTCCATTGACGGCGTTGGAATGGTATAAGCCTCAAAAACAAATGTGCGTATAATAGTTGCGGCTACCACTGCAAATGCAGCAGCATCTATCCATTCCCGTGTGCCTGATTTTTGGTAATTGTCTACCACTTTTTTACCTGCATATCTTTCATTTGCAGAAAAACCCAAATAAGGAAAGTAGATAAATGGAAGAAAGACGGCAGCTGCATGATGCCCTAAGCCAAACCTTCCAAAATATTCTGTAAATTTTATTGTAATCCAGATGGTGATGAATGTTCCGGCTACCGGAATAAACTGTACATAAAACCACCATTTTTGCAACTCCATTTTTTCTACCATATACCAGGTGTTGTAAAATGGAACAAGTGCTTTCCAAGGTTCAATACCCGCTTTTTTAAACATTCCATACATACCAACATGCCAGCCAATCGCAGCCACTATAAAAATTAACCAACCAATACTCATAAACAGGATTTTATTAGCTTCAAAAGTAATATTTGAAAATTACAAAAGAAGAGATTTAACATTTAAATAGTTGCAGCCTGTTTAAAATTAAGGAGCAGCATAGGTTTTTACATCATCAGCGGTTATTGTTTTGCCTCCCATTATTATCAATCTTTCAATAACATTTCTCAGTTCTCTTATATTACCGCCCCAGTTGTAACTTTTTAAAATGGCCATAGCATCTTTTTCAATTTCCTTTTTTGGTTGACCATATTCTGCTGCAATTATTTTAGTAAAATGTACAGCAAGTTTTGGTATATCATCCTGTCTTTCTTTTAAAGAAGGAACATGAATAATAATTACACCGAGTCTGTGATAAAGATCCAACCTAAAATTTTTGTCGTCCACTTCTTTTAATAAATCTTTATTTGTAGCAGCTACTACCCTTACATCAACACTAATATCTTTATCTGCTCCTACCCTTGTTATTTTTCCTTCCTGCAAAGCACGCAATACTTTTGCCTGTGCATTTAAACTCATATCGCCAATTTCATCTAAAAA
>JAYTCO010000233.1:0-4386 GCA_043736415.1 Ferruginibacter sp. | reverse complement strand
AGTTTTAATTTGTTTTCAATAAGTTGTTAACCGACTGCCTTCTTGAAAAATGCAGCAGTTCATTCATTGTTTTTTGCATCCGGTATTTCAGTTAACCTTTCTAATAAATAAAATTGCTTACAAAAAATACACGTAGTTAAGTGTTAAAAATATAAACAGGAAAGGAGTGGATGGCGAGCTAATTTGCTGTAGCCTTGCGGCTTTGTGAACGTGGGAAAAATATGGCAGTTATTAAAATGAATAAGATGAAGGATAGAACTGCGCCGATAAGAAACTCTCTGCTTCTAAAATATACCCCTGTAAAACCTGCAATGGGGTAAGCGATAGCCCACCAAAGATGCGACCATGCGAAATGTGCGCCGTAGACTTTACCGTGTTCTTCTTTAGGTATATTTTCTGCAATTAATATCTGCGAAGGCATTTCTGCAAGTGTTTGGCCAAAGCCTGCTATTAACCATAAAATTAAAAGAGGAATAAAGACAACATAATTGCCGAAGGCAATAGAAACACAAACCAATCCACCGCCAAGTAACAAGGATGCCACCCTGTTTTTTGATTTATCAAAATTGCCTGATGCAAATGCGGCTACAACTGCACCAATACCAAAAGCTGCCATAACATAACCATAATGTTTATCGGTTAACTTTAATTGTCCTTTTATGTAACCCACCGTATTTACTAAAATTTGTGCACCTGCTATAGCAGCAACCAATTCCATAAATAATGCGAAGCGAATGGCTTTATCTGTAAATAATAATCTTGTGCCTTTAATAATATCAGACCATACGTTTGCCTGATTAACAAATCCTTTATCATCTTTTGCGATTAATAAAGACGGCAGGCTTAATATGAAAACACCTGCAATAATAAACGATGCGGCATCAACAAAAAATATTTGCCTTGCTCCTAAAAATGCTGCAACGCCTCCTGCCAAACCCGGACCTAACACACCTAATAATTGATTAGTTGCGTTTGAGAGTGCAATCCCTGAACTGTAATTCTTTTCAACTTTTATTGATTGTGGTATTGCTGCTTTGTATGCAGGTGTAAAAAATGCATTGAAAATGTTTAAGAAAAATATGAGCAAATATATTTGCCAAGCTTCAGTAACAAAGGGCAAGCAGCCTACAATTGCCATTCGTACAAAATGCGTTATGTACATTATTTTCTTCCTGTCTATTCTATCTGCAAGCACCCCTGCATAAGGACCAAAAAGAATAAAAGCTGCCACCCGCAATGTTAACGCTGTTGATAATATAACTGCTGAATTATCGCCACCAAATTGGAAGGTAAGTAAAGCAATACCAACCCACGTAAATGCATCGCCTAACAAACTTATTGTTTGAGAGAAATATAGCTTTAAATATATCTTTTCCTTTAAAGAGCTGAATGGATTTGTCATTTTAAAAAGTAAAAATTTATGGTTTGGTTATGTTGGGTTTTACTTTTATTTTATTGATAACCCTTTGCCTGCAATTGAAACAGTTCTGCGTATTTTCCATTTTTTTGTAATAATTCTTCATGACTTCCCATTTCCAAAAGTTCCCCTTTGTCCAAAACCAAAATACGGTCAGCCATGCGCACCGTTGAGAATCTATGTGAAATGAGAACTGACGTTCTTCCTTTAGTTAACTCCACAAATCTTTGAAAAACTTCATACTCTGCCCTTGCATCAAGTGCAGCTGTAGGCTCATCTAAAATCATTAATTGCGCATCTCTCATGTATGCCCTGGCCAATGCAATTTTTTGCCACTGCCCGCCTGATAATTCAACGCCTTCATTAAAGCGGCGGCCTAACTGCTGATCATAATTTTTTTGAAAATTATCAATAAATATATTTGCGAGACTTTGCTCAGCAGCATTTTTTATGAGTTCACGATTTTCTTGCTCCATAATATTACCGGCTGCAATGTTTTGAGCAATCGTCATTTGATAGCGCAGATAATCCTGAAAAATAATACCAATCTGCATTCTTAAATCATTAATGTCATATTCACGCAGGTCATAACCGTCTAACATAATTCGCCCTTCGGTAGGTTCGTATAATCTTGCTAAAAGTTTTACAAGTGTTGTTTTACCTGTACCATTTTCACCAACTAAAGCAAGTTTTTCACCCACATTAAGCGTAAAGTTTAAATGTCTGTTTGCCCAATTTTCTGAATTAATATATTTATAACCTACATTTTCAAATGTGAAACCCTGCTGAATAGGATGAGGAAAAACTCTTGGCTTAACAGATGTTATAATCTGTGATTTTATTTTAAAGAAATCAAAGAAATCACTTAAATACATTGCACCCTGCGAGATACCTGTAAAACGGTTTAAAATACCTTCCAACAAAGTTCTTAATTGCCTGAAAGAGCCGGCAAGAAAAGTAAGATCACCAATAGTTATTTTTCCATTCACTGCTTTGTAAACGATATAGACATAGGCTAAGTAATACCCAAGTGAACCCAACATTGAAAATACACTACCCCAAACAGAACGGCGAATAATTAAAACACGGTTTGCATTGTAAAACTTATTTGAAAGTTCACGAAAACGGGTCACTATGAAATTTGATAAATTAAAAATTTTTACTTCTTTGGCCGTTTCATCACTTGCGCCTAAAAACCTGATATAATCTAATTCTCTTCGTTCCGGTGTCTGCCTCCGACTGAGTGAATAGCTTTGGTCATTAAAATATGTTTCTCCAAGAAATGCGGGAATAATAGCCACTAAAAGAATGATCATAAGCCAAGGATTAAATACCAACAGGCCTGCTGCTAAAAAAACCATTGTAATTAAATCCTGCACCTGGCTTAGAGCCTGCGAAAGCAACACTGTTCTACCTACAGTTTGTTGCCTGGCACGTTCCATTTTATCATAAAAAGCAGAGTTTTCAAACTGATCTAAATCTAATGTTGCAGCATGTTCAATTATTTTTACTGAAGTATGATTTGAAAATAAATCCCCAAGTAAACTATCCATTAATGTAATGGCCCTGTTTAACACATCTGATAAAATTGCCAAGCCAAATTCAATGGCAATGAGTTTCCATAAAGTATCTGATGATATACTTTGTTTGCTTTGGCTTACATGAACAACCTGATCAATGATAAGTTTGCCAACATACAAAATAGCAACAGGAGTAGCTGATTTAATAATGCGAAGTACAGCATTGGCAATAGTAAGCGATGGACTTGTTTGCCATACCAATTTAAAAAAACGAGGAAGATTACCTAATGCTGAAAATCTATCTTTGAGTTTAATATTTGCCATGTTAATTTTCAAGCCTAAATTTTAACTTTCAATAATTTTACTGAATTAATAAAAACCAATTTACTAAGAAGTAAGTATAAAATTGCACACTAAATCTAGCAAGTGTTTGAGAGTCTAATAAAATTTAGAATCATAATTTAAATACCTCGATGCATGAATAGCATTGCAAGTTGTTACATCATTTTGTAAAATGATGGTGGCTGCAATCACTTTAAGGTAACTATTCATTTTTTGATTGGAACACACCGCCAGAAGGTTAATTTCAGATATACATTTCGTATTATTAGTATGGAGGGCTAAAACGGCCTGATTCATAGTAAGAATATAATGTTGGAACGATTGAATGCTTTGGTCGGGTTGAATATTATCCATATGTTTCCCCAAAAACGCAGCATGGCAAAAGGGTTGAGCGTTTTACCGAGACCTCAAAAAAGTTTTTTAAAATGTCTCGATTTAGTCCTTTTTATTTGTGAGAATTTGAATGATCCGAAGGTTGCTACAAATAAAAAATCCTTGAAAACATTGAGTTTGCAAGGATTTGATGAAGTTTGTTATCTATCTAAGCGGAGAGCTAGGGATCTGAACCTAACGCTGAAAGCCTTTATGGGTAACGTTCTTAGCAATTCAATCTTTGCAGGTCTCGATATAGTCTCGCTTCTATTATTTCATGCAATTCTAAACCTTTTACCGTACTGAAGTACTAAAGTACATAAACTTTTACACAGAGAAGATCTTATGCACGAAGTTTTTCTTTAACGGAAGTTTCTGATAGACCTGTGTATTCGCAAAACTCATTTATGGATACCAATTGATGTGGCTTCTTTGATAAATGAGACTTTATCTTTTTTATAATATCCCGACCCCAACGCTCGCTTTTACCGGTTACGATCTGAACATCTTTTGGATAAATACATACTCTTACCATGTTACAAAATTTTTATAGAAAACTATTGGATTTTAAAAATATAATGTACAACTGGGTACACTACAAATTTAATCTATTTAATGCAGGAAATAAATACATATCATGGAATAATACGACATTAACGGCAGGAACGGAAGTGACTATTTTATATAACATTAAAGAGACCTTATTTTTGATTTGAGTTGTTTAAAATATTAAAA
>JAYTCO010000232.1:0-1809 GCA_043736415.1 Ferruginibacter sp. | reverse complement strand
AGCATTTGTGGGAAGAAGTGAAGAAATAAATTTAAGATTTTTGATATTAGATTTTAGATATGGTCATTCATTCCCCCTGTAGCACCATTATTAATTATCCATTTTACAATTATCCATTATAACACATGTCCATACACAAAGAAGTAAAAAAAATCACAACCAATACGCTGCAGAAAATGAAAGCCGCTGGCGATAAAATATCAATGCTTACCGCTTATGATTTTTCTTTTGCAAAAATATTTGACGCCGCAGGTATAGAAGTTATTTTAGTTGGCGACAGCGCCAGCAACGTTATGGCCGGTAACGAAACAACTTTACCTATTACAATGGATCAAATGATTTACCATGCGCAAAGTGTAGTAAGAGGTATAGATCGTTGTTTGGTTGTGGTAGATTTGCCTTTTGGTTCTTACCAGGGCAACAGCAAAGAGGCACTAAACAATGCCATAAGGATAATGAAAGAAACGGGCGGACATGCAGTAAAACTTGAAGGTGGCGAGCAAGAAGTAGAATCTATAAGACGCATTGTAAACAGTGGTGTTCCGGTAATGGGGCACTTAGGTTTAACGCCGCAGAGCATTTATAAATTTGGCACTTACACAGTTCGTGCAAAAGAAGATGCAGAGGCAGAGCAGCTTAAAAAAGATGCACTTTTATTACAGGAAGCGGGTTGCTTTGCGATTGTGTTGGAGAAAATTCCCGCCAGCCTTGCAGCAGAAGTTACGGCAAGTTTACACATACCAACAATTGGTATTGGTGCCGGCAATGGTTGCGATGGACAGGTGTTGGTAATGCATGATATGCTTGGCATTAACTCAGAATTTAAACCCCGTTTTTTGCGCAAATATTTAAATATGAATGAGCAAATTACAGGCGCCGTTAAACAATATATTACCGATATAAAAAGCAGCGATTTCCCCAACGAAACGGAGCAGTATTAATTTTCCTTCCACGAAAAATACCCGTGGAGCCGGATAGTTTTGGTTATGAATAGAATTCATTTCTTATTTTTTTTGAAGCGGAACTGTAGTGCCTTTTTCAACAGCGGTCCCGCTTTACGTTATTATCTTTTTTGCCCCAAAGACAGGCAAAAAAGGATAGCCACTTCAATCGGGGCTAAAGTTAAACGGTAAATCTTTTTTCGTCTTTTTTTTAAAAATTTTAATTCGATTATTCAATTTAATCATTCAAAATATATGACTTAATTAATTTTGTTAAAATGATTTTATGGCTATCAATAATTTAAAAAATTATCAGCTAATACAAATGAGAAATATAACTTTATAGCATGGCAAATAATTTTGATAAAGAACGACACAAAAAAGCATTAACCTACACCGCAATTATTTGTGGGACTTTGCTGCTCATGTTTATTTTAATCAGCTGGACGGTTTTGCCACCTGCACCACCAGTTGTGCAGGATTTAATGGAAATTAATTTAGGCAACAACGATGAAGGTTTTGGAGAAGAACAACCACTCATAAAAGGACCGGGAAAACCGGAAAAAGAAATTGCAGAACAGCCACAACCTTCACCTACAAAAGAAGAAGTGTCAGAGGAAAAAATTACACCAGATGATATTGCAGAAGCAGATGCTGCCCCTGTGATAAAATCAGTAAAAAAAACTACGCCGGTAAAAATAACTTCTACCACTCCTACTGCTGCTGTATTGCCGGTACCAAAACCTAAAACACCCAAACTAGTTTATAACGGTCCGGGCAAACAAAACGGCAATAATGCTACACAGGATAATGGTTACACCATGCAGGGAAATAATAAGAATGGAAATGGCGATGCAGGCGACCCGAC
>JAYTCO010000231.1:0-1811 GCA_043736415.1 Ferruginibacter sp. | reverse complement strand
ATCGGTATAACTGCTTCGTTTGTTAAGGGCATTCCCAAACGAGAAACTTGAACATAATTTCCAGAATATGTTCTGGCTCCTGCAGTTGTAAGCGTTTGAACTTGTTTACGACTAGCACTTGCCCAAACTCCTATAACAAAATCACCATCCAGTATACTGGTGGCCTGGTTGACCGTTTTACCATCTTTCTGCAACGATGCTATAGGTATTTTTAAAGCGATGCTGTGTACATTAAAACGGCTAAGAGCATCTTTGGGAGGATTGGTAGTATTGCCAGCAGGCCTAAAATTACCTACATCAAAAGCACCGGCAAGGTCTACAAAAAAAGGATCGTCTACAGGACCACAGAATACCATCTCTCCAGTAGTTGCAGTTACAATGGCACTGGTCATTAAAGCATCGTAAGTGGTGTTTAAACCAACCGGGTTGCCGTTTATTGAACGGGGACCAATGTTGTTGGGTGGTACAATTCCCGAAGCTACAATAGAGGTATACGTATTACCGCCATCGGTACTTTTTTCGCATACATATGTAGTCTTTAAATTTTGCTGGCCCAGCCTGATATTAAAAAAGGTGGTGGGATCCTGGTTGGTTTGCGAAAAAGTAAAGCGGTAGGTAATGTCATCACCTGAAGTAGTCGTACGATTTTTAATGTGAATCTCGTAGCGGATGTCGGTACCAAAATTAAAGTAGTTGGGGCCTCCATCAGGCGATTCGGCAGGAATGTAATTGGCAATAATGGTAACCGTGTTGCTGTTATCAGGACTCCTGAAAGCATACACATCAGTATTGTCGGCAAGTGGATCGTTGGCAATCAACGGTGCTTCGCGGTGGGAAGACGCACTTGCCAGGTTGGAAAAAAGTAATGCCAGCAGGCACAACTTCAATCCGCTAAATTGTAAAAATTTTTTTGTCATAAGGTGAGATTTTTGTGATTAAAAAAACCGGCAATTTTGAGAATACTTGAAAATTTTTAAAAGTTATAAAATGTGAAACTTGGTTACTTACGTAAGGTATTTTTGAAAAGTTTGAAAAAATTTAAAAATAATTAACATTTATGCATCTTATTTAAATTGAAAAATTCGCGTTAAAAATAGGGCGAAAATGTGAAGATCTTTGTGTATTTAAGAATAAAACTTTGTGTGAACCTTAAAATGACGTATGCAATAACTGAGCCACCCAAATCTTATTTACCAAACATGCCAATCAAGATGATAGCTAGCAGAAAAACAATAAGAATAGAGCAAGGAACAAGGCTTACCTTATCAATAACAAAAAGCTAAGACAATATTATATTTCCATTTGGGGTGGTTATGTTCTTATGCATATTTTAAACCATTGGAACGGGAATATTTTTTACCAAAATATAAGATGATATTTTTCTAATATTAATTATTGCACTATTACCTGCTTTTTAAATTTTGAAGATGATAAGTAACCGAAGGCGCTTTATAAAAAAAACAACGATTGCTGCAACTGCCTTATCACTTGCCGGTAAAGGCTTTGGTAATGTATTGCAAAGCGAATCAATCATAAAGAAACCAAAGATGAAATCAACATCCTCCATTTCCGTTTTCTCAAAAAATCTGCACTGGCTTTCTATAAACGATATGGCTAACGCAGTAGCTGAAATGGGGTTTGATGGTATTGATTTGACAGTAAGACCTAATGGGCACATTCTACCGGAGAATGTAGTGGAGGAACTACCTAAAGCCGTTGAGGCTATTCGTAAAAAAGGCCTGGAGGTATACATGATTACTACAGCTATAGCTAATGCAGAAGATACATTTACAGAACCTATTTTGAGAACA
>JAYTCO010000230.1:0-10358 GCA_043736415.1 Ferruginibacter sp. | reverse complement strand
GATTATTACAATGCAATATCTGTGGGAATAGATTTTACGGCAAGGGATATACAGGATGAACACAAGAAAAAGGGCCTGCCATGGGAAAAGGCAAAGGCGTTTGATAATTCGGCCATATTGGGAAAACTGGTTGACATTAAGCCAGGTTTTAAAAAAAATGGGATTCTATTTTCTTTAAAAATGAATGGAGAAACGGTACAGAAAGGAAACTCTGATGATATGCTGTTTAGTTTTGACAGCATTATTTCTCATATTTCTAATTATTTTTCTTTAAATATTGGAGACTTAATCTACACCGGAACTCCTGCCGGCGTCGGAGAATGTGTAGTAGGAGATGAGCTGGAAGGATTTTTAGGAAATGAAAAAATGTTTTCATTAACAGTTAAATAAAAATATTTTCAAATTAAAAAAGGAACAGTTTGCGTTGTTCCTTTTTGGTTTAAAAAATTTAAAAGTTAATCTTCGTAAAACTCTATTAAACTGCCAAAATAGACATTGTTCCAACCATCAACAATATTGTTGTAATCATCATCAGGAATATTTGTGTGCCTTAATTCTAAGGAGGTTTTATTTTTATCTGCAAACATTTTCATGGTTACAATAGATAGTTCTTCCTGATCGCCAAAATACCATTGCTGTACAATTTTTTTGTCTTTTTCAAACTCAATATTTTTGCCTTCAATATTTCCTTCCCACAACGAAAATTCACTCCCTGGCTCTGTACTCATAATTGCAGGGTCTCCACTCCATAACTGAATAGTGGCTGCGTTTGTTAGGGCTGCATAAACCTGTTCAGGTGTTGCAGAAAGAATGTAATATTTTTTGAAGTCCTTCATATAAAAAGTTGTATTTTTTTAACCTTGATTTATAAAAACCTACATCATAACTAAAGTATAATTAACAATTTTTAAAATTGTAAAGGTTTAAATTTGAATATAAAATTACAGGTTATGGTATTATGCAAGCATAAAATTTTGATTACAGCATTCTTCTTTTTTGGTGCTGTATTAAATGTAGATGCCCAATACAAGTCTTTTAAAATAGGTGCAAAGGGTGATACGATAAACAAAATTGATAAAAAAGGATTTAAACAGGGTAAATATGTGTTGCGTACAGAAGAGTTGCGTGGAGAGCCGGGCTTTGAAGAAGAAGGAATCTATAAAAATAATACCAAAGAAGGCATCTGGCGCAGGTATAATCTTATGGGAGACCCAACAGGATTTGAAACATATTTGCATGGCGGTAAAGATGGATTTCAACAATATTATTCAGCGCTGGGCGAATTGCTGAGAGAAGAAAACTGGCGTGGATATAACCCTGATGCACCTTTTGATACAATAGCAATTTATGGCACGGGCAGCAATGAAATTGTAAATTATAAAATTGTAAAAGCGGAGCAATACAGTACCAAACAAGGGCCGTGGCGTTTTTATGAGCCTGTAACCGGCAGACTTTTAAAAACGGAAGAGTGGGATAGAAATAATCTTATACTTCCTAACACACCTAAAAAAGAGGTTGAAGGTAATCTGTTAAAAGCTGTAAAAAAGGAAGTGGCTAAAACTGCATCAATGTTAGAGTGGGAAAAGAAAAACAAGGGTAAGAAAAATGTTGTTAGAAACGGGCAAACGGGTTTATAACATTATTTAAATTTCAAAGCATAAAAAACTGTCTCAAATTTTGAGACAGTTTTTTTTATAACATTAATTAAATTTAATTACTGACAGTCAGTTTTTTGTTTACCACTTCGTTGGTTGATTTATCTATTATTCTGATTAGGTAAGTACCATTTTTTACACCTGATAAATCAATTAAATTTACCGTATTGCTGTTTATGTTTTTTAAAACTTTACCTGAAAAGTCAAGTAGCTGAATTGAACTGTTTGAAGTTACTCCAACAACCGAGATTTTTGAATTTGAACGTGCAGGGTTTGGGAAAACGGTTATATCATTTACCGCCCCTATTCCTTTTACAATTCTTATTTGTGAGTAGGTGAATTTCCCGTCAAGGTCTACATTTTTAAGACGATAATAAGTGTTACCCGCATTTTCATTCTTGTCATTAAATGAATAGCTTTTTTTAGTACTTGAATTTCCGTTAATATTAATAGTACCAACGCTGCGGAATTCAGTACCTTCTGCTCTTTCTACAATAAATTCTTTTGCATCTAATTCAAATTCAGTGCTCCAATTAAGAGATATAACTTGCTTGGAACGCACTGCTGAAAAAGAACTAAGTTTAACAGGTGTTGTACCACCCGCCGGACCTAAAAATCTTTGTGGAGCACATTCCTGTGAACCACAATTTCCTTGATATGGAGTGAGAATAGCTACAATCTGCCCTGAAGGGCAATCAAAGGGTCCGTAACTCTTAGTATTAGGAAGTAAACTGTTATCTGAAAAACAAGGCTCCTGTGAAGTATAAGGATTACTTCCACACATTACAACTATGCCAAGGGATTTCATTCCGTTAGTTTGATATTTAATTACTAAGGTGTACAGGCCACTAGCCTCTTTTATTATTGCAGTACCGGGCAGTATCTGAAAGCATTGAGAAAACGCTGTTGTTGTTGAAACAAGCATAGCGATTGAAAATAGAATTTTTTTCATACATTTTTTTTGTGTTATTAAAGAAATAAATTAATGGTACACTAAAAAATATGCATGCAGTAAGCTGCTACTTTAGAGAGATAGGGATGGATTAGATTGAACCTAGGAGGTAGAAACTTGAGAAATTCGGGAGGATATTAGGTGCTTTGTTATGTTTCAATATTTAAATATAGTAAACTTTTTACATAAAAACATTTTTTTAATCTTTTATTTTTTTTCTTCAAAATATTTTGAACTGAAAATACCATATTTATAATTAAAAGGTTCTAAACTATTGTAAAACATGATTAAAATGAATTACAAAAAAAAGTCTGACTCAAATAAATGAGTCAGACTTTACTTTAATAATTTATATTACTTCATTTCTTTCTGCATCGGATTGCCTAAACCTGAGCTTGCACCTCTTGCATTACCGGCTGCTCTTGTTTTAAATAATTGGAATTTTGATGGTTCCGCAGTTACATTCCAAACATTATTTTTCTCATCTATGTCTGCGGTTTCACGCATCGGATCTAGTTTTATAGAAGCTACTTCTTTGTCTTTTATAAAAGTTTTTACAACCCTGTTTTCGTTTTTGCGCCAAATCTGTACAGAAATACGATCTGTTTCTTTTGTACCATCTTTAAATGTCCATTCAATAATTATTGGCATTACCAAACCACCTTTATTACTGAAAGTAAGTTCGTACATGTTTTTATTACCGGCAAGTTCCTGTTTTTGCCCCGTGGTAAAAGTATCAGCAACCGTTGCAGGAGTTGTTATGGTAAAAGGAGTGTTATCAACCTTTACCAAATCTCTGTCATATCTCCAATAAAAATCTCTTAAACTTGTATCAGCATCGGTAGCAAATACAATTTTTTTGTCTGCTCTGTTTCTCATTTTTGAAATATCGTCAAACACATTTAACTGCGGTTTTGCTACAGGTTGTGATGTGCTGATGGGAGTAGTTCTTGTGTAACCTAAGGAGCTTTCTGTACTCAGATTTGACCATTTTACGGTATCTAAAGAAATATCACATGGATCGGTATTGTAAAACCAACCACGCCAAAACCAATCTAAATCTTCAGCACTTGCATCTTCCATAGTTCTAAATAAATCTGCAGGCGTAGGGTGTTTAAAAGCCCAGCGTTTTGCATATTCTTTAAACGCATAATCAAAATTCTCTCTGCCTATAATTGTCTCTCTCAAAATATTTAAACCTGTTGATGGCTTGCTGTATGCATTTGGGCCAAACTGAATAATGTTTTCACTGTTTGTCATTATTGGTTCAAGCTGGTCTTTAGGCAACTTCATGTAATCAACAATTTTATATGCAGGCCCTTTGCTTACCGGAAATTTATTGTCGTATAATTCTTCAGTTAAATATTCAACAAAAGAATTTAATCCTTCATCCATCCAGGTCCACTGGCGCTCATCGCTGTTAATAATCATTGGAAAAAAATTGTGACCGACTTCATGTATTACAACACCAAGCATTCCGATTTTTGTTGCTTCACTATATGTTCCGTCTTTTTCTGTGCGGCCATAATTAAAACAAATCATAGGATACTCCATTCCATTTGCGGCTTCCAGGCTTTGGGCTACAGGATAAGGATATGGAATAGTAAATTTAGAATAGCTTTTAATAGTGTGTGCTACAGCTTTTGTACTTAATTTTCTGTACAATGCATAGGCTTCTTTGCCGTATGCACTCATGCACATTACTTTTTTGCCTTCAACATAGGCGGGCATTGCATCCCAAACAAATTTACGGCTGCTTCCCCAGGCAAAGTCACGTACCATTTCTGCTTTAAAAATCCAGGTTTTTTTACCGGTTTCTTTTTTCAGTTCTCTTGCTTTTGCTTCGGCGAGGGTTACAACTTCTACCACATCTTTTGCATTTTGTGCCGTTTGCCATCTGCCAAATTGTGCCGGCGTTAATACTTGTTGATAATTTTGGCATTCTCCTGTTGCCATTACCACATGGTCTGATGGAACAGTCATAGCAACTTTAAAATTACCAAAGGTTAACGCAAATTCTCCACTGCCGACAAACTGGTGGTTTTGCCATCCCTGAAAATCACTGTACACACAAAGGCGTGGGTACCATTGAGTGATGGTATATAGATCATTTTTATCTTCTGGAAAATATTCAAAACCTCCACGACCACCGTATTTGGTACGCTCAATAATATTATAATTCCAGTCAATTTTAAAAATAAATTGTTGCCCGGGTTTTAATGTTTGAGGCAACTCAATACGCATCATTGTTTTGTTGATGGTATATTTTAACGGCGCACCAAGTGCAGTAGTAACCTTAGTAATATTATCTCCGTATTCTTTGTCGAGTTTACCTGTACTAAGCCTGTCAAGTTCTTCTGTATTTAAAGACCTTGGCATTGTGTTACTGGTTTGATAACCAGAATTGTTTACAGAGCTGTGTTCATTTTCATCTAACTGCAGCCATAAATAAGTTAGGTTGTCAGGCGAATTATTATAGTAAGTAAGTGTTTCTTTACCGGTAATTTTTCTGTTGGGTTCATCAAGCTCACAGGTAATATCGTAATCGCAGCGCTGCTGCCAATATTTTGGACCAGGCGCACCACTTGCTGTGCGGTATTCATTTGGCGTAGGAAGTATAGTTCCCAACTGTTCAAAACGGTTACCATGGTTACTGCCTGGATTATTTTTAATATCCTGCGCAAAGCAAAAAAATATGCCCGAGCTTAACAAAACCAAAAGGAGGATTTTTTTCATTATTAATTTTTTTAGTTTTTAAGTTATTGGTAAACGTAAAGATATATTTTTATGGAATTCGTTCCACGGCAAATTTTACCGCCCATAAAATTGTTATTGTGCTTAAAATATAAATCCACCAGGTTCTTTTTAAACCCGCAATATTTATTACCAGGTATGCAGATAATAAAATTATTGTAACGCATACAATCTGCCCCGCTTCCAGCCCTAAATTGAAACCTAATAAGCCGGCACCAATTTTTTGATTACTTGCCAGCATAAACCTTATGCTGTTTGCAAAACCTAACCCATGAATAAAACCAAAGAAAAGCGCAAAAAAATAATTGAGTTGCAAACTTTCTTTATTAAAATTTTTTATAAAATAATTAAAAATTGCTGTGATGATGATGGTGATTGGAATAAGAAACTCCACCCATTTTTCATTAGCACGTATAACATCAAATATGCTTAAAGCAAGTGTAAGAGAATGTCCTATAGTGAATGCTGTAACTAGAACCAATACTTTTTTCCAGTCTTTTAAAATATAGATAGCGGCAAGTGCAATTATAAAAAGCTGATGATCGATCGCATTAAAACTAATTATATGTTGCCAACCCTCTTTAAAATAAAATGCTAAATCATTCATGCCTGCAATGTGCGTTAATACTTTGCGTTAAGTTTGTAATGGTTAAATCAATATAAAAGTAGACGTAAATTTTAAGGTAATATGGTAAGTTTATTATTTAAGTGGTTGTTTATTTCATTAATGTTTTTACCGACCGGCGTTAATTTACATCACCCAATATTTGTTAGTGTTACAGAAATTGAGCACAATGCAAAAGATAAAACACTGGAAGTAAGCTGTAAAATTTTTACAGATGATTTTGAAAAAACCCTTCGGACAACTTATAAAACCCATGTTGATTTATTGGATGAAAAAGTAAAACCGGCTATGGATAAATTGGTTAATGATTATGTACAAAAGCATCTAAGAATAGCTATAGATGGAAAGCTTGCAGCATTAAAATATTTAGGCTTTGAAAAAATTGATGAGGGAATTTATAGTTATTACCAGGCAGATAATATTACAACCCCTAAAAAAATTGAAGTAACAGATAATGTTTTACTGGAGTATAATGAACAACAAATGAATATTGTTCATATAATAGTTGATGGAAAGCGTAAGAGCGCAAAATTATCAGGATCAGAGAACAAAGTTACTGCGCAGTATTAAATAAATAAAAATTTAATCCTCCATTTCTTCCTTTAATTCTTTTGAAACCACTACAAGAATTTTATCTATTCGCTGGCCATCCATGTCAATAATTTCCAGTGTAAAATCTCTCCATACAAATTTTTCGCCGGTGGCGGGAATATGTTCCAGTTCGTGTAATACAAAACCGGCAAGCGTATCAAATTCATGCTCGCCTTCATTCATCCAGTCCGCTCTTTCAAAATAACTTAAAAAATCGTAAAACCCAATTTGTGCATCTATTAAAAAACTACCATCTTCCCTTTTTGTAATTTCATATTCTTCCTGTCCTGTTTGTGGCACATCGCCAATAATAGCTTCCAATATATCATTCAAGGTTATCATTCCTTCCAGCGTTCCGTATTCGTTTACAATAAATGCTGAATGTATTCTGGTGCCCTTAAACTTTTCCAGTAATTGATATGCAGAATTATTCTCGGGCACAAAAAGTGCAGGTTTCATAATATCTGCCAAAGCCCGGTCCGGATTGGATTTTAAAAGATCTTTTACGTACACTATACCTTTAATATTATCAACAGTTCCTTCACACACAGGGAAGGTGCTGTAAATAATATCGCCAAATTTATTTTTAATATCGGTAAGCGTATCGTTTACATTATACCATACAATATCAGTACGGTGCGTCATTAAAGAAGTAATATTTCTGTCACCTAAATGAAAAACCCTTTCAATAATATCTTTTTCATCTTCTTCAATAGAGCCATATTCACTCCCTTCAGAAATCATTGCTTTAATTTCTTCCTCAGTAACGGCGCTGTCGCTTGCTTTTTTTATATTAAATATTTTAAAAATTAAGTTTGTTATGCCAGATAGTAACCATACAAAAGGATGCATTACAGTTGAAAGAAAATTCATTGGTATTGCAATGCTTCTTGCAATTTTTTCAGCACGCAGCAAACCAAATTTTTTAGGTATCAATTCACCGAATATAATAGATAAAAAAGTTACTAAAATAACTACTACAGTGGTGGCAATTCCGTTTGCATATTTTTGGGTGAAACTAATCTGTTCAAAAAAAGGGGAAAGTAATCTGCTGAATTTTTCTTCTGCATAAACACCCGTTAATATGGCTATTAATGTAATGCCAATTGTAGCTGTACTTAAAAATTTTTCAGGGTTGTTAGCAAGTTCCAGTGCTGCTTTTGCCTTATCATCTCCTTTAGCTGCAAGCCCTTCCAGTCTGCCTTTACGTGCACTAACCAAGGCAATTTCACTCATCACAAAAAGGGCATTCAATAATATCAAAAGAAAAAGTATAAAAACTGCTGCCATGTCGACGAAAATCTTATTAAAAAATAATTGTATGTTACTGCTGTAAAGATATAAATATGAACCTAATTGCTATTTTATTTTTATCAAAACAACTTCTTCAGTAAGTTCTTTTCTGCGGGTGGGATTTAAAAATTTTAACTGAAGCCTGCTCACCCCGTAAGTTTGAACACTGTATACAACTTCATAACTTTTACCTGCGTTTATAAAATCATTAATTCTGCCTCCTGTTACTATGTAATATTCACCGGGTAAAACAGCCGTAACATTATACTTATTTAAGATGATGTCGTTACTGTAAAAATGCAATGAATGCCAGATATGTTCTTCAAAAATAAAAGTATTTTTTGTGGGAATATTATGTTCGCTGATGAACCTGCCCACGCTGTTTCCTCCCTGGTATTTTAGCAGTGAAGGATATATCCATAAATTAAGAAAAAGATTGACGAGCAAAAAACTGAATACTGATAATTTAATGAGATAAAACGAAATATTTTTTTTGGTAAAAAAATAGTAAAAAATAATCAATGAAATAATAAGAATTACAGTTAACCAAACAGGAGCGGGGAAACTGAATGTCATTAAAATGATTAACGCAATATGAAGTAGCAAAAAAACCACAAAATGACTTTTTTCTAAAATCCTTAACAGACGTGGATTTTCTCCTTCATAAAGCCTTATCAATAATTTTGCAGTAATAATTGCGGCAAAGGGCAATACTACAAATATGTAATGTGGTAACTGGTATTTGCTGGAGCCAAGGGCCAAATAAGTGAATGTAAATCCGCCCATACAGATCCATTCGGCATTTGGTTCTATTTTAAATTTTTGTTTTACAATTGTTTTAAACTCTAAAAAAAGTGCAATAGAAAAAATTACTATCCAGGGTAAAAATGCCCAAAGTAAATTCTGGAAAAGAAAAAAAATATTGCTGTTGTTATTCCAGATTGATTCACCTGTAATACGGCCAAAACTCTGTGTCCAAAAGAAAAATCTTAATCCGGAAACACCGGTTTTATTATTTACTAATTTTTCGGGGTGCAGGTCAAACTGTGTATACAAACCATAACACATGGGCAATAAAACAACCGCAACAATTAATAGCCCAAGTAAATATTCCCACCTTAAAATTGCTTTAAAATTTCGGGTAAGTAAAATATGTGTACCTAATGCAAGCACTGGTACTATCAATGCAACCGGACCTTTTGTAATCATGCCAAACCCTATTGCAGCAAATGCAAAAATGATGTGTTTTAAATTTTTATTTTGAAACCATGCTGCCAGTTGCCAGATGCTGAAGATTACCCAGCCCATTAAAACGGTATCCGTTTTTACATCATGATTAATAAGGTAAAATGCCTGGCAAGATGCAAGTATCAATGCTGCCAATGATGCAATTTCTTTTTTATAAAAAAGCAATGCAAACTTATAGGTTGAATACAACGCAAACATTGCAAATAAAAAGGAGGGAAGCCGATAAGAAAAGTTGTTGGCACCAAATATTTTCATGCTGATGGAGGTTATCCAGAATAAAAATGGAGGCTTATCAAGGTAATCTTTACCGATTTCAAATACCTGCAGATAACTGTTGCTGATACTCATCTCCCTACTCATTTCTGCATATTGCGATGCATCAATATCCATAATATCTATTCCAAAACCAATGAAGTATACAGGTATTAAAAAGGCAATAAAATAAATGAAACTTCTTTTCATAATTTAAAATGAAGGTTGCAACAATCCGTTTTTATTATTATAAAATTTACTAACAAAATTGCCTGTAAGTATTCCAATTAATGCACCTCCAATAACATCTGACGGATAATGAACGCCAACATAGATTTGCGCTAAACATATTAATGCAGCCCATACAAAAAAGTACTTAATAAATTTTGGAGCTATATGATGAAGTGTTACAAAAAAGAACATGGCAAGTCCAAAATGATTGCTTGCGTGAGATGATGTAAAACTTCCGTTACCGCCACAATAACTTGCCACCAATCTTACCTGAGATGAGAAATCTGGGTCCATGCATGGGCGTGGTCTTGCAAAAAACGGTTTTATTATTTTGCTGCTGATAATATCTGTTAGTGCTACAGTTACGATTGCACCTATGCACCACCATGCAGCTTTTTTTCCAAAATTAAATACAATGAAAATTAAAATAAAAAGATAGAGAGGCGCCCAAAATTTCGGTTCTCTAAAAAAAGGCATTACGGTATCAAAAAAAGGGTTGCTGCAATCCCTGTTTATTTTTAAAAAAAAATAACGGTCAATTTCAAGAAGTTTCTTCAGCATGTAAACATCATTATCGATGAATGGCAAATATAATACTTCGTAAAAAGTTATGCTGTTTTGTATTTGCCCACGGCTAATCACCCCTTAGGTTGTTTTATGTACATTTACAAAAAACACATAAGTATTATAAATTTATTCTTTCCACATGAAAGTACTTTCCATAGTTATTCCTGTTTATAACGAAGGAAAAACAATT
>JAYTCO010000229.1:0-4419 GCA_043736415.1 Ferruginibacter sp. | reverse complement strand
CCCGGGAGCCGTAGCAATTTCGATGGCACCTGTTACATCTTTGGCTGTAAGTATTCCCTTTCTGCCGGCTGTCCGGGCCAGTTCTACTTCAAAAAAGTATTGCTGTTTATCGGTTTTAGATATCATGACAATTTATTTATGAGAAATAAAAATCGGCATCTTAATATCGTGAATAACGTCGTTTGCAAAACTCTTCCTGAACAATTGTGATAAAGCTGACCTGGCAAATGCACCCATTACCACAACACTGTTTGGTTTATCTGAAAGCCATGCTGCAAAATCTTTTTTTTGTTTCAGGTGCAGCGATTGCAGTTTTAAATTTGGATAATGCCTGGAAACCAGTTCGGTAACCAGGCTGTATTCCGGCATTTCATCTTCGTGCTGAATGATGGACAATAAAATGGTTTCTTTTTTAGCCAGTTCGGGAAAAAGATAGGCAAACTGCTTAATAGCAAATACAGAAGATTCGTTGCCATCATATGCAAGCACTACCTGCCCCGGCTCTTCATAATTTTCGGGAATAAGCATTACGGGGCATTCGGCCCTTTTTAAAACTTCTTCCAGGTAAAAATTGGGTTGCTGTTTTGATATATTGGCGTAAAACAGATCACTGCTGATGAGCAAAACATCGGCAAAGCGGGTCTCTTCAATTAAAGAAGATATTGCCATCAGGTCGGTATCCTTGTGTATCCTGAATTCAATCCCTTCTGCTATACAGGCTTCTTTGAATAAACTGATATTTTTGTTTACCAGTACATCATCTTCATTTTTCACCAGCCATTCGGGCATAATGGTAATGCCTTCCAGGCCGGTATAGGCAAGTAGTTTTGAATAGTCTACCGGGCTCAGAAAAACACCAGCGAGCAAAATTTTATTTTCAACGTTGATGCGTTTTACAAATTCAAGGGCGCCTTTGGGAAAATGCTGCCCGTCCAGGGAGATAATTACTTTTTTCATGATGAACTTATTTTAGCGTGCATTACAAATCTAACATGCAGGGGTTATTATTTAGATGATGCTGACTTGTGGAAATGATGATTCTTATCATGGATTATAAAGCAAAGATGGTACCAGTATTAAAATAGATTTTGAGAAGACCTGGAATTATCAACCGCCGGTATCCCCCTCTTCATAAAGCAAACCCCGCAAACCCAGCAAAGAAAATATTTTTCGTACCTGCGGTATGGTAAAAAGTGAATGCTCACAGGTTGAATATCAATATTAATATTTTTTTGGGTAGCTGAAAAGGTTCGTATAATATTGTGTTGAACCAACATTGCTATCGCAATGAACTTTACATTTTCTTCTTTACTTTTCCATTTCATAAAACTTTTTAAAATGGAAAAAAAACATTAACACAATTTGCAACAAATGCGTTGCAACGTACTTCTGATATTTTTGCTGCCGGCCATTACAGCCCCCAGACTGCAAAAAATTATCTTACCGAACTTCGATACCTGTTTAGCTATTATGCTGATTACCGGCCATCACAACTTACCTACAGTCAAACGGTGGATTATTTAATTTATCTAACTAAAACGCTTGGATGCAGCAGGGTAAAATCCAAAATGGCTGCACAATCTTTTTCCTTTTTCTTTAAACATGTTTTGCAAAAACCTTACCAGGTGCCTGGTTTTTTGTTTCCTGCAAGAGATGCAAAACTTCCTGTGTGTATGCCTGTTGAAGATGTTATTAGTATTTTAAATTCTATTGATAATGTAAAACATAAAATGATCATCTCCTTAATTTATAGCACAGGGTTGCGTTTACAGGAAGTGGTACATGTAAAAATAGAACATATAGACAGTAAAGCGATGTGCATTAAGGTGATAGAAGGCAAAGGTAAAAAGGACAGATTTGTTGCCTTATCAAACAATATTCTTATTGAACTAAGGGAGTATTATTTAAAATACAAACCAGTTGTTTATTTATTTAATGGTACAAAGAAAGCTAAACCATATTCATGCAGAAGTGTGCAGCATATTTTAGAAAAAACATTGCACAAGATCAACTTACAAAATAAAGGTTACAGCATACATACCTTACGTCACAGTTATGCTACACACCTGCTTGAGAATGGTGCCGGGCTTCCTGCTATTAAGCAACTGATGGGGCATCATCACTTGTCACAGACAATGCAGTATGTTCACATAAGTACAAAGCATATTGGCAGTGTTATAAATCCTTATGATGTTATTGTACAAGACCTAACTATAAAAACCAGGTAAATATGGCTACCATTAAAAAGGTAGCCACTGTACAATCTATCATCAACAGTAACTGTTTTACCAATTGCAATGCACATACAAAAAATGTATTCAGTCAATTGCAAAAGTGTCGTACCAGGGCATTGGGTTACCATTTATATAAATGTAAAGAAGAACCCTGTGGTCAGCTTAAATACGTTTACCATAGCTGTAGGAACCGGCATTGTCCCGGATGCGGCGGTATGCAGCAGGCACAATGGATTGATGATAGAAGGGCAGAACTACTTCCAATAAATTATTATCATGTGGTATTTACCTTGCCACATCAGCTAAACAGCATTATCCTGGGCAACAGGGTACAATTATATAAATTATTGTTTGATGCAAGTGCCAAAACACTTTTGCAGTTTGCTGCAGATAAAAAATATTTAGGAGCTACACCAGGCATCATTAGTGTATTGCATACCTGGGGGCAGCAACTTAGTTTTCATCCGCATATACATTGCATTGTAAGTGGTGGTGGTATAACTAGTGATAAAAACAATAAGATAGTAACCTGGAAAAATGCTACCCGTAATGCAGATGATTTTTTGTTTCCTGTAAAGGCCATGGCAGAGGTGTATAAAGCTATCTTTATTAAAGGAGTACGTGCATTAATACATACAGATAAAATAACGGTCATTAATAAAATTGATACACTTCAATTACTGCAAACGCTTTTTAATAAACCATGGATAGTGTATGCCAAACCCTCATTTACAGGCCCTTTGCAGGTGATAGAATACCTGGGCAGGTACACCCACAAAGTAGCAATAAGCAACAGCAGGATAGTAAGCAATGAGGCCAACGCAGTAAACTTTAAGTATAAGGACTACGCCGACAACAACACACATAAAATAATGAGTCTCTCCGGCCAGGAATTTTTGAGGCGGTTTGAGCAACATATTTTACCCAAACAGTTTTGTAAAATAAGAACTACAGGATACCTCGCAAACAGGGGGAGAACAAAGCGGTTAAAAATGATTTGTGCTTTAATGCAAATACCGTCGCACCCTGCTAAAATAAAAACACCCTGGCAGATAAGATTACTGGAACAGTTCAAAGTTGTTTTTAATCAATGTCCCTGCTGCAGGAAGCAAACACTTCAATTAATAGCAGTCACATTTAATGACGATGGGTAAGTGATCATATTTTTCAATAACATTTTTTTTAACAACAATGATGTTGATGGCAGGTTCGTGCATATACCTCAAAATAACTGTAAATTTTACAGTTCAAAAACATATTTTTACTAAACAATAAAAACAAAGCAGTTCTTTTAAAAATTAGTTCGCAGCTTTTATCACTTCTGCAGATACAAAAGGAATTGTGTCCTCAAAACTGATACTATACTTTATACCTAAAGAAGCCTCAAACGTCGGTCAACACAAAAGTATACCGCATAGCCCCTAAATCTACACAAGTTTTGAGGGCTTTTTTTGAGGGGCTATGCGGATACTTTTATAAGAGTTGCCTGCAATACTTTGTGACACCCTAAACTTCGACAAATTAAATAGCTATAACATAAAACTATGGAGATAATTTATGACAAAATAAAAATCAAGGAATTACTTGAATTGAAACATAACAACATGTTGACAGTTAATCCAGAATACCAAAGAGGTGCAGTATGGAAAGACCCACAACAGAAAAAACTTATTGACAGTGTTTTCAGAAGCTATCCATTACCACTAATTTATTTGCACCATAAAAAGAGAACGGTTGCAGGAATGCAGAGAGAAGATTTAGAAATAATTGATGGTCAACAGCGTATTAATGCGTTAAACAAATTTGGGCAAAATGCTTTGAAACTTTTTGACCCAGTTAAAGATGACAAAGCGGCAAGATTTCCAATTTTTATCAAAGACCTACCCTGCCCTTGGGCAAGTTGTGACTATAACGGACTTAGTGATGATTTGAAAGAAAAGTTTGATAACACAGAGCTTTCAATTGTAAAAGTCATTACTGATAATGAAGACGAAGCAAGAGATTTATTTATAAGACTACAAGCAGGACTTCCATTAAATGCTCAAGAAAAAAGAGACGCATGGCCTGGTGGTTTTACAGAATTCACTTTGAAATTTGGAGGTAAAGAAGGATTAACAAGGTATCCCGGTCATGAGTTTTTTCAAAAACATATTCTTGACAAATCAGCCGATAGAGGCGAAATTCG
>JAYTCO010000228.1:0-26574 GCA_043736415.1 Ferruginibacter sp. | reverse complement strand
CTCTGCTGTCTTTTAAAGATGCATCAAATTCTGCTGCGGGGAGATAAATTAAATGACTTTTTTTATCAAGTATTAATGTTCTGGCACTTTTCTTTGTTACTACGTTTGTAACAAAAACATATTTATTTGCATTTTCTTCGTGTATAACAGAAAGTGTTCCCTCTCCGTTGGAGGTGTAAATATTTTTGGTTGCATCATCAAAAGCGACACCGTCACAACCGTCTCCAATTGTAATCTTATCAATTACTTTTCCATTAACAGCATCTATTACCAATAATAATTTTTCGCAGCATGCAAATAACCTGTTTGTTTTGGTATCAATAGCTAATCCTGTTGGGCTTTGGCCTGGTTTAATACTCCAGTGGTTTAATACCTTAAAAGTTTTAGCATCTATCTGTACTATTTCATTTTTATCTTCTACGTTTACAAATATTTTTCCCTTTCCGTCGCTTACAGCGGTTTCAGGCTTTCCACCAATAAAAACACTGTCAACAACCTTATTTTGTGCTGCATCTATTATGCTTAAACTTTTGCTGCGGCCATTACAGGTTATAATTTTTTTTGAAAATGGTTCATAAAAAATCGCATCAGGGTTTTGGCCTGTAGGTATTTGTGTAATTATTTTATTGCTTGTTATATCAAATACCGTTACGTTATTCAGGCTTCCGTTACTTGTAAAGCCTTCATTATTTGCAACATCAAATGCTATTCCATGCACGCCTTTTGTATTTTCAATTATTCCAATTGAATCACCGGAAATTTTATTTAAAATATTTACCTGGTTACCATGGCTCACATAAAGCCTGTCATTTATAGGTCCGATTTCTAAATAATCCCACCAGGAAGCACTTTTTATATGAAAAACATTTTTTAAGTGGATAGATTTAGATGTCTGTGCGCATGCACAAAATATTATAACTACGATAAGCGTTAATAATAGGGATATTTTTTTCATAATCTTTGAAAGCTGTTTAAACAAATTTAAAAGTAAAATCTGTAATAAATTTGAAGTTCAACAAGAGCTGTAAGCAACTCTTTAAAATACTATTTTTATGCTGTGTATATTATTCGCATACTCATAGTTTACTGTAAAATTATAATGGTCACATATTTTTTTTACGATTGATAATCCCAGACCAAGAGAGTCTGAATGCACTTTGTCTTTTTTAAAACGTTCAAACATGTTGGCGGGATAATTTTGTAATGCTGTCCCTGTATTTGTAATTAAAAGAAATGTTTTATTTAAAAAAATATTAATTGTTCCTTTATCTATGTTATGTTTTATAGCATTGGTGATTAAATTTGAAATTAAAACCTGGGCCATTATTTCATTCATCAATATAAAAACAGTTGTTTCCATTTCTTTAAAAAGATTAATTCTTTTTGCAGTAAATAATTCTTCATAGTTATTTAACAATGTGGTAGTAATTTTTACAATATCTACTTCCTCTTTTTCCTCAAACTGGTGATTGTCAATTTTTGTAAGTAACAGTAATGATTTATTAAGTTTGCTTAACCTGTTTATTTCATTGTGTATAGTCTGAATATTCTGCATTTGAGCTGCAGTAAAATTTTCTGACTGTATAAGCAATTCCAATTTTGTATTTACAATAGCAAGAGGTGTTTGTATTTCATGAGAGGCATTTTCTGTAAAACTTTTTAATGCGGTATAATCTCTTACTACGCTATCATTCATTTTACTTACAGCATAATTTAGATCTATAAATTCATCTATGTTGGTGGTATTTAGTTGTAATTTTTGATTTTGATTTATATCAAATTCCTTAAGTTTTGCCAAAGTTGTGTTGAAGGGATGCCATAGTTTATTTAAAATAAAACGATTTACAATAAATAATATAAACAGCAGTAACAGTACAAGGCCAAGTGTGATGCTGGCAATAAGTTGCATCAGATCTTCTGTAGCTTCCTGCGACTGGGAAATGTAAACATTGTAATTTTTTCCAGAAGCATTTACAGAAAAAAATAGTATTCGGCAAAGCTCATATTCATCATCTTCATTTTTGTAATTTTTCTTACTTTCTATTTTTCTTTTTATTGATGATGTACTCTCCTTAAATATTATTTCTTGTTCTTTTGTTTTTGTAGGTACAGGTAATAAATGATTTAATAGAATGTAATTTTTTATTTCCTGTTCCTCTGCATTTAAATCATTATCTAATTGTTTAAGCAGAACAAAATGTAAAATTAAATAATAGCATATACCACCAATAAGCAATACTACAAGCGTAGCTACGATGTTAACACGGTTATATTTTGCAAATAGTTTCACTGGTCAGTAAATTTATAACCCATTCCGTAAATTGATTTTATGTAATCAATATTATCTGCTTCCATTAATTTTTTTCTTAAATTTTTTATATGGGTATAAATAAAGTCAAGATTACCTTCCATATCGTCACCCCATAAATGTTCAGCTATAGCATTTTTAGAAATGACTTTTTTCTTGTTTATTATAAAGTATAGTAATAATTCAAATTCCTTTTTTGTCAGCTCTAAATTTTTTTTATTTACTTCTGCTGTCTTACAAGTGGTGTCAATATTTATGCTGTTAAACTTTAAAATATTACTTCCGGCAAATTGTTTACGTCTTATAATGGCACCAATTCTTGCATTTAATTCAGATAAATGAAAAGGTTTAGAAAGATAATCATCTGCACCCAAGGTTAATGCGGTTACTTTATCGTAAAAGGAATTTTTGGCTGAAATTATAAGCACGCCGTCTGTTTTATTATTTGCTTTTAATTCTTTTAAAAGCGTTAAACCATTTCCCCCTGGAAGCGTCAAATCGAGCAGAATACAATCATAATCAAACAAAGCTGTTTTCTCTAAAGCTGTATTAAAATCTTTAGCTACTTCACAAATATAATCCTGACCTTTTAGATAAGTTGTTATGCTATCACTTAAAGCTTTTTCATCTTCAATAATTAATATTTTCACAATGGAAATTTTTGTAAAGTACGACATCAATATTGGGGGAAATCTGAAGTGTTTAATAAAATATAACTTCATTTAAAGTTATTATAATCTAATCTTGGGCCACCAAATTTAAACTTCGTTTGTTTTTATTAATTTACGCTTTAATAGTTTTAATATTTAATTTTTTATGGATAAGAATGGCCCAATAATAATAATTGAGGACGATTTTGATGATCAGGAAATCCTTAAAGGAGTATTTAAAAAACTTAATTACGAAAACGAAATTCTTTATTTTGAAGACGGAGAAAAAGCACTTGAATATTTGCTTTCCATGTCTGTAAAGCCTTTCTTAATTCTTTCAGATATTAATATGCCTCGTTTAAATGGTATGGAATTAAGAGAAAAAATTTTCAATAACGAACAATTAAACCTACGTTGTATTCCTTACTTGTTTTTAACAACAGCAGCTGAGCAGCCGTTGGTTGTTAAAGCTTATTCCCAGTCGGTACAGGGTTTTTTTGTAAAACCTTCATCCCTTAAAGAACTAGAAAAATTAATTTTTTCAATAATGAGTTATTGGAAGGATTGTCATTCTCCAAATTTATAGATTAATATCAGTGTCTTTTTTATTGATACACTATTTAATATAAAAGTAAGTGTAAGGAAAAAGCCCAAACCCCTATTAATAAAGGGTTCAGGCTTGTATCGGGAAGCAGACTTGAACTGCCGACCTTCGGGTTATGAATCCGATGCTCTAACCAGCTGAGCTATCCCGACATCATATTATAATTCAAAACCTAAAATCTCATACTTGACTACAAACAAAGATTCAGTTGGTTTTGGGCGGCAAAAATAAAGACTTTCGTTGAGATAAATGCATCTTTTTAAATTTCTATAAATAATAAGTCGCTTCTTACAAAGGAAGCGACTTACAAAATTTCATTATTAAAATTAAAAAATATTAATATCCTGCATTTTGAACCAGGCTACTGTTAACTCTTATCTCTCTGTCAGGTATTGGATAAATTAATTTTGTTGAATTAAAAGGCAAAGCTCCAATATTATTTTGAAGTCTTTTCGCATCATGTAATGCAAATCCCTCAAATGCCAATTCCAGTCTTCTTTCTTTTAGAATATTTGCTAATGAAACCACCAATAAACTCGGCAAACCTACTCTGTTTCTTATTCTGTTTACATCATCCAAGGGTGTAGCTCCAACTGCAGACCCCAACCTAAAATTACTTTCTGCTCTTGTTAAATACATTTCTGCCAAGCGACTTATATGAACATTACCATAAGCATTGTCAAACTTAGTTGAAACATCAACATCAATCAGCGACAATCTTTGATCTCCTGCTTCGTAAAGTGCCACATGGTTATTCGTTAACCCAATATCTCCTCTGCCATTAAGGGAAAAGAATGTATTAAAATCATTTACACCCTGCGTTGCATTTACCTGAATCATAAAAATATCTTCCTGAGTATTACCTAAAGCAACAGGGCCATTAGGATTGGAAGGAAATTCATCTGCATAATTAGGATTTAATAATTGCTTGTTTGAAATTATTACCCTGTTCGCTGCCTGCAAAGCATTTACATAGTCTCCTTTTTGTAAGTAAACTTTTGAAAGCATTGCAGCAGCAGCATTTTTTGTAGCAAAAAAACCATTGGCTACCGGCAATTTAGCTTCTGCTTCATTTAAATCTTTTATTACCTGATCGTATACCTGCATCACACTGCTTCTGGCCACATTACTTGCTGAAGTTATACTTTTAGTTGGTGTTAGTACTAATGGTACTCCAGGGTTATTTGCTGGTGTTCCATCATTCCAGGCTTTGCCAAAAAGTCTTACCAAATCAAAATACACTGTGCCCCTAATAAATTTCGCTTCTCCTTCAACCCTGTTTAACTGGTTTGCATTTACAACAGCTAAAGCACTTAAAACATTGTTTACATCATTTATGGTACGGTAACCTGTTAGCCAGGTTCCGGCTACAAATCCATTATCAACAGGTATTGTTTTATTAAATATTTGGGTAAGTCCCTGAAATGTACCTGACCAGCTTAATTCGTTGCTGTTGCCTAATAATTCAGTATTTACATAAACTCTACCACCATAAAGATCAGCTGCTCCCATATCAGCATAAGAACCTACGAGTGCCACCTGCACATCGCTGTTCGTTTTTAATGCAACACTTTCATCAATACTCTGTGTTGGTTGTACATCTAAAGGTTTTTTGCAACCAAACATTACAATTGCACCTGTTAGCAATATAGCAAATATGTTATTTTTCATAATAATCTTATTATTCATTAATTATAATCCAATATTAATTCCAAATACAACTGTTTTTAACTGAGGGGCAGAGTAGAAATCCTGTCCCTGGTTAATTTCGCTTGCCTGAAAATCAGCATTTACTTCCGGGTCCCAACCTTTATACTTTGTAATGGTGAATAAATTTTGACCTCTTACATATAAACGTGCTTTATCAAGGTGTAATCTGGAAAGAACTGATTTTGGTAAATTGTAGCCAAGTGTAACAGCTTTTACTCTTAAATAAGATCCATCAGAAATGTAACGACTTGAATTATCTGTACCGTTTGCAAAAAACAATCTTGCTTCCGGTACCTGCGTAACATCACCGACCTTTTTCCATGAGTTTAATTGATCACGGGTTTGGTTATCGAAACCATTACTGCCGCTTGCTGACATGTATTGACCACCACCATTAAATATGTCATTTCCGTAAACGCCTTGTAACAATACATCTAGATCAAGACCTTTGTAGCTAAAATTATTTTTAATTCCATAAATAAATTTAGGGTTAGGGTTTCCGATTACAACATCCTGAGCCTGGTTATAGTCATTGGTTGTGGACCTGTCAAGTTTTCCATCTGCACCTACAGTGTTTTTGTAGAAAAGTGCATCACCATTTTTTGGGTCAGCTCCTGCAAATTCTCTTGCATAAAATACACCTAGGGCTTCTCCTTCTTTAGCTCTGTTTAAAGTTCCAATTTGTTGGCCTTTTAAATCAATTATTTTATTTCTGTTGGCTGCAAAATTTATATTTGTAGACCATTTAAAGTTTCTTGTTACAACGTTTTCAGTATTTAAAGTAAACTCAACTCCTTTATTGTTAAGCTTTCCTGCGTTTCTGGTTTGTGTTGAAAAACCACTGGTCCCAGGTATGTTTACGTTTAATAAAAGGTCTCTTGTTTTTCTTTCATAATAATCAACTTCAAGCGAAATCCTATTCTTCAAAAAATTGGCTTCAAAACCCATGTCTAAACTTGCAGTAGTCTCCCACTTTAAATCTGGATTTGCCAATTGAGTAGGATGTTGACCTGGTAATCCGCCGTAAGCTGCATTTCCGGAATACAAACCTCTTGATGCAAAATTATTTATGCCCAAAGAATTACCTGTTTCTCCATAACCCGCTTTTAATTTTAAGAAGCTTAACCACCTAACATTTTGTAAAAACTTTTCTTCCGTTACAATCCATCCTACAGAAGCTGCGGGGAAAAAGCCATATTGGTTATTTGTACCAAACTTTGAAGATCCGTCATACCGACCGCTAACAGCAAGTAAATAGCGGTCATTCAATTTATAATTCACTCTTCCAAAGTAAGAAAGTACTCTAAAACCTGTACCGCCACTAAACACATTAACTGGTAAGGCAGCACTGCTTATTTTTTTGTAAGCATCACTAGGGAATTGCTCGCCACTTAAACTGATTGAAGAGATATCATATTTTTGATAGCTTGTACCTAAAACCGCATCTAAAATATTTTTATCGTTAAATGATTTATTATACTGGAAGAAGTTATTAACTGTTAAGTTAAGTATTTCATCCGCCGAAGAGAAAGCCGCACCACTTGGTACTCCTTGGTTTCTTGCAGTTAAACGGCCATTATAAGTTTCTTCATTTTGGTTTGTTTGATCAACCCCAAATTCAGAACGAAAATTTAATCCTTTTGTAAGCCGAATGTTTGAAAATATATTTCCAAGTGTACGGTTTACGGTAGTTAAATATGAAGCATTATCAACCCCTAGCAAAGGATTATAATAGACCGGAAAATTGGTATTTGGTCGGCCTGTAGTAGTATCTAAAGCACCACTTGTTTGTCCGGTTCTTGGATCAATCAATGGCGTTATTGGTGAAAGGGCAACTATTTGCAAAGGGGTAGAAAATGCATTGTCGTTTGAAATTCTGTTGTTATTTGATCTAACAAAACTCATATTCATACCAAAAGATAACCAATCTCTTACTTTATGTTCAAGGTTTAATCTGCCGCTATAACGCTTCAAACTGTTTCTTACAATAATTCCTTTTTGATCTATATATTGACCACCCATGTAAAAAGTGGTTTTTTCATTTCCACCAGAAAAATTAATATCATATTGGCTGATTGGAGCTTTTTGAAAAGCTTGTTCCTGCCAGTCTGTATTTACCTTTGCGGTTTTGTAATCGTCATTTCCTGCAGAATATCTTTTTAATCTTCTTTCAGTAAATGTTACATAATTGAAAGAGGGATCTAGTCTAAACGCATTGGCTGCCGCCATTCTAAAATAATCAACATATTCCTGCGCATTCATAAAATCCCTTTTACCTGTTGGTTTTTGATTACCTGTAAAATAACCGAATTCAATTTTTGATTTACCGGCTTTACCTTTTTTAGTAGTTATTAAAACAACACCGTTAGAACCATTGGCACCATAAATTGCGGTTGCAGAAGCGTCTTTTAATATTTCAATTGATTCGATGTCGTTAGGATTAATATCAGCAAGCGGGTTTGTACCAGCCCCATTACTAGATAAGCTGCTGTTTTGTAATGTTATTCCATCAACCACATAAAGTGGATCGGCACCTGCGGTTATTGAAGCAGCGCCACGAACCCTTACTTTAATGCCTTGCCCAAGTTTACCGTTTTGTTGTTCTACAAAAACTCCTGCGGCCCGACCTTGAATAGCGCTTTCAAAAGATATGGCAGGTGTTCCTGAAATATCCTTGGAGCTTACTTTTGATATTGAGCCCGTTAAATCTCGTTTTGCTTTTGTACCAAAACCTACCACAATAACTTCAGACATAGAATTATCTGACTGAGAAAGAGAAATATTAGCAGCATTATCAATGGCCGTTTCCTGTACTTTAAAACCCACATAGGAAATCATTAATGCTTTTGTGTTAGCAGGTACATTTAAAGTGAAGGTACCATCTTGCTTTGTAGTTGTGGAGCTGGCAGCACCTTTGGCTTTGACTGTAACCCCAACCAAGGGAGAGCCGTCCCTAGAATCTGTAACTTTTCCGTTTACCTCTTTAGTCTGTGCACTTGCCCCCAGAAAAAGTATACAAAAAAGAGAGAGTAATTTTATTTTTCTCATAGTAGTTTTTGTTTAGAATCGCAATCTAAATAATTATTTGTTAAAAAAAATTATGAGATTAGGAAATTATCACATTAAATTCTTTTTGCTATGTTTATTATTGGTATGCATATATAAAAAACCCGACAATTACGCCGGGCTTTTTGAAAATAAACTCTTTGGTGAACGTTTTAAGCCATTTCTGTAAAAAATTTATGAAAATAAGGTATCGTCTCAATTCCTTTAAAATAATTTTCGACATTAAATTTTTCGTTCGGGCTGTGAAGATTGTCACTGTCCAAGCCGAAGCCCATGAACACTATTTTTATACCAAGTTCTTTTTCAAACAATGCACAAATTGGAATACTACCTCCACCTCTAACAGGAATAGGTAATTTACCAAAAATTGTTTCTATTGCTTTGGAAGCAGCCATGTAACCCTTACTATCAATTGGAGTCATATATGGTTCGCCTCCATGGTGCAATGTTGCTTTTACAGTTACGTTTGCCGGAGCAATTTTTTGTAAATGATTTATCAGTATTTCTGTTATTTTATCTGAGCCCTGGTTAGGAACAAGCCTTGCTGATATTTTTGCAAATGCTTTGCTTGGCAAAACAGTTTTTGCACCCTCGCCAGTGTAACCACCCCAAATACCGTTTAGTTCTATGGTTGGTCTTATGCCGGTTCTTTCATTTGTTGTGTAACCTTTTTCACCCCACAATTCTTTCACCCCAAGTTCCTCTTTATATGCTGCTTCATTAAAAGGAGCTTTTGCCATTAATGCTCGTTCTTCGTCTGTAGAAACTACAACATCATCATAAAAGCCGGGTATAGTAATATGGTTATTTTCATCGTGTAACGAAGCAATCATTTTTGCCAGAATTGTTATTGGATTTGCAACTGCGCCACCATAAACACCGCTGTGTAAATCTCTGTTTGGTCCTGTTACTTCAACTTCTATGTAACTAAGACCACGCACACCAACGTCCATACTCGGTGCATCTAAACTTATCATTGCAGTATCACTAATAAGTACAACATCTGCTTTTAATAATTCTTTATTTGCAGCTACAAATTTGCCAAGGCTTGGTGAACCAATTTCTTCTTCACCCTCAATACAAAATTTAATATTGTTTTGTAGTGTGTTTGTTTTTACCAACATTTCCAATGCCTTTACGTGCATGTACATCTGGCCCTTATCATCACAACTTCCTCTTGCAAAAATCTTTCCGTCAATAATTGTAGGCTCAAAAGCAGGGCTGTTCCAAAGTTCGAGCGGCTCTGCGGGTTGCACATCGTAATGGCCATAAACCAATACTGTTGGTTTGCTTGGATCAATAATTTTTTCTCCGAAAACAATTGGGTGTCCTTCTGTTTCGTAGATAGTAACTTTATCAGCACCGGCATCCAGCAAACTTAATTTTACCGCTTCAGCGCATTTAAGCATATCGGCTTTGTGTTCACCCTTTGCACTTACGCTTGGTATGCGCAACAGATCCAGTAATTCACTTAAAAAACGTTCTTTGTTTTGTTCCTGATATTCTTTCCACGTATTCATATTTATAATTGTATTTAGTTTGATATTTTAATGTTTGAAGTATTTAAAATTATTAGAGTTTAAATTTTAATTATTTTAACAGGTTGTTGTGAAATATTTTTTTGAAAAATATGCTTTAAAAAGTAGTTGTTTTACTACATTTGTTTTACGATTGCAATGTCAATTCATCAGCCTTTGTTCAGCTCCCTTTCTAATAGAAAGATTGCTTTTCAAAGGCTGAGTCTATTATAGGAAGTCTTATTTTTTATTAAATCTTGTTTCTGCATAGTTCCAGTTTACTACATTCCACCAGTTTTCAATATAATCAGCTCTTTTGTTTTGGTATTTTAAATAGTAAGCATGTTCCCACACATCCAACCCAAGTATTGGAAAACCTTTTATATCTGATTTGTCCATCAAAGGATTATCCTGGTTAGGTGTACTTCCAATTTTTAAATTATTTGCAGCATCTACATATAACCAGGCCCAGCCACTTCCAAACCTTGTTTTTGCAGAATCGCTAAACTGCGTTTTAAAATTTGCAAAAGAGCCAAAAGTTTTTTCAATTGAAGCAGCCAGATTTCCTGTTGGTTTGTTGTCTGTTTTTTTAGGTTGCATACTTTTCCAAAACATTTCGTGGTTGTAATGCCCACCGGCATTGTTTCTCATCTTTACAGAGTATTTAGAAATTTTGACCAGTACATTTTCAAGCGGTTTTGTCGCATCAATTCCTTCTGCAGTTGCGGCTTCTTTAAGTGCTTTGCTGTATGCCGCAGCATGTTTGCTGAAATGTATTTCCATCGTTTTAGCATCAATAACATTTTCAAGTGCATCGTATGCATAAGGTAAAGGCTGCTGGTTAAAACCTGTTAAAAAGGCTGGTGGAATTGCCAACGAATTTGTGGGTGAGCAAGATGCTAAAAGACTGGAAACACCTGCACTGCCAGCAGTTATAATTGCTGCAACCTGTATAGTACTTTTTAAAAATTTACGGCGGCTATTATTATTTTCCATGATGTTTATATTATGTATTTGCCTGTTTTTTTACAGATAAAAATGATTTTACTTTTCTATAAAAGTTAAGGTACAAATCTTTATTAAACAATTGTGAATCGTTCATTGCTTTATAAGTAAAAAATATACCTACGGGTGTAAGAACAATAATTGCCAGCCACATACCTAAAAAAGGGGAAAGGGTTTCCGTCCTCACAAACTTTTCGCCAAACATATTAAGCAAATGAAAAATTAAAAAGAACACAATTGCAATTACCAAAGGCATACCCAGCCCACCTTTTCTAATAATAGAACCAAGCGGAGCACCAATAAAAAATAAAACCATGCAAGCAAGAGAAAAAGCAAATTTTCGTTGCCATTCCAGTTTTAGATTAATTATGTCCTGCTTTTTGCTTTCAAACTCTGTATTATTAAAGAATAAATTATTTTTTATCTCTCCTATTTTGCTGATTGATCTTTCGTAAATAATATCTTCAGAACTGTCAGGGAAAAGTTTTTCTTTACTATTAAATGTTACGGGTGCTACATTTTTCCATTGTGAAGATGTGTCGTTTACATATTTTAATGATGCATGAATGTACTTGCTTATATTTTTTGAAAGACTGTCTTTAATTTTCGAAACTGAATCTATATTTTTATTGAGCTGGGCTGCGCTCAACATTTTTGAATTATTTTTTAAATCTTCTTCATTACTGGCTTTCTGGTTAAATGCACTCAAATCAAACAGTTTTTTAAAGGTTGCAAATTGTAGTCTTACATATTCTGTTGAACTGTCTCCATAACTTCCTTTTTCCTGATACCTGTTACCGTCTTTTAATTTAAATTCCAGGTAATTATTGTTATCAGAAATCTGCATGTTTCCGCTTTTTGCAACGATGGTATTTTCCTGCAGTATGTTTGATTGTTCATAGATTAAAACGTTCTCTATTTTAGTTCCGTTTTCATCTTTTTTACCAACTTTTATCGCATACTTATCAATGTCTTTATAAAAAATTCCCTGCTTCATATTCAGCGCAGGTTTTTTTACAAGTATGTCTCTGTATAGTGTAACAAATTTTAATTGTGAGTAAGGAATAACATAATTAGCAAACAAAAAAGTAATAATACAAAGCAGTACAGTAAACCACAACAGCGGACGCATAAACCTAAGTAATGATATTCCTGCAGATTTTATTGCTACAAGTTCAAAGCTTTCGCCAAGGTTACCAAACGTCATGATGGATGAAATAAGTATTGCAATTGGCATGGCAAGAGAGGAGAGTGTTGCACTGGCGTACCATACAAATTTAACGATCGTAAAAAAGGGTAATCCTTTCCCAACAAGATCATCAATGTACTTCCACAATATCTGCATCATTAAAACAAAAAATGCAATAAAAAATGTAATGATAAACGGACCGAGAAATGATTTAAGAATAAGTTTATCTAATTTTTTCAACATGAGGGCTGTATAAAAGCTTTACTTTTATCCTTCATTTTTATAAGATGGATAACAGTACAAAAGTAATGCTTTCTGCGGGCGAACTTGCCATGGCAAATGATAAGGATTTTATTTTAACTAAACAGGCTATCATTGAAAAAGCAGCGGCATTGTTTAATGAACAAATCCCAATTATATCTTTGAATTTTAAAGCAGTTGTAAGTACTGAAAAAACTTTAATTTCGGCCGTTCCAAAAATTTCAAAAGGAGAAAATTATAAGGGGTTCCCTTATGTTATAATGGATTACCCGGCTACTTTTAGCAAAGAAAATATTTTTGCTTTGCGTACAATGTTTTGGTGGGGAAACTTTATCAGCATTACCCTTCACTTAAAAGGAACCTATAAAAAAATGTATGCTGCTAAAATCTTGGCTAACTTAAAAAATGAGAATGACTTTTATATATCGTTTGGAGAAAATGAATGGCAGCATCATTTTGAAGATGATAATTTTAAGAAAATTCCCCCATTAACAAACGACTTAAAAATACAAATTGAAAGTCGCAATTTTTTTAAAATAGCTTTAAAATACGAACTGCATCATTGGAATATGATGCAGTCTGTATTACCCGAAGGATATAAAAAAATTTTAAACCTTTTTACAACTTAGCTACCTATCCGGTGAAAAAGATCTTTAACCTGATATTCCCAAAGTTGGGTCTGGTCTTTAATATCTTTCTTTTCCGCAAAATCGGTAATAATTAAAATGGTCTGGTTGGTAACTTCTGATTTTTCGATTTTAAATTCGAAGTATTCGTTTTTAGGGCCGTTTAGCCACCTGTAGCGTATCAGTTTATTGTCTTCTCTTTCTAACACTTCAGCTTTTTCATCAGTTCCGTTCCATCCAAAAGTGTAAATGCCATCTCTGTCATCAACTTTATCTGCAAACCACTCTTGTAGCGCAGAAGCACTACTTAAAAAATCATATAAAATACCCGGAGAACTACGTACAGGATATTCTAAAGTGTATAAAACTTTTTTACTCATTTCTAAATTATTAAATTCTTCTAATGTGCAAGTATAGATAAAAATGTAACGTGAACTTTTTTTTTATTTTTAATATTTAAAACCTTCAAGTCATTTTACCAAAAACGTAACTTTTAAAAACTCAAAACCTATAAAAAATCTATTTGAAAGGAATGATAATTTTATCCGAAATTCGCAAAAAATAAAACGATTTTAATGGCTATCGAAATTAAAGTTCCTACCGTTGGAGAAAGCATAAACGAAGTAACGCTTGTAAAATGGCTAAAAAATGATGGAGATTTTGCAGATAGAGATGAGGTAATTGCTGAACTGGAAAGTGAAAAAGCTACGTTTGAAGTAAATGCAGAGCAGGCCGGTGTTGTAAAACATGTAGCCAAAGAAGGAGATACGCTGGCTATTGGAGATGTAGTTTGCAGTATAGATACGGATGCAGCAAAACCTTCTGCTGCTGAAAATAAAGTTGAACAAAAACGGGAAGAACCGACAAAAGAAAACAAAGAATTTTCTGAAGAGAATACTGAACCTAAAAAGGTTGAAAATATTGAACCTAAAAATGATGTAAAAGCTACACCTGTTGCAGCAGCTATTATTGCAGATAGAAAAGTTGACAGCAATAAAATAACAGCAACAGGCGAAAATGGTAAAATTGTTAAGCAGGATGTACTGGAAGCATTAAATAATCCTGGTCGAAACCCCGCTGCGCAATTGTTTAGCAGAAATGAACGTCCTGAAAAAATGAGTAATCTTCGTAAAACCATCAGCCGAAGACTGGTAGAAGCTAAAAATACAACAGCCATGCTTACCACTTTTAATGAAGTGGATATGACGGCCATTATGGATATCAGAAAAAAGTCGAAAGATAAATTTAAAGAGCAGCATGGTGTTAATTTAGGCTTTATGAGTTTTTTTACAAAAGCATGTTGTTATGCTTTACAAAAATTTCCTGCAGTAAATGCTTATTTGGATGGAGAAAACATTTTATATCATGACTATTGTGATATATCTATTGCGGTGAGTGCGCCGAAAGGTTTAGTTGTTCCGGTTATTCGCAATGCCGAAAGTTTAAGTATGGCAGGCGTTGAAGCTGCCGTAGTTGAGCTTGCCACAAAAGCAAAAAATAATAAACTTACTATTGAAGAAATGAGTGGTGGAACGTTCACCATTACAAATGGTGGTATTTTTGGCTCAATGATGAGTACGCCCATTATTAATATACCGCAAAGTGCAATACTTGGTATGCATAATATTGTGGAGCGGCCAATGGCAATAAACGGACAGGTGGTTATAAGGCCAATGATGTATGTGGCTTTAAGTTACGATCATAGAGTTATTGATGGCAGAGAATCTGTAGGGTTCTTAGTTACAGTAAAACAGTTGTTGGAGAATCCTGCATTGTTGCTGTTTGGAAAAGATCCAATAGATGCATTGATGGAATTATAAAAATAATTTGAATTAACTCCTGATGGCTTTTTCATTTGTTTGAAAAAGCCATTTGCATAAAAATAAATATGGTTATCAGAAAAATTGAACAGAAAGACAATGCTGCGGTTGCAGAAATTGTAAGAACGGTAATGATAGAATTGGGAGCGCCCAAAGTTGGGACCGCTTATGCTGATCCAAATCTGGATACGATGTATGAAACCTATCAAAACCCAAATGCAGTTTATTTTGTTGTAGAACAAGATGAAAAAATTATTGGCGGTGCCGGTATTAAACAATTAGATAATGGCGATGAGACAATTTGTGAACTTCAAAAAATGTATTTTCTGCCAGAGGCTCGCGGGCTTGGCGTAGGTTCAAAAATGATAGCATTGTGTTTACAACAAGCAAAAGAATTTGGTTTTAAAAAATGTTATTTAGAAACAATGCCATTTATGATTGATGCACAAAAATTGTATAAAAAATTCGGTTTTTATAATATTGATGGATCTATGGGTAATACAGGTCATACCTATTGTTCAGTATGGATGTTGAAGGATTTGTAATATTTTAAAACCTTATTAATAAGTAATGTTATCTACATTTATTTTTACTATAAATAAAATGAATTGAGCCACCATCATTCCCATTTAACATCTGCTGTAAAAGTTATACAAACGCATAAAAAAGGTGAACCACTGGTGCATCATTTAAAACGTTTTTTTGCTGCAGATAAAAAATATGGCTCCAAAGACAGAAAGCAAATTTCATCTCTGTGTTATAATTTTTATCGCTTAGGTACGGCTTTAAAAAATAATTCTGTTGAGGATAGAATTGCGATTGCCACTTTTTTATGTAACAATAAAAGCAATAGTTTTCTACAAAAAATAAATCCCATTCTACATGAGAAAATAGCATTAAGTACAAATGCAAAAATCAGTTTTTTAAATATTGATATTGCGGATATTTTCCCTTTTCAAAATGAGATTGGTGAAGGAATTGATAATGAAAAATATGCGTTTTCTTTTCTTGAACAACCTTTGTTTTTTTTACGGATCAGGCCGGGCAAAGAAGGAATGGTTTCAGAAAAACTTACAAAAAATAATATAGATTTTGAAGAAGTTACCACCTCATGTATAGCATTACCACAGGGTTTTAAAACAGATTTATATTTTGATCCTAACAAAGAAGTTGTTGTGCAGGATAGAAATTCACAACAGGTTTTTAATTATCTGCAGAAGTCGGATGTTTATTTAAAAAAAGATGTGGATGTTTGGGATTGTTGTGCAGCAAGTGGTGGTAAATCAATCTTGTTACACGACATTTTGCATGGATATGTAAACCTACACGTTTCAGATATTAGGCCTAATATTTTAAACAATTTACGGAGCAGGTTTAAAGAAGCGGGTATTAAAAACTACCATACTTTTACTGCAAATTTGTTAGAAGAGCAATCTGCAATTCCTGAAATAAAATATGTTTTGATTATTTGTGATGCGCCTTGCACTGGAAGTGGCACATGGAGCCGCACACCTGAACAATGTCATTTTTTTGATGCTGCTAAAATTGATGAATATGCTGCCATGCAAATAAAAATTGCTGGTAATGCAGTTAAATATTTAAAAAAAGACGGTCTGTTTTTTTACATTACCTGCTCAGTATTTAAAAAAGAAAATGAAGATGTGGTAGCCACATTAAAACAAAAATTCCATTTGCAGGTTTTACAAATGGAATATTTAAAAGGTTATGAAACACAAGCTGATTCTATGTTTGTAGCCGTATTATCTTTTTAAAATCTTTTCAGTAACTATTTTTTTATCATCGGCAAATATGGATAAAAAGTATATTCCGCCGGCCATTAGTTTCATGTTAATTTGTTTTACCGTGCTACCGGCTGCCTGCTGATATGTTGATTGATATATTCTTTTGCCCGATGCATTAAATAATACAATATTTATTTTTGTGAAAGCGATTCTGCTGATAACAATGTTTGCAATATCAACCACAGGATTTGGATTTATCTTTATGTTGTCTTCTTTTTTTAATTGACAAGTTTGTGGTGTATTTATTACTAACGAGTCAAGATAAAAACTTGTGTCAGCAGCAATATCCAATCTAATTCTGTAGTTAACATTGCTGCCACTTGTAAGTGATAAATCATCTGTAAAACTTAAATTTTTGTTACTGAAACTACCCGAGCCGGCAAATGTTTTAAAGGGAGTATATATCACTTCGTTTGCCTGTTTTCTTTCGACTACAACACTCATACTGTTATCCTGTTTTACATTTAATTGTACGGCAGCTATGCATGCTGACAAATTTGATTGCTGCGTGAAGGATTTTCTTATTAAAATTACGAAGGCTTTTTTCATATCAGGAATGCCATAACCAACACGGTCATCGGGGATGCTGAATTTGCTTGCTGATCGTTGCATTGCATCTAATATTGCGATATTATTATACTCCGGAAAAGCCTGCCACAAACAGGTCGTGAGTCCTGCAATATTCGGTGCTGCAAAAGATGTTCCGTTACTTAAAACCGGTTGCCCCGTGCTGGGACTTGCAACTACAGCTCTTACTCCGGTTGCGGCAACATTTGGTTTTACTCTACCATTGCTGCTTGGTCCATAACTGCTAAAGCTGCCTACGTTCCCCAATGTATCAACAGCACCAACACTCATAACGCTGTCTGCATCTGCCGGAGTAGAAATAAAATGCCATGCGTTTGTGCCTTCATTACCTGCAGCTATAACGGGCAACATTCCTTTTTTTGCTGCTATATCTGATGCTATTGCGCTCATGGTTGTATTTCCATTCATATCAGCATAAGTATAATTTTGAGATGGGAAATCAAAAGTGGTATATCCCAACGAAACAGAACACACATCTACGCCAATACTGTCGGCTTTTTCATATCCCGCAGCTAAGTTGTGCTCTTCAATTCTGGTTTCACTAGCCACATCTTCGGTACGGTATAGACAAAATGTAGCCTTTGGTGCAGTTCCTACAAATACGCCGGGTAAGTTTGCTGCAATTGTACTAAGGCAATTCATGCCATGGCTGTTCTCTTCATTCACACTTGTTTTATTTCCTACAAAGTCGTACGTATTTAATATTTGATTGTTGATACGAATACTGTCAAATGTGGGCAGGGTTAAGTACCTAAAAAACCCCGCATCTAAAAGAGCAAGTTGCATACCTTCTCCTTTAAAATTATGGTTGTGTAAAAACTCTCCCTTATGCAAATGAACCTGACCGTGTGAAGCGCCATAATCCAATGCATCTGCCAACAACCTGGATGTAAATGCGGTAGAATTAATTGGTAAAGGAAGATCATCCGGCTTCTCTAAAAGTTTATTTACCGGTATAGGTTGTTCGTTTGCTTTAGCAGCAATGGGCATAGAACTTACAACAAATGGGAAGGTATTTATTTTTGCCAAAGCCGCAGCATCCGTCGTTCTTATAGAAATTTGATTTAACCACTTTGAAGCATTTAAAACAGTAACTGCGCCGGAAAGTCTGATACTGTCAATATACCTGGGTGTCAATGGTAAATCCAGGCTGTCAATCAAAATATTATATCTTGTTCTACGCTGCAAAGCACGAATGCTAAGGTATTGAGAAGGATTTGCAATAGAGAAAGGATTCGTTCCTTTGTCTTTAAATTTTACAATGTATCTCGTTTGTGCTTGTGTAGCTGTAAAAATAAAACAACACAAGAAGGGGATAATTATTTTCATACTAACTTGAATTAATATTTTTATTCTTGGCATTACAATTTCAATCTCTTAGTACGCCCACTTTACTAATGTTGCACCCCAAGTAAAACCACCGCCAAATGCAGCCAAAATAAGATTGTCACCCTTCTTTAATTTATCTTCCCAATCCCACAGGCAAAGTGGAATTGTGGCAGCAGTTGTGTTGCCATATTTTTCAATATTAATCATTACTTTTTCTTTCGGTAATCCCATTCGGTTTGCTGTTGCATCTATAATTCTTAAATTTGCCTGATGTGGTACTAGCCAGGCAATATCATCACCTGTTAAGTTATTGCGCTGCAGTAATTCAAAACCTACATCAGCCATACCTTTTACCGCAAATTTAAATACAGTTTGTCCTTCCTGGTATATGTAATGTTCTTTTGCAAGAACAGTTTCTACAGTTGAAGGTTTTGACGATCCTCCTGCTTTCATGTGTAAAAAAGGTTTTCCTGAGCCATCGGTTTTTAAGAGACTATCTTTTATACCATTTTCATCTGCAGAGACTTCTAATAAAACGGCACCGGCGCCGTCTCCAAATAAAATGCAGGTTGTTCTGTCGGTATAATCTACAATGCTGCTCATTTTATCTGCACCAACAACAATTACTTTTTTATAGCGCCCGCTTTCAATTAAACCCGCTGCAGTTGTAAGGGAAAACAAAAATCCTGAGCATGCTGCATTTATATCAAAACTAAAGGCATTTTTTATACCAACCTTGTCGCAAATTATATTTGCTGTAGATGGAAAAAGCATATCAGGCGTAACTGTTGCACAAATAACACAATCAATTTCCTCGGGCGAAATACCTTTTTTCTGAAGAATATTTTTTACAGCTTCAGCACCCATATCGCTTGTTGCCAAACCTTCGCCTTTTAAAATCCTGCGCTCACTTATACCTGTTCGAGATTTTATCCACTCATCGTTGGTGTCAATCATTGATTCCAGAATTTTGTTTGTAAGTCTGTATTCAGGTACATATCCACCCACACAAGTTATAGCCGCAGTAATTTTGTCCATTCCTTAAATAATTTTTGTAAAATTTTTAAATAATTACGGTAAATATAATTCAAATCAGGACAACTAATTTTTGAGTAACAAAACCAAAAAATGCCTTATTTTCGTTAATTGACAGACTTGTAAAACTATGTATGCATATTTAAGGGGAGATTTTAGTTACAAAACGGCTTCGCAGGTTTACGTAGATATTAATGGTGTGGGCTATGAAGTAAATATTACTTTAAACACTTACACCGCTATTGAGACACTTGCAGAGGGCAAACTTTTTACTTATCTTCAAATAAAAGAAGATGCCCATACGTTATATGGTTTCTTTGAAAAGGAAGAAAAAGACATGTTTGTTTTATTGATAAGCGTTTCAGGTGTTGGTGCAGCTACAGCCCGTATGATGTTGTCTTCGCTTAGGCCTGAAGAAGTTGAAATAGCCATTACAACCGGCAATTTAAAATTGATTGAAAGTGTTAAAGGGATTGGTAAAAAAACTGCTGAACGACTTGTACTTGAACTGAAGGATAAAGTGGGAAATAAAACTTCATCAAGCAGCCTATCATGGAGCAAAGTGGTCAACAGTCTAGAAAAAGATGCTATAAATGCATTGGTTGCTTTAGGGATCATGCAGAAACAGGCGGAATTATCCGTTAAAAAAATACAGGCAGCAGAACCAGAAATTATAAAATTAGAAGAACTGATAAAAAAAGCCCTTAAAGTAATTTGAGTCTAGATTTACATTAACTTATTATCTTAATGCTGCTTATAAGAAAATTATTTCTCACATTGTTTATGTGTGCTGCTGTGACTTTGCTATTTGCAAGTGCTACCTCAGACAATAAAAACAATACATTAACTAATGTATTACAAAATGTAAGGGATACACCTCCGCCGGCATTACTTCATTATCCAATAAATGACAGCAGGGGAGATGCTGTCTCTTCGGGCAACAGAGGTACATTTTATTTGCCTAATCCTACCAATGTAAAAGATTCCGTTGTTTACAATGCTATTACCAGAACTTATTCTGTTTACGAAAAAATTGGCGACAAATATTATCGTACACCCACAACTTACAGTTTCGATGAATACTGGGCTATACAAAATCGAAAATCAGAAATTGCCTATTTTCAAAAAAGAGCAAATACTACCAACTTATTAAACAGAGGTAAATTATTAAAACCTAAATTATCTCTTTCAGATAATTTGTTTAACAGGTTATTCGGTACCGGAAAAATTGAAATTACACCACAGGGTAATGTTGATATTACTGCGGGTTACCAGGGCCAAAGAATTGATAACCCAACTTTGCCCGAACGGGCAAGAAAAAGTGGTGGTCTGGATTTTAATTTAAATGCTCAATTAAATGTAAATGCAAATATTGGCGACAAACTGAAATTTCCAATAAATTACAACACGCTTGCAAATTTTAATCTGGATAATCAACTAAAACTTGATTATACTGGTAGTGATGATGATATTATAAAAAGATTTGAAGCAGGTTCTGTAAGTTTTGCATCCAAAGGAACATTAATACCAGGAGCACAACAACTGTTCGGTATAAAAACACAATTGCAGTTTGGTAAGTTATACGTTACAACAATACTTGCAAACCAAAAATCGCAGCGACAGAATGTAAATTTAAGGGGAGGTTCAGCATCACAAACTTTCGAAATAAAGGCTGATGAATACGAAGAAAACCGTCACTTTTTGGTAGCCCAATATTTTAGAGATAATTACAACAGAGTGATGGCTAATGCACCTTCTATCAACAGTCCGATCCAGATTTTAAAAATGCAGGTTTGGGTTACCAATAGAAACGGTATTACTACAGAAACAAGAGACATTGTTGGTTTGATGGATCTTGCAGAAAGAAATCCATATTTAAAAGCAGATACAATAAACGTTTTAAGTAGCCAGCCAATTCCAACTAACGGAACAAACGATCTACTCACTAAAATAAGAAACCTGCCCGATGCAAGAAATTCATCTACCATTTACAACAACTTATTAAGCCTGCGGCTAAAACCTGTGCAGGATTTTGAAAAAACATTCGCCAGAAAACTTGACAGTACTTCTTACACTTATAACCGCCAGCTTGGAACTTTATCTTTAAGTTCTCCTTTACAAACAGATGAAGTGCTGGGTGTGGCTTACCAATATTCTTTCAATGGAAAAATTTATCAGGTAGGTGAGTTTTCAGAAGATGTACCACCAGACAGTTCTCTTGCAACGCAAAAAGTATTGTTCTTAAAATTATTAAAAGCTACATCGCAACGTACTAACCTTCCCATTTGGAAACTTATGATGAAGAATGTGTATTCGGTTGGTTATGGCGTATTAACTCCACAGGATTTTAAACTGGATGTGTTGTACGAACAGCCCGGGCTTGGCGCAAAACGTTATTTGCCTTTTGGAAATAAAAATCAGGGAGCACCCATTATATCATTAATAAATCTTGATAGGTTAAACAGCCAGCTTGATCCTCAGCCTGATGGTGTATTTGACTACATTGAAAATTTTACTGTAAACTCCCAATACAGCAGGGTTATATTTCCATTGCTTGAACCTTTTGGAAGAGATTTAGCTCCGCAAATTTATACAACAGTCCCTATTACTGCAGCCGATACTTTATTTTATGCCTTGTACGATTCCATTAAAGCAGTTGCACAGCAATATCCAAATTTAAACAGGTTTTTACTGCGTGGTTCTGCAAAAACTTCAGGCTCCGGCGATATCAGTATCGGTTATAATATTCCAAAAGGTTCTGTATCTGTAAGTGCAGGTGGGCGTGCATTGCAGGAAGGTGTAGATTATGATGTTAACTACGATTTAGGTACTATTAAAATAATCAATCCTGCAATATTAAATTCAGGTTTGCCTGTGCAGGTTAATTTTGAAAACAATGCATCGTTCGGATTACAGCAAAAATCTTTTTTGGGATTAAGGCTGGATTATCAACTAAAAAACACAGCCAAAGAGCAACTTTCTATTGGTGGTACAATTGTAAGGTTAAGCGAAAGACCTTTTTTTACAAAAGTAAATTTGGGAGAAGATCCTATTAGAAATGCTATGTATGGCTTGGATGTAAATTATAGAAAGGATTTACCAAGGCTGACAAAATTGCTGGATAAATTACCATTCTATTCAACCAAAGCAGCTTCAGCTGTTAATGCTTATGCAGAAGGAGCAATGTTAAAACCTGGCCATGCCCCACAGATTGGCAAAGGTGCTAACGGTGTAATTTATATTGATGATTTTGAAGGAAGCAAATCCGGAATTGATTTACGTTTTCCGGCCGTGGCGTGGGGATTATCTGCGACACCGTTGGGTGCTACTGCAAAAAACAGTAATGTAGAATTGTTTCCGGAAGCTAAATTAAATAATAATTTAAACTACGGTAAAAACCGTGCAAAAATTGCGTGGTATCAAATTGAACAGATCCTTCAGCAGTACAGAGCAAACAACAATCCTATTACCGATCCCAATTTATTGAGTGATCCAAGAATAAGACAGATTTATCAAAAGGAAATTTTCCCTCAAAAAACTACAGGTTTTGGTGAAAGTCAACTTGTTACTTTTGATCTTGCATATTACCCGAAAGAAAGAGGACCTTATAATTTTGATGACAGTGCAACTACCATAAATGCCCAGGGCAATTTTTTAAACCCACGAAAAAGATGGGGCGGGCTTCAAAGAAATGTTGACCAGACAGATTTTGAAACAGCCAATATAGAATTTATTGAAGCCTGGATACAGGATCCGTTTATAAACAATCCATCATCTACCGGAGGTAAATTGTATTTTAACCTGGGTAATATTTCTGAAGATATTTTAAAAGACGGAAGACGTTTTTACGAAAACGGAATTTCTACGCCAAATGCGCCTGCACCCATGGACGAAACGGTTTGGGGCCTGGTACCAAGAAATCCGCTGCAGGTAACAAATGCTTTTAGTAATAATCCTGACGATAGAAAATATCAGGATATTGGGCTTGACGGGCTAAGCGATTCTGCCGAAGTAAGAAGAAGACAAACTTATTTAAATAAACTTGCTGCAAATTTTGGTACCAATTCACCGGCATATCAAAATGCGCTTCGTGATCCTTCAAGCGATGATTATAAACATTATAGAAACGCCGGTTTTAGTGCTGCCGATGGCATTCTTGCACGCTATAAAAACTACAATTCTCCTGAAGGGAATTCACCTATAGACAATGGTGGGCAATTTACATCTGCCGCAACTTTATACCCGGATGCGGAGGATTTTAACCGTGATAATACATTGAATGAAACGGAGGAATATTATCAATATATACTGGATTTAAAACCATCTACAGATCCGGTAATGCAGATAGGTCAAAACTATATTGTAGATAAAAAAGTAGTGGCTGTAAATCTTCCAAACGGTACTACCAGAAATGAAACATTTTACCAGCTTAGAATTCCTGTAAACAGTTACGATAAAAAAATCGGTAATATTCAGGATTTTAAATCCATCCGTTTTATAAGAATGTTTATGACGGATTTTGCAGATACTGCAGTCGTTCGTTTTGCACAGTTACAACTTGCAAGAAATATTTGGAGAAGGTATAAATTTCAGATAGATACAACGGGAATGTTTAACGTGGCTACCAATTCAACATTTAATGTAGGTGCAGTAAATATTGAAGAAAACGACACAAGGTTGCCATTGCCATACCGTACACCAAGAGATATTCAGCGCCAGCAAACATTAAGCAACAATGGTGTAAATCTTTTGCAGAATGAGCAATCGATGACGCTGCAGTTTTGTGATTTAAAAAGAGGAGATGCAAAAGGCGTATTTCAAACTTTTGGAAACAAGGATTTGAGGCAGTTTAAAAAAATGGCCATGTACATACATGCTGAACAATCTAAAACTGCTAATCCAGCTTTAAAAGACAAAGATCTAACTGCCGTTTTTAGAATGGGTACCGACTTTGTAAATAATTATTATGAAATTAGAATTCCTTTAATTAATACCAAGCTGGATGCAGCCTCAAAACTTAATCCTAATTCGCAGGCTTATAATGATTCTTTGTGGAATCCTGCCAACTCACTTGATCTCGATTTAACGGTACTGACCAAATTAAAACAAACAAGAAATTTATCAAGTACTCCTCTAAATAAAATATATCAGGTATTACAATCAAATGGGCAAACCTACTCTGTTATGGGTAACCCTAACCTTGGTGAAATAAAAGGAATGTTGATAGGTGTGGAAAATACAAAAACATCTTTAGTTGCCTGCGGCGAAATGTGGGTAAACGAATTACGGCTTTCATCTTTAGATGAAAATGGCGGTTATGCCGCTTTGGCAAGAATAGATTTTACACTTGCAGATTTAGGTACATTGTCTCTTTCAGGCAATATGCACACAAAGGGTTTTGGTACGCTGGAACAAAGAGTAAATGAACGTTATAGAGATAATTTTTATCAGTTTGATATTGCTACAAACCTTGAGTTAGGTAAACTATTACCCAAAAAAGCAGCCATGTCAATTCCTGTATTTGCCAGCTATTCACAATCTGTAAGTGCGCCTGAATATGATCCATACGATTTGGATATTAAGTTGAAGGACAAATTAAAAGTTGTACCGTCAAACCAAAAAGATTCTATCCGTAAAACAGCTGTGGATTTTACATCTACCAAAACAGTAAATTTTACCAACGTAAGAAAATTAAAAACTAATTCAAAGAATCCTAAAATTTATGATATTTCAAATGTTGATGTAAGTTATTCATATCTTAAAATCAGTAGCTATAATCCATTGATTGAATTTAATGATGTAACCCGGCATCGTGCAGCATTAGGTTATAATTATGCACCACAACCAAAATACATTACACCGTTTAAGGGTATTTTTAGTAAGACAAAATCCAGGTGGTTTGATCTTTTAAAAGATTTTAATATTAATTATATTCCTTCTCAGTTAAGTTTTAGAGCAGATCTGCAAAGGCAGTTTGGTGTAATTAAACCAAGAAGCTTGGGAGGTGATAAGTACCGTACTCCGGAGACCTTCGATAAATATTTTATCTTTCAACGAGATTATATTATGCGATGGAATTTCACAAGGTCTATTTTGCTGGATTATACCGCCACAAACAATTCACGTATAGATGAACCTGCAGGAAGGTTAAATACAAAAGCAAAAAAGGATACACTTTTTACCAATTTATTTAAAGGGGGAAGAAATACCCTTTTCTATCAAACAGCGGCTTTTTCATATACTTTACCTTTGGCTAAAATACCTGCGCTTGATTTTGTAACTGCCAATGTAAAATACCAGGCAACTTACAGATGGATAGGTGCAAGCAGGCTGGCAGTAAACCTTGGTAATTTTCTGGAGAATGGTCAGCAAAAAGAAGGAACAGTACAAATGGATTTTAGCAGGCTGTACCAAAAATCAAAATTTTTAAGACAGCTCGATGCGCCTAAAAATATCGATGACAGAGAAAAGTGGCGGAACAGATATACAAAAGTATCAGACAGTGTAACAAACAAACTTGGCCAAAGAGTATTGCGTACCCGCAAAATTTTAGATAAATCTGCAATGCCGTATGTGAGTACTCCACTTAAAGTTTTCGGAAAATTGTTAACCAGCTTAAAACAGGTAAATGTTTCCGCCGGAGAAACAGGAAGCACACGTTTACCGGGCTACACAGACAGTACACAATACCTCGGACAAAACTTTAAAAGCATGGCACCCGGTTTCGATTTTATATTGGGTAGGCAGGTTGACAGTAACTGGTTAAACAGAAAAGCAGCCCGGGGTCTCATTACAAAAGATTCAACTTTTAATTACCTGTTTCAACAAAATTTTGACCAGACATTTACTGCAAGTGCTACGCTTGAACCGGTAAGAGATTTAAATATTACCGTAAATATTAAAAAAACATTTAGTAAAAATTATTCTGAAACCTTTAGATTTATTGATACGACGGGTGGCAATAACCAAAAGTTTATGCATTTAACACCATATTCAACAGGTGGTTTTGATGTAAGTTATATTGCCTTTAAAACGCTGTTTGGAAAGTTTGATCCAAACAGGGT
>JAYTCO010000227.1:0-10411 GCA_043736415.1 Ferruginibacter sp. | reverse complement strand
AGTTTAAAAATGACAAATGTCTGTTCTAAAATGTTAATATAATTTTCTACTGTTTCATTTTTAAGATCAAGTTTATTACTAAGTTCATTATAATTTACCTCATGGCCTACCTGGTATGCAAGTGCTTTTAAAAGATCAATTATTTTTTCAGGTTTTTTTATGCCACTCCACATTAATACATCTTTGTACAGATAGCTGTCAGTTAAAAGTTTTAACCGTCTTTCAATATTATCTGTAGCAGTAACTATTTCAGGATAGCTTCCATACACTAGCCTATGATGCAGGCTTCTTTTTTCTTCCAGTAAATTTGTATGGTCTACCATTTCTTTAAAGGAAAATGGAAATAAATAGTGTTCCCATTTTCTTCCTGTAAGTGGTTCGTTTGTTTTGTTTTTTAATTCAAAGGAAGATGATCCTGTTGCTATTACCTGCACCTCGGGGATATGATCAGTAAAAAGTTTTAAAACATTTCCAATAGTTGGAATTTTTTGAGCTTCATCAATAATTACAATTCTGTAATTATTGGATAATTGTTTTAAACGAGTGCTTGTAGCATTATTGAACAAGGAAATTACATCGCCATTCTCTGCATCTAACCACAACATATTTTTAAGTTGGTCTTTAAACAAATTTCTGAGTAGTGTGCTTTTTCCTACCTGCCTTGCACCGAGTAAAATAATTGCTTTGCCCTTGAAACAATCATTGATTATTAATTTCTCTGCCAAACGTAAAATCGGTATATTTTCCATCTTAATGGCAAATATACCGGTAAATATTCCATTGCAATGGTAAATGAACTATTTTTTACAGCTAAACGAAATTTCTATATAAACTTTCTGTGCTAATTTTCTTTCTTAATTAAAACAATTCTGCCCCTGTCTGCTGTGTAAATGTCGTTGAAGAATTTTAAAATATTATTGTATTCATTTTTAGAAAAATAGCCTTCTGTTCTTTCATTTTTACGCACAACTTCTATAAAATTATCTTTCACATTAAATTTAATACTGTAAGCACCGTAACCGTTTTTTATTAAAACTGCTTTGGGCATTGCTTCCACCACATAATTGGCAGGAATTGCTATTTGTATAGAATCCTCATCCAGATAAGAAGAGGTAAACTGCAGGTCGTATTTTCTTTCATTGTCTTCCAGCAATTTGCTTGAAGACTTATTGAAAAAGTTTGGTGTTATAAACAATCTTCTCCCGGTTATGTTTGCATAGTTTGGGGATGTGACAGATAGTTTTTCAGTTACCTCAGGTAACATGCCTTTTGTTTCAATATATTCAAAATTTTCTACTGTATATGTAGGCAAACTTAGGGTATTATTGAGGTAGCGTTTTTTTTCTTCCTGAGTAGCTTCATACATTAAGCCATGCACATCGTCTTGCTGTAATCCCGTAAAACGAGTTATCACTTTTGCGGTTAAAGTACCCTCTTCATTAATAACTGCATTTACTTTTCGTATTTGTAAATTATCATTAGTTTTATAAGTGGGTGTTTTTACCACATGCCCACCATCATCATCAATCAACAAAGCTTTTCTGTTGCCCGTAAAACTTCCCATATAACCCGCACTTACTGTTTGGCTTGTACACTCCAGCCAGATGGAATCTTTTGGCTGCGGCACACAAACAATTGCATGATTAAAATATGGTGAAGGAAAATCATCTTTTAAACCAAGCCTGTTTTCTCCGGCAGTTATTAAAACGTATTTTGCCGGTATATTAACTTCTTTTAAAAGACTAACCATGTAATTGGACAGAGCTTTACAATCGCCATATTTTTTACTAGCTACATAGTTTGCATCAAAAGGTTGCCAACCGCCAATGCCAAGCTGTATGCTGATGTACCTTGTATTTTTTTGTAAATAATCATACAGCACTTTAATTTTTTCTGTTGTACTGCTTAATCCATCTGTAAGTTTGTGAACGTCCTGTTTAATATTTTCGGGTAATAATTGCCTGTTGATGTTAAGCGTATTTATAAATTTACCAAGGTTGGACCATGAGCTCATATCACCTGAATAATCTTCTATTTCAAACTGCGATGGTGCAATTAAAACTGAAGGTGATAATTCCTCCCAGCCGGGCTGGTAAATTTCATGCACAAGTGCAGTAAGATTATTTGTTTTCCATTCGTAATTTTTTTTAGAACCATTAATTGAAATGGAAGGCTTTTCTTTAAAAATCAACTGTTTTATTCTTAATTCAAAATCTGCGGGTGTTTCTACAAAAAACGCACTTTGCTCCACGCTTAATCTGGTATCTTCTAAAGGGCTCCATCTTGGTAAAAAGAAAATGCTATTAAAGTCCTGCTCATCCTCATATTCTACTGTGTATGGATATTGGTTGTAATAAAAATTATGTCGTTTAATTCTGTTATCAGAAATAAGGCTAACATTATCAAAGGCAGAATAATCGGCAATATCTTTTTTCTTTACAGATTTTATTTCTTTGCCTGATGCATCATAAAGATGTCCTGAAATATTTTCGAGGCTTTGCAGTTTATCATAATCATTTTGGTATAAAGCAAATTTTGCACCTTCTTCATTTAAAATGGTAATGGCATATTTATGAATTATTACCGCTCTTGATTTTGATTTTATGGTGACCCTTAATTCTTCAAAACGTTTTACAGCATCTGCATTTTTTTTTAATGAATCGGGTATAGTCGATGCATTAAATTTTTGGCCAAAACTTTTAAAACTACCTAAAAACAGTATTGCTATGAGTAAATTTTTCATGGTATTAATTAATCTTTTTAAATACAACCTGCTCACTTTGTTTTTTTACAATATGTCCGTAAAATTCTCTTAACGATTCATAATCCTCCGAAGAGAAAATAGCTTTATTAAATTTTAAAATACATTTAAGGTAAATATTGGTAGCATCCTTTGATATAATGTATTCAAACAACCCTTCATCATCATTATATTTCATTCTTGTAGATTTGGGCATTTCATCTATTTTATATCCTTTGGGGATCTCCATATTAACTACAATAACTTCTTCCGTTTTATAGGGCATTTCTACAGGGTAATTGCGTGTTGCAGCAGTAAACGGATTGGTTTTGTAAGCTTCGCCAAATAATGGATTAAAGTAAACTATATCTTCATTAAAGTTGAATGAAAAATCATAACTGATGTTTAATTTTTCGTCAGGGTTTTTAAGGGAATCCAATCTGTTATTGGTTAAAATAATATCATAACCAAATCCATTTTTTATCTTCTTAAAATAGTTGTCTATTTCATTGTCTTTAGTATCTTCTCTAAAATTGTATGACTCGTAATAACCAAGGTTTGAATTGAAGGAACCCAAGATATTTTTACCATTTTCGCTGTTCGAAATAAAAATGGAAGTCACTTTGCTTTCCATCAAACTATCAGCAAATAAATTTACCACATTTGGGGTTTCATTAATTAATCTTCCATACCCGTTGTAGCAGTATTGTGGCAGGTAATTAAATCCAAGTTTTTTTCTTGAAGCATCCAGCAGGTAAATTTTATTGTTGATAATAACTCTTGCAATAACATAATTAAACTTACCAATTATGGGATACAATTCAAATGCTTTTCCATTGTCTGTGGTACTTAATAAAATGGGGTCTGCATGTATATGCGCTTTATTTAGCATGGCCACAAGCAGTAAATTTATTTCAGCAACATTCCCTTTTTTTGAAGCGAAAGATTTTTTAAGGGTTTCAGGTAAATAAAGAGCTTCATGATCAGTGCACGTAAAATTATCTCTCATATAACTAAATATACTTTTAGCATAACTTAAAGAATCATTCGTTTTTACTACTTTTTGTAGATCATCATTCATCCAGTTATTTTTGCCGGTTAAGTCCGCTCCAAACTGCTCATCTTTTAATAAAGTTGTAGCAAGCTCACTCCAGGTTTGCATATAAGGTTTTGGTGGATTTTCCGGATAATTAATTGATTGCAACTGAAATTCAATTTTGGAAATATGATTTTTAAGTGTTGTTGTAAATTTCTCCTTTACTATCGGCTTTAAATTTGATAAAGACCATTTAACATGATTGGTAGTGGCACGGTAAACGAAAATTTCAGATTTGCCGGTTCCATTACTGTTAAAAATATTGAAAGATTTAAAACCCTGTTCTGTTTCAGGCTTCATCACATAATAACCATTTGGTAAAAATATAAAATCAAACAGAGTGGGTACGGTAACTTCATATTCACTTTGCAAAACCGGAATTTTATCCTGAAAAATCCAGTTCTTTAAATTATAGGCGTTTTGAGAAATAATTGTGTAGGTATATTCTATTATACAACCTTCTTTTAAATTGGGTAGAGTAAACTTTTTTATAATGTAGTTTTTAGATGCCTTATCATTAAAAACAGATTCTTTATCCATTTTGGTAGATACGATTACATTATTTTCCATGTTATAGGTAACCGCTTCAATTTTTTCAACTTTGTCTTCCTGGTTATTGTCTTTATAAAGCGGAATTTCTATAGTGGCCAGATCGAACTGGTTTTTGCTTAGTATTCTAATTTTTTTGCTATAAACATATTCTATATTAAACCAACCTTTATTATCCGGTACATAATTGGCCACTCCTTTATCAAATAATATTACAGCTTGCGCATTGCTGTCTAGGCTGTATATTTTTGGTGCAAAATCCTGTTGGGTAACATTGCCAAATTTGTATTTTGAAGGAAATCCTTTTTGAGCAAAAGTATTATTTGCTACAATAGCAAAAATTATTAGGAGGTAAGCAGGCCTCATATTAAGTAGTTTTAGTTGTCTACGAATATAAACAAATCAAACAGCGTTTTATTGCACTCAAATAAAAATATTTTTGTTTTAATGGGTGTCTATCAATTAAGTATTCTTTCATAAAAACAAATCTTTTACATTTGTTTCAAACTACCTCTCTCCATGCAGGATCTTCAAGACTTTTTAATACCTATTTCTTTTGCTGTAATTAATGATGATGAAGGTTATGTAAACGGACAGCTTGGTGCGCATATTATGACACAACAGGATGAGGATTTTGATATTGCTGGCGCAGATATTGTAATTGTGGGTGTAAAAGAAACACGGGGAAATGGCAATGCTGAAAAAGAAAACAATGCGGCAGACATTATCCGCAAACAGTTATACAAACTACATTACTGGCATACAGATATTAAAATAGCTGATGCAGGCAATATAGAAGTAGGTGCATCAATTACCGATAGTTATGCAGCTGTACGAACGGTGTTGGAAGAATTATACAGGCTAAATAAAACTGTTGTAATACTTGGAGGTTCGCATGATATAACACTTGCTCAATACCATGCATACCGGATTCTTAATAAAGTAGTAGAAGCAACTTGTGTTGATGCAGAAATTAATTTAAAAGGCGAAAGTATGGTGCCTGCGGAAAACTTTTTAATGGAAATGTTTACCGGCGAACCCAACATTTTAAAGCATTATAACCACATTGCTTTTCAAAGTTATTTTGTGCATCCACGCATGTTACAAACAATAGATAAACTTCGTTTTGATTGCTACCGTCTTGGCCATGTGCAGCACGACATAGAAGAAATGGAACCAGTACTCCGCAACAGCAATATGCTCAGTTTTGATGTGAGTGCTATTAAACACAGCGATGCACCAACAAATATAAACTGCCCGAACGGACTTACAGGTGTAGAAGCCTGCATGCTTACAAGGTTTGCGGGGATGAGCAATAACCTGAGCAGTTTAGGAATGTATGGCTACAATCCAAAAGAAGATACAACTGAAATTACAGCCAAACAAATTGCACAAATGCTTTGGTATTTTGTAGATGGCAGGCATAAGATGGCTCAGGACAGCGCATTAGAAGAAAGACAAAATTTTAATGAATACCACATAGTTTTTGCAGAGTTAGATACCTTGTTTTTACAAAGCAAAAGAACCAACAGGTGGTGGATGCAATTGCCAAACGGAAAATTTATTGCCTGCAGTCATAACGATTATTTAACCGCAGGTAAAAATGAATTGCCTGAAAGATGGTTAAGGGTGCAGGAGAGGTAGATGGAAGATGGGAGATTTTAGATACAAGATTTTAGACAAAATATAAAAGACAAAATATAAAAGATAAAAGAGGTGAGTTTGCATAGCAGGGTTTGTGATTTTTTGTGCGGAGCATTATCAGTTATCTATTATCAGTTATTCATTATCCATTAATTACTCCATATTTATAATTTCTTTTTTTAGCAAAATGAAAGAATTAAGCAACATATACTATACACTTTTGCTGCTTTTATTATTTTGTTCGTGCAAAACTTTAGGACAAATTACCCAACAACAAAGCAGTACTTTTTTAAATGACAGCGTAGTGGCTACCGGGCATGTAGGCATTAGCATTTATGAACCTGCAACCGGTAAATATTTATATAATTACAACGCCGATAAAAACTTTATACCAAGTAGCAACGTAAAATTATTTTCTCTTTATGCCGGTATGAAATATTTAGGAGACAGCATGGTAGGTTTGCGATTTGTTGAAAATGATACGGCTGTATTTATATATCCTTCCGGTGACCCTACTTTGTTGCATGTAGATTTTAAAAGCCAACCCGTAATTAATTTTTTAATTGCTACACCAAAACATATATTTTTAGATGATGCCTTTAAAAGCAAGGCCTATGGCAGCGGCTGGGCATGGAGCGATTACCAGGATTATTACATGGCAGAAAGATCTGCACTTCCCGTTTACGGCAATACGGTTGAATTTATGTTGAAGAAAAACAGATTTGAAACTGTACCTCCGTCATCTACCTCTTTTACAATCTTGCAAAACTTTGCAGACAGCAACAAAGAAACCACGGTGCAGCGTAACTTTTTCAGCAACAGTTTTACAACAGTACAAAACATCAAAAGCAACGAAACTGTTTTCACGCCTTTTATTACTTCTGCCACACTTTCTGCAAAGCTGCTGGCAGATACTGTTCATAAAAAAATTGATGTTCTTGGGATGAATGCGATGACTGATGTAAAAAGTAAGAACATAAAAATATTTTATTCCCGCCCTGTTGATTCCCTTTTTAAACCAATGATGTTTAACAGCGATAACTTTTTTGCAGAGCAAACATTGCTGATGGTAAGTAATGAAAAACTTGGGTACATGAGCGACGAAGAAATAATTGATACCCTTTTAAAAAACGACTTAAAAGATATTCCTACAAAACCAAGATGGGTAGATGGCTGCGGGCTGAGCCGTTACAATTTATTCTCCCCAAAAAACTTTATTTATATTTTAGATAAGCTGCAAAAAGAATTCGGGTTGGATAGAATGAAAAGAATTTTACCAACTGCAGGTCAGGGAACTTTAAGAGGTTACTATGAAAATGCTGTAGGATCTATTTATGCCAAAACGGGCAGCATGAGCAACAATGTTTCGCTGAGTGGTTATTTATATACAAAGCAAAATAAACTGTTGCTGTTTTCTGTGATGATCAATAATTACACCGGCAGCGGCCGAGCAGGCAGAAAAGCTATTGAACACTTTATACAGGATGTAAGAAATACAAATTAAAGTTGTGAGAGTTTTTCACGAAGGACATAAGAAAGCTTTGTGAGCTTAGTGGTTTTTTACTTTATGTTCTTGGTGTATAAAAAAGATAAGCTCATTGATGGAACAGATTTGCACAGATTTTTATATTTTTTCGAGAAGCTTTGTGGCTTTGCTGTTTAAAAAAATTTAAACACAAAGGGCACAAGGGATTTACACAAAGGACACAAAAGGCAATATTCAACTTTGTGCCTCTTCTTTACTTTGCGGTTTTGCGGTTCAAAAAAAATAGGCTCACTAATGGAACAGATTTACACACATTTTTATATCCCTTCGTGATGCTTTGCGACGTTACGGTTCAAATAAAATATTTACCACAAAGAGCACGAAGGTTTTCACAAAGGACACAAAGGAACTAGTATACTTAATGCTTTAAAATGATTGGCTCACGGATTGAACTGATTTGCACGAATTTTTTGGTGCTCCTTTGCGACTTAGCGCCTTCATGGTTCAAAAGATAGGCTCACGGATTATACTGATTTTCACGGATTTTTTCCCCGTTTTTCGTTGCGAATTAGCGGGTTAGCAGTTTAAAAAATTATGCTCACAGTTTTACATTACCCAACTCTTAAAAACACTATAACATAAAAAATCCCGGCTACAATTGCAGCCGGGATAATTTAAAAGTTGTGAATTGAATTAGACTTTTTTTCTTTTAAAATTTAATAATCTTTCTCAATACTTTTTGTTTACCCTGTATTACCTGTACAAAGTAAGAGCCCGCATGATAGTTACTACCAAAATCTATTGTTGACCCTTTAGCCAACCTGACTTTTTGTATAACCTGTCCTGATATATCGAGAATAATCATATCTATAACTTCATTACTGGAGCTCAATACCTGTAGCGTGAATTTACTGTTTGAAGGCACCGGACCAATTGCTATTTGCAAAGGAATGTATGTCACTACTTCTTTTGGAGTCGCAACTTTTGCTACAACAATAGGTACAGCTCTTGCCAACATTACGCCATCTATCACCTGATTAAGTTGAGCTGAACTCGATGCATAACGAGTATCTCCACCATAGAATACAGCGATTTGATGTATTCCCACTGTAAGCGTGCTGGTACTAAAAGTGGCTATTCCGGTGGTTGCATCAACATCATTCGTTGCTAATATTGTGCCTTTGGTCACATCTACAAACTGTACCTTCCCTGTTGGTTTAATTGTTCCAGAACTCTTTACAGTAGCTGTAAATATTACAGATTGTCCCTGAGGAGAAGGATTGGCAGAAGAAACAAGAGTTGTAGCAGAACCTCCAGTACCGGTAACGTAAGAAGCTATACTGTGTACTTTAATATTACCTGCCGCAATAATTTGTTGCTGCATCCGACCTGCGTCAAAGTTGCTAGTAAATAATACGGTGCTGTTATCCTTATCATACACAATCATAAGGATATCATCTGCAACACCTGGCTCACCCCTGTCTGTTACAGATAGCTGCATATTAAGATTACCTACGATTGATATAGGAGCAGTTGGACTGGTTATATCCTGAAGATTAGCTTTACCTGTAAATACTGCCTGTGCAGGACTTGTAGCAGTAGCAGCGCTTACTGAAAGTGAACTCATAGCATTGCCCTTTGCCTGGTAAATTTTCCCATCACCTGACCGTATAATGAAATTTACATTTCCCTGTAACACACCATTTTTATTACGTTTAATATTAAAGCCAAAGTTGCTGCGCTTACCATTTACCGGACTAATATTACCTGATGAGTTTGTATTCCAAATATATCCTCCTCCAGTTACCAAATCAGGAAGCGGTTTAGTAACAGTAATCACCACATTCTCCTCATACAATTTATTAGTATAATATCCTTCTCCTTCTACTACGATGGCGACTGTAAATTGTTGTGCATCATTATTTGAAATGTCAAACGAAGCAGGTGCCTGTACAAAACCTATTTTAGTATCATTTGGGTTTAATAAGCTTGGAGTTAACCATCCTGTTAGATCAGTATTTAATCCGTCCCTTCTTACGAATTTAACTCTCGCATTTCGAATATCACCGGGTTTACCATCTGAAGCAGGATTAATTGCTGTTATATCATTGATAGTAGCTGCAAGGTTTATAGAACCTGTAGAAGATGTTGTGCTTGCTGTAGTAGCAAATAAACCACCTGAATAAAATGGCACTGCATCTTCTTTGGTGATTGTAAGGTTGCAGGTTGAATTATTAATAACCGTATAATTATTATTAATTGAATTGAATGACGCTGTTACAATTTTATCACCAGGTGATAATTGCCCATTGGACGGATAAGCGGGGCTTTCAAGGAGCGCTGTTTCAAGTGTTGCAACTATATCAGAACCAACTATTTTGAATGGTGCTGTTCCCATATTCTGCGTTCCTACATAGAAAGTGGCTGATGTAGCTGCATTTGAACAATTACCGGTAGCTGCACCATTCGTTATTTTAGCAGTAAAAGTTACTACATCACTATATTGTTGAGTACCTGGTGTTACTGTCACACTTGAAATAGTAGTTGGTATTGTAAGGGTGAAAGTTTTGGTAACTGTTCCGCTATGGCACTTATCACTTGTTTTGTAGGTTACACTTGTTGTACCGCCTGTGCAAAGCACGGGAGCTATAGGTGTTCCGTATGAACCTGATGGTGAACAGCCGCCGCTTACTGTAAAGCCTGACAACCATGTTGTAAATGCTGCATTCACTGCTGCCTGGTCTGCGTAGGTATTTGTTAGTGTAGAAATGGTAGCTGCTGAACCTACTATCACTGCTGGTGCTGCTGTTACCGTAAAGGTTGATGATGCTGAACTTGTTGCCACACATCCGCCCGGCTGATTGTTCGCTGTTAATGTAAATGTCCTTGTTCCGCC
>JAYTCO010000226.1:0-4449 GCA_043736415.1 Ferruginibacter sp. | reverse complement strand
CAATAAAAAGTTTTTCATCATAACCTTTTATTTTTTTAAATACTTCTGCATTTAATAATGTGCCTGACGTTATTAAATTTTCTACTTTACTGATTTGCTCCAGACTAATTTCCTTTTCATGATTTGGGCCTAAGGCTGCAATTTTTACTTTGTCATTTATTTCATTATATAATTTAAAATAATTCTTCAGCATATCAGCTTCAAAATATGAGTCCTGATCCATTGTTAAAATCCATTCTCCACCAAGAAGAATAGCTTTTTCAACCCCCTGATTTAATGCTGTGGCTATACCTCTATTTTCATAATTCACAATTAAATGAGTATTAACCATTTTTTTAAGTTCATTCAATATTTCTTCATTAGAAGTCTCAGAGTTATCTACTATAACAACATTTTCTAAAAGAGAATAATAAGTGGAAATGTTTTTTATTATTAATCGATTCGGATTGTAAAGGACAACAACTGCCACGACGTTTTTTGCTTTTACCATATTTTATCTGAAGGAAATTGTTGTTTGTGATAAGCCTTATTTTCAGGACTAAGAAATGCAGAATTATCAAAATTTCCATTGGTTTTTTTTAGTAAAAAAATAATGTGAAAGGGATTAAAGTGTTGTATTTGACATATTTCAAACCCTGCATAATCAACCATCTGTGCTACCATTGGCGTGTTAAATACATGATGATGCACACAACGATTATTATAATTTTCTAAAGTTCTAAGCTTTAGAGCTTCCATATCTTTAATTCCCGCATCCAAAGAAAGATCATGAAGAGAAAGTACTTCCTGAAAATGTGTAGCATCATTTTCTAAAGTATTCTTTTCCAAATCGTTTATCAAATGATTCATATGTGTTAGAGGACGGTTTCTGTCGAATGTATTGTCCTTGTGAGGTAGTATTAGCAATACGTGTGAGTTATTCTTAATTATTCTTTTCCACTCCGTTAATGCTTTAATAGGATTTGCCATGTGTTCTAAGCTATGGCATGATAATACAAAATCATAGGAGTTGTCTGCTATTTCCACTAAATTTCCGCCATCAAAAATAAATTGAGTTCCTGTTCTATCTCCATATTTATAATTTAGGCCTGACTTGATTTCCCCTTCCCAAACAGTTTGATTACTGAAATTACAACCATCCAAATTACCCACAACCGAATAAAGCGGTAAAAACCCTTTTTCTGTAAAAGCAAAGCTAGGCCCTCCAATCTCTAATCCATTTTGATTATTAAAATTACTTTTAAAAAATTTATAATTTTTAATCCGTTTTGGAAAAATATTTCGAAAGAGTTCCTCAATTTCTTTTTTCATGCTTTGGTTTAATTTCTTCTAGTTTTTAATGCAAATAATATTTTCGCCTTTTACATAAGTAAGCCAATCATACTGAGACATAGTCTTAAAAAAAACTTGAGATGTACCTTTTTTAAGCCAATCGTGAAGTTCTGTTATTATTGTATCACATTTTGGTAACCAAGCCTCTGCACCAAATTCAAAAACTTCTTTTTCTGAACCCTCAATATCTATTTTAAATAAAGAAATTTTATCAATCTTATATTCTTGTATTAATTCAATTACTGTTTTACTTTTTATTTGATCAGCAGAATTGTTATTGCCTGCCTCCATTATATAGCCGGCGCTTTTTTCCAATTTATTTGAAATATTCAGCATTTCTGCCTTGTGCCACAGTGCCGCATTTATAGTTATTATATTTAAATAGTTGCTTGTGTTTTTTTCTAATAATTTAAAATTTTCTGTATCAGGTTCAAGACAAAGAATTTTGGCATCGGGATATAAATTTGAAAAGTATATTGCAGCTAATCCAATATTTGCACCTGCATCAATTATCCATCCATCAGTTTTGCTAAGCATATGCCCATAATTATACTGCTGCTCACAAAAAACCTGCTCAAAAATAAATGGATCGGATTGATCAGTTCTTAAATAAATTTCATTTTTAAAAACGGTACTTTTAATTGAATAGTATCCATTTTTACTGAACAATAAATTCCTGAATATTTTTACTCCCTCATTAATTTGGTAATACCTTATCAGGCTTATAAGTTTGATTATTTGAAGTCCAAATTTTCTCAATTTTAATATTTTGGGTGAATGTAAATATTTAGATAACTTAAATTGAAATTATTTGTAGATATGTAGTCTTACTTGGGTTTTTATTTTAAAAAGGAGATGCCCTTTTTTTTATGAATTGGCAGTTTTTTACTTTCTAGATATCCTACTGTGCACGTGCCTTTTTGAGAATTAAAAGGTTTGGTTTTTCTGTGTTTTTTTATTACAACTATAGAATCATATAAGTGAATGGATGAAATTTAAAATTTTAAAGCATGATTTTTACATATGTTTTTTCCGGCATACCATAAATGCATAACATAGATAAGGTTTTTTATGTGTTCAATATATGTTCTGCTTCTTTTAAGCCCACCACCGTAATTATACCGATATAAAGCTTGATTATCTTCGAAAAGATAAATTCCGCCATTTTTTATTTTAGGAAATAATATTTCTAAACTTTTTATTTCCTGTTTTGTAGAGTGACTATTATCATTAATTAAAATATCTGAATCAGAGATTTTATCAACAACATTTTTTAAAAACTTCTATCTTCCTGAGAACCGATAAATATTTTTGCATTTTCTTGTTCAAGTTCCAAACATTTCGGGTTAATATCTATTCCAAAATATTTAAGATTACGCCAAAAAAACTTTTCCAAAATTCAATCGAAACACCCTGCGTAACGTTAATTTCCAGTATTACAATTTCTTTGTTGATATAATCTTTAAAATGAAAATCATAAATTTCAAAATAATGAACCCATTTATGCAAAAGATTGCATTCGTGATTTTCAAATTGTTTTTTTTACTCAGTGTCCGTTGGTTAGTTAATATTTAAAGTTATAGAGATAAATTTTGCCCATTAAATATTTAATTTTTTTACAATAATTATTATCTTACTCTTGTAAAATATGCAGCCATTAATTTCCATTTGTATACCTGCCTATAAAAATGAAATTTTATTAAAAAGGCTTTTAGATTCAATACAAATACAAACATTCTTAAATTTTGAAATCATTATAACAGATGATAGCCCTGACGAGCGTTTAAGAACAGTATGTGGATTTTATAAAAAATACTTTTCATTATATTATTTTTGGAACCAACCTTCTTTAGGTTCACCAGCTAATTGGAATTATGCTATTTTTAAAGCTAAAGGAAAATGGATTAAAATAATGCATGCAGATGATTGGTTTGTTTCTGAGAATAGTTTAAATGCTTTTGTAGAAGCCACCCAAAGAAATGTAAATTTTATCTTCTCCGCTTATTGTAATATTAATCTGAATAACAATTTGAGCAAAACAATTAAATTATCAACTTGGGATTTGTCGCTTTTAAAAAATTCTCCTTTAAATCTTTTTAAAAAAAACTTTATAGGTCATCCTAGCACAACTTTAATTAAAAATTTACAAAATGGAATAATTTATGATGAAAGTATAAAATGGGTTGTTGATTTTGATTATTACATTAGATATTTATCTAAAAACAATAAGTTTATTTATTTGAATTCTCCCTTAATAAATATTGGAATCCATGATGATCAAGTTACAAAATCATCTTTTAGAGTTAAAGAAGTAGAAATTCCTGAAAATTTTTATCTTTTAAGAAAATTAGGTATTAAAAAACTCAAAAATATTTTTGTGTTTGATTACTATTGGCGCCTATGTAGAAATTTAGAATTAAGAAAACCTGAAGACATTATTCCATACGTTAGTTTAACATCAGTACCTGCACCAATTTTAGAGATGATAAATTTTCAATCAAAGATTCCAAAAGCTGTTTTAAAAAAAGGGATATTCTCTAAATTAGCAATGAGTATAGCTTATACAAAAAATAATTTAAAAAGCATTTTGAAAGGCATCCATTTTTAAATCCTGTTCCATCATTTCATCTACAAGCATCTGCAAATCATAAACCGGTTTCCAACCCAATTTCGTATGAGCCTTTGTTGCATCACCAATTAATAATTCAACCTCAGCTGGTCTAAAATAACGTGGGTGTATTCCAATTACCTGGGTTCCTTTAGTTAACATGTATTTCTCGTTGCTGCAAGATTTTATATATCCTTTTTCATATTCACCTTCACCTGTAAAATCTAAATTGATACCTACATAACCAAATGCCATTCTTATAAAATCCCTGATTGTAGTGGTTACACCGGTTGCCAAAACGTAATCTTCAGGAATTTTCTGCTGCAACATTCTCCACATTCCCTCAACATAATCTTTCGCATGTCCCCAATCTCTTTTAGCATCTAAATTTCCCAATAAAAGTGGTTCGTTGCTTATGCCATTTACAATTTTACTTACACCTATTGTAATTTTTCTGGTAACAAAACTTTCTCCTCTTAATGGACTTTCATGGTTAAATAAAATACCAT
>JAYTCO010000225.1:0-1837 GCA_043736415.1 Ferruginibacter sp. | reverse complement strand
TTTATTAAAATAATTTGTTGAGGCAGCCTGAATACCAAAAATACCTTCACCCATTTCAGCAACATTTAAGTACATCTGCAAAATTCTTTTCTTACCCCAAAATGTTTCAATCATAAAAGTAAAATACACTTCAAGTCCTTTTCTAAAAAAACCACCACCCTGCCACAAAAAAATATTTTTTGCAACCTGCTGGCTAATGGTACTTGCACCTCTTGTTTTTGTTGGATGCTTTTTATTGTATTTCACTGCCAGTTTTATGGCTTTTACATCAAACCCATTGTGGTCAGGAAAAAGTTGATCTTCCCCCGCCATTACAGCAAGTTTAGCAGAATTGTTCATGTAACCGTAGGATACATAATCTCTTTTTATGCCATTGCCTTTTAATAAACTAACAACTTGTGTGATTGTAAATGGAGGATCAATCCAACGTAAGATGATGATATAAACAAACTGCAAAATCAATAACCAAAGTAATAAACGTTTTACTTTTTGCCACCAGGTTCTTTTACCGGTCTTTTTCATTTTTTTACACCATTGGCATTAATATATAGAAGACGGTAATGTTTATTGCCTATCGTAATTCCTTTGTTGGAACCCTTGCTCAAAAAATACCCGACAGCTGCAAGACCAGCACCGGCAGCTAATAGTGTTGGGCTGAAATTTTTATTGTCAACAAGGTAAACTACACCGGAGGCAAGAATAAGTAAGGCTCCGCCGCCGAGCAAAGTCGCCCCACTTCCTGCCAAATTAAATTTCTTATTTTCTTGCCCAAAATGATATATCTGGTTGTAATTATATGCATATCTAAAACTTCCTACCGTATCAATTATGTAAGTACCAAATGTGGTAGGAAGCCTGTATATTAAAAACTCCTGTAAAAAAATACTGTCATTTTTAATATCCTTAATTAATGCATTTCTATGAATACCGTTATTAGTTACAAATTCAATTTGTGATTCTTTATAAAATATTTTAACTGTTTTATTTTTCTTTTTTAAAATTATAAAATCAGAGGGTTGCGCTTTTAAAACATAACCCGCAAAAATGAATAATATTAAAATAAAATTGCGCATAAAATTTATGCAGTTTTAGTTTTAGTAAACCAAACACCAATAATAAGCGCAATACCAAATGCCAGAAACATAAAGCCGGAAATTTTGTTTACGATGGTGATATTTTTATCGTTCAATTTATTTCTAAGTTTTCCTGCAAGGTTAATTTTAAAAATATCTGCAGCAATATTCATACTTATACAGATGGAAAAAGTTACAATCTTTTCATTTAAACTACTGCTTATTGACTTTGTTGCAGCAGCAAGCCAAAGGGCAATAACACCGGGGTTTAATGTATTAATTAAAAAACCTGTTAGAAAAAGCCGTGCATGTGTAGAACTTGCAATAGTAATGCCTTCATCCAATTCTTTTTTTGAATGATATTTTTTTAAAAACAAGTAATATAATCCCAGGCCAATTAAAAATACTCCTCCGGTTGTTCCTATCTGTAATTTATATACAGTAAGACTTTCCATTAAAGAACTTGTAGCATTGGCAGTTACCACCCAAAAAATATCACTTAACCAAACACCTGAAATAAAGTAAAATGCACTTACAAAGCCGTAATTAATACGGAGTTTTATGATGGTAAAAATAACCGGGCCTACTGAAAATACCAGCGCCAATCCTAATAAAAATCCGGCTATAATTGCTTCCGTCATTTATAAATTTTTCGGGTTGGTAATTATAAATAATAATTACATTGATTTACTGATAAATGATTTCCATTCTTCAAACACCTTGCCTTTTAATACACGTGGAAACTTATGTTGCCCGCCAAGTTT